>NZ_JBVIPD010000001.1:0-138005 GCF_055578235.1 Streptomyces sp. NPDC033136
CTGGCGTTGACTTTTGGCACGCTGTTGAGTTCTCAAGGAACGGTCGCTTCCTTTGTACTCACCCTCTCGGGCTTTCCTCCGGGCGCTTCCCTTCGGTCTTGCTTTTCCGACTCTATCAGATCCTTTTCCGATCCGATTTCCTCGGCGCTTTCCAGGTTTCCGCTTCCGCGTTTCCCTTTCCGGCGGTTCTGACTCTATCAGATCCTTTCGGGCCCGATTCCCTGTCAGCAGGGTTTGTCTTCGCGGCTGTTGGGCCGTTCCGACGTATCCAACCCTAGCGCGTCCTCTCGGCGATTCCAAAATCGAGGTTCTGTCGATCTCAGGCCGTCGAGTCCCCATTCGAATTGAATTCGGGCACGCCGAAATCAACCCCGTTGGGAGCGATCTTGCTAGTGGTTGGGTGCCGCTGGTGCGGCGGAAGTGCTGCCGAAGAACCGTTACGGCTCCGCGGCAACCCGAAGAACTTTACGGATCCGGTAGGGGGGTGTCAAGTAGCGCCTGTCAAGATCTTTTCGCCTCGGCGTCACTCCAGGTCAGTGAGGCGTCCGCCGGCGTCTGGCTGGGCGTGCTCGACCCGGCGCAGCAGGCGGGTGAGCACCTCGCCCAGTGCCGTGCGCTCCTGCGGGGACAGGTCCTGGAGCAGGTCCTCCTCGAAGACCGTTGCCAGGCGCATCGCCTCCAGCCACTTCTCACGCCCCTCGGGTGTCAGCTCCACGATGACTCGTACGCGGTTCGACTCGTCTCTCTCCCGGGTCACCAAAGATTCGGCAACCATGCGGTCGATCCGGTGGGTCATCGCGGCCGGGGTCAGACCGAGTCGCTTGGCCAGGTCGCTGGGGCCCAAGCGGTAGGGGGCGCCGGACAGGACGAGTGCCTTGAGGACCTCCCACTCCGCGTTGCTGATGCCGAGGGCCGCGGTCTGACGGCCGTATGCGACGTTCATGCGGCGGTTCAGGCGGGACAGGGCGGAGACGATCTGCTCCACCTGGGGGTCGAGGTCCTGGAACTCGCGCTGGTACGCGGCGATCTGCTCTTCGAGGGTCGGCTCGCTGGGGCCGGGGGTGTCGCCCATGGGCGCAGTATGGCATGGCCGTTCTTTGCCTTGAAGTCCTTGGGTATGTACTCTTTAGCTTCGAACTTTAGTATCGAAGTCTTCACTCCTAACTTGTGGGAGAGGTGAACGTGACCAGGGCGATGGGCGCAGCGATGCGCCGGATTCACGTGGGCAACGCACTCAGCGCGTTCGGGCTCGGCTTCACGGTCCCGTATCTGTACGTCTACGTGGCGCAGGTGCGAGGGCTGGGGGCCATGACGGCGGGTCTGGTGCTCGCCGTCTTCGCTGTGGCCGCGCTGATCGTGCTGCCGTTCGCCGGGCGGGCCATCGTCCGGCGCGGCCCGCTGCCGGTGCTGCTCACGGCGCTGGTCACCGCCGCCCTGGGCGCGCTGAGTCTGGGGGTCGCGAGCAGCGCGGCGGCCGTGCTGGTGTCGGCCTCCCTGCTGGGGGCGGGGCAGGCCGTGATGCAGCCGGCGCTCGCGACGATGATCGTGGACTGCTCATCGGCGGAGACACGGTCGCGTGCCTTCGCCATGCAGTTCTTCCTGCAGAACCTCGGGCTCGGCGTCGGTGGCCTCATCGGGGGGCATCTCGTCGACACGTCGAGCGCCGCCTCCTTCACCCTGCTCTTCGCGATCGAGGCGGCGATGTTCCTGCTGCTGGTCGTGGTGACGGCGACCGTGCGGATGCCGCACGCGCCGCGGATCGAGGACGCGCCCGTGGTGTCGGGGCGGGGCAGTTGGAAGCAGCTGCTGGGCAACCGGGCCATGGTGCAGCTGTGCGTGCTGGGTTTCGTGCTGTTCTTCGCCTGCTACGGGCAGTTCGAGTCGGGGCTGAGCGCGTACGGGGTCGAGGCCGCCGGGATCTCGACGTCCGCGCTGGGGACGGCGCTGGCCGCCAACACTCTGGTGATCGTCGTCGCCCAGTTCGCGGTGCTGCGGTTCGTGGAGCGGCGCAGGCGGTCGCGGGTGATCGCCGTCGTCGGGCTGATCTGGGCCGTGGCGTGGGCCGTCGCCGGGTACGCGGGGCTCGGGCACGGGAGCCAGGAGATGGCGACGGCCGCGTTCGTGGCGACGTACGCGCTGTTCGGTCTGGGTGAGGCGATGCTGTCACCGACCGTGGCCCCGCTGGTCGCGGATCTCGCGCCGGAGGGCATGGCCGGGCAGTACAACTCCGCGTTCGCGCTGGTCAAGCAACTCGCGCTGGCTGTCGGGCCGGCGGTGGGCGGGCCCCTGGGGGCCTCGCTGCACGCGCCGTACATCGTGGCGTTCCTGGTGTTCTCGCTGGGGATCACCGTCCTCGCCGTGCGGCTGGGGCGGCAGCTGACCGACGTACAGGATCAGCCGTGGCTCGGGAAGAGCCGGGTCGTGGCACGGGGCGGGGCGCCCGTTTCCGCGGACGTGTGAGACACCGGCGCCGTCGGCGGGCGCCCGGGCGGGGCCGACCGGGTCAGGCCAGGTCAGGCCGATCGTGCCTCGCTCACCCGGAGCCGGTGGGCCGAGTGGACCGCGGCGAGCAGCGCGGCGAAGTAGATCGCCGCGGCGAGGACGACGGTCGGGAACACAGCGATCACCAGGCCGGGCAGGGGCCCGGTACGGGCGCGGCCGTCCGTCACATCCCCCCGCGCGGCAGGGCGAACTCGCACCAGACCGCCTTGCCGCCGCCGGGTGTCCGGCGGCAGCCCCAGTTCGAGGCGATCGTGGCGACGATGGCGATGCCGCGGCCCGATTCGTCGCCCGGTTCCGCGCGGCGGCGTCTGGGGAGGTGGTCGTCGCCGTCGGTGACCTCGACGATCAGGCGGCGGTCGGTGCGGCGCAGCCGCAGGCGCATCGGCGGGGTGCCGTGCTGGAGGGAGTTGGCGACCAGTTCGCTGGTGGCCAGGACGCCCAGGTCGTGGAGGTCGGCGGGGAAGCGCCAGCTGGTCAGGACGCCGGAGGCGAAGGCACGCGCGCGTGGGGCCGCTTCCACACCGCCGAGCAGTTCCAGGGCCGCGTTGCGGAAGAGCTCGCTCTCCGGGCCCGAGCGGGCGGGGTGCTGGAGGACCAGTACGGCCACGTCGTCGTCGTGGTCGGGTGTCACGCCGGCCGAGCGGACCAGCCGGTCGCAGACGACCTGGGGCGTGCCGGTGGCGCCGGCCAGGGCGCGTTCCAGGGCGGCGATGCCCTCGTCGAGGTCCGCGTCCCGGCGCTCCACCAGGCCGTCCGTGTAGAGGACGGCCGTGGAACCCGGGCCGAGCGGGATCGAGCCCGAGGTGTGCATCCAGCCGCCGGTGCCGAGCGGGGGGCCGGTGGGTTCGTCGGCGCGCAGGACCGTGCCGCTCTCGTCGCGGACCAGGATGGGGAGGTGGCCCGCCGAGGCGTAGACCAGCTTGCCCTCGTTCGGGTCGTGGACCGCGTACGCGCACGTGGCGATCTGGTTGGCGTCGATCTCGGCTGCCAGGCCGTCGAGGAGCTGGAGGACCTCGTGCGGAGGCAGGTCGAGGCGGGCGTAGGCGCGGACCGCCGTGCGGAGCTGGCCCATGACCGCTGCCGCGCGGACGCCGCGGCCCATGACGTCGCCGATGACCAAGGCCGTGCGGCCGCCGCCCAGAGTGATGACGTCGTACCAGTCGCCGCCGACCGCGGCCTCGGTGCCGCCGGGGTGGTAGGTGGCGGCGACGCGCAGGTCGTCGGGCTCTTCGAGCTCCTGGGGGAGCAGTGAGCGCTGCAGGGTGACCGCGGTCTCCCGCTGGCGGCGTTCGCTGGCGCGCAGGCGTTCGGCGGCTTCGGCGTGGTCGGTGACGTCGGTGGCGAAGACGAGGACGCCGCGGCCTTCACTGCCGCTGTCGCCGTCGCCCTGGGTGACCGGGGTGCAGGTGAAGGTGTAGGAGCGGCCGTCGGGGGCCTTGCGGGACTTGACCGTGCGGGGCTTGCCGCTGCGCTGGACCTGGTCCAGGAGGGGGAACAGGCCGAGGGCGTCCAGTTCGGGGAGGGCCTCGCGGGCTCGTTCGCCGAGGGGGCGTAGGCCGAATGCGGTCGTGTAGGCGTCGTTGACGAAGGCGATGCGGTGGTCGGGGCCGTGGACCAGGGCGACGAGGGACGGGACGCGGTCGAGGACCTCGCGCACCCGCAGGTCGTCGACGGCAGGTACGCGCGGTGTCTCGTCGGTCAGTTGTTCGACACGGGCGGCGGGTACGGAGCCTTCCCCCCGCCGGTCCGGGGAGGCCGTCTGCTCGGTCCGCGCTGCGGCGCGGCGCTGCGTTCCGGGGAGCCGGGCGCTCCAGCGCGTGAAGTTCACGAATCCTTGCCTCGTGTAGTGGTCGGCGGCCGGCACCGGAACCGGCCGGGGCCCCGGGGGGCCCGCACCGGGGCGTGTGGTGGCACGCCCGCGGTGGTGGACCAGTCTGGCAGGGCGCGGACCGGACCGACATCCGTCAGACGCCGGGTCGGCCGGTGGAGTTCCTGGGTCCGGTCAGGACGACCCCTTCGGGTTGTGCGGGGGGTCCTGGGGAGGTTTTCCCCCGGCCGCGAGTTCGAACTCCGCCCGGGGGTGTTCGAGTGACCCCAGGGAGACGATCTCCCGTTTGAACAGGCCGGCCAGGGCCCATTCGGCGAGCACGCGCGCCTTGCGGTTGAAGGTGGGCACGCGGCTGAGGTGGTAGGCGCGGTGCATGAACCAGGCGGGGTAGCCCTTGAGCTTGCGTCCGTAGACGTGGGCGACGCCCTTGTGCAGGCCCAGGGAGGCGACCGAACCGGCGTAGGCATGTGCGTACGTCTGCAGGGGCTCGCCGCGCAGGGTGTGCACGATGTTGTCGGCGAGGACCTTGGACTGGCGGAGGGCGTGCTGGGCGTTGGGGGCGCATGCGCGGTCCGGCTCGTCGGCCGTCACGTCGGGAACGGCGGCGGCGTCTCCGGCGGCCCACGCGTGCGTGGCGCCCTCGACGGCCAGTTCGGCTGTGCACGTGAGGCGTCCGCGGCCGTTGCGGGGCAGGTCGGTGGCGGCGAGCACCGGGTGGGGTTTCACGCCGGCCGTCCACACGACCGTACGGGTGGGGAAGCGGGCACCGTCGCTGAGGACGGCGACGCGGTCGGCGCAGGACTCGAGGCGGGTGTGGAGGCGGACGTCGATGTTGCGGCGGCGCAGTTCGGTGACGGTGTATCGGCCCATCTCCTCGCCGACCTCGGGCAGGATGCGGTCCGAGGCCTCGACGAGGATCCACTTCATGTCCTCGGGCCGGATGTTGTGGTAGTAGCGCGCGGCGTAGCGGGCCATGTCCTCCAGTTCGCCGAGCGCCTCCACTCCGGCGAAGCCGCCGCCGACGAAGACGAAGGTGAGGGCCGCGTCGCGGATCGCGGGGTCGCGGGTGGAGGAGGCGATGTCCATCTGCTCGATGACGTGGTTGCGCAGGCCGATGGCCTCCTCGACGGTCTTGAAGCCGATGCCGTGGTCGGCGAGGCCGGGGACCGGGAGGGTGCGCGAGACGGAGCCGGGGGCGAGGACGAGTTCGTCGTAGGACAGGCGCTGCCCGCCCGTGCCCTCCTCCTCGGTGGCGAGAGTGGTGATGGTGGCGGTGCGTTTCGCGTGGTCGACGGCGGTGGCCTCGCCGATGACGACACGGCACCGGTCGAGGACGCGGCGCAGCGGTACGACGACGTGGCGGGGTGAGATGGCCCCGGCGGCGGCCTCGGGGAGGAACGGCTGGTAGGTCATGTACGGGTCGGGGGTGACGACCGTGATCTCGACCTCGTCCCGGTCCAGTTCCCGTTTCAGTCTGCGCTGCAGGCGCAGGGCCGTGTACATCCCGACGTAGCCGCCGCCGACAACGAGAATGCGCGCACGTTCCTTCACCATCCCATGACGCACCCGTCGCTTGCGTTTGTCCACAGTCTCGACGAATTGTGTGACCGGGGCCGGAGCGCGCGCGGAGTTGGCCGGAATAGCGGGCTGCGGTGGATATGTGCAGGTCAGCTGGGGTGGCGTGGGGGGCGCGCGGGGGCACATTCGGGACGTATGCGGCCCGTACTCCGATCGGTGGGCGCTCCGTGCGGAACCTGCCCCTTCTGAATTGACTCCCTCTCAACTATGTTCGTGTGTCGACGGGGTGGAGGGGGATGCGCTCACCGGGTCCGCGACGGGCGGGCCCACAGACCCGAGCCTGTTCCCTCGTCCCGTCATCGCATGGCGGGGAGTGTCTCCGGGGGGAGACGTCATTACCGGGGGAATACATATGCATGTTCAGGATTCTCATTGGTCGTCCGCATCTGCCCTCGCGGGCGGTGTGACGATGAGCGCGGCGGGCGGCGGACGCGGGGACGGTGCGCGGACCACACCGCTGCGCGTGGACGCACAGCGCAATCTGGAGCACGTGCTGCGTGCGGCACGCGAGGTCTTCGGCGAGCTGGGGTACGGCGCGCCGATGGAGGACGTGGCGCGGCGCGCGCGCGTCGGCGTGGGCACGGTGTACCGGCGGTTCCCGAGCAAGGACGTCCTGGTGCGGCGGATAGCCGAGGAGGAGACTTCCCGGCTGACCGAACAGGCGCGTGCGGCTCTCGGGCAGGAGGACGAGCCGTGGTCGGCGCTGTCGCGCTTCCTGCGCACGTCGGTGGCCTCCGGCGCCGGGCGGCTGCTGCCGCCTCAGGTGCTGCGGGTGTCCGTCGAGGACGGGTCCGGTGGTGCCCGGGTGCCGCAGCAGCGGACCCAGCCGGGTGGGACGGAGCTGCGGCTGGTGCCGGACGCGCCGGTGGCGGTCGCGCCGGCGCCAGCGGTCGGGGCTGAGGACGACGCCGGGACGTCGGCGCTGCTCGAGGTCGTCGGTCAGCTCGTGGAGCGGGCGCGTGCGGCGGGTGAGCTGCGGGCGGACGTGTCCGTCTCGGACGTCCTGCTGGTGATCGCGACGGCCGCGCCCTCGCTGCCCGACGCTGCACAGCAGGCGGCCGCGTCGGCCCGGCTGCTGGACATCCTGCTGGAGGGCCTGCGGTCCCGGCCGGCGTGAGCTCGCGGGGCCCGGGGCGAGCCGAGTTGGCCGGTGGGCCGCGGGCCCGGAGCGATCGAGCCGGGCGGTGGACCTCGGGCCCGGAGCGAAGTAGGGGGCTTCCCTGAGCAAAGAGAGAGCCTTTCCCGAGCGAAGGAGCATTCTCCGAACGAGTGACGGCTAGTACTGACGTGCGGTAAATCCCCACAGATGAGTGATGGTCGGAACTCCGGGGTTCTGGCCAAGGACCGCTGTGGCACTCTGACCCGGTATCTGGACGGATTGGGCGGCGGGCGGGGGCTTTCCGCGATGAGCGTTGACGGGCGGAACGAGTCGAGCGGTGACGGGGACGCCACGACCGGCGGTCCCCTCCCGCCCCAGGTGCCGAGTCAGGGCGGGCGCGGAAGCGTTCCGCCGGGCGGACGTCCCGCCGACGGCTCGGTCCCGGCCCAGCGCGCAGGGCGCGAGGACAGTCTCCTGCCGCCGCCGCGCGAGCTGCCGCCGTCCGACGCCGACCTCGTCGACCGCATGCGCGCGGGCGACGACACGGCGTACGAGGAACTGTTCCGGCGTCACGCGCGGGCCGTGCGCCGGTACGCCCGGACCTGCTGCCGTGACGCCCACACCACGGACGACCTGACCGCCGAGGTCTTCGCCCGCATGCTCCAGGCCGTGCGCGGCGGAGCCGGCCCCGCGTACGCCGTACGCGCGTACCTGCTCACCTCCGTCCGGCGCGTCGCCGCGTCCTGGACGAGGTCGGCGCGGCGGGAGCAGCTCGTCGACGACTTCGCGGTGTTCGCCGCCCAGTCCGCACGCGGCTCCGGCATCTCCGACGACGACCCGCTCGTGCGGGGCGCCGACGTACGGGCGATGCACGAGGCCGAGCAGTCGATGGCCATGCGGGCCTTCCGGTCACTGCCGGAGCGGTGGCAGGCCGTGCTGTGGCACACCGAGGTCGAGGACGAGTCGCCCAGCGAGGTCGCCACGCTCTTCGGCCTGGACGCCAACGGCACCCGCGTGCTCGCCAGCCGGGCCCGTGAGGGCCTGAAGCAGGCCTATCTCCAGGCCCACGTCAGCGCCACGCTCACCGCCGACGAGGAATGCGCGCGCTACGCCGACCACCTCGGCACCTACGCCCGCGGGCGGCTGCGCACACGTGCCGGGCGGGGGCTGCGCAAGCACCTGGAGGAGTGTGCGAAGTGCCGGCTGGCCGCGAGCCAGATCGCGGAAGTGGCCGATGGCATCCCGGCCGTCGTGCCGGTCGCCGTCATTGGCTGGTTCGGTGCCGCCGGGTACGCGAAGGCGGCCGGGCTCATCGCCGGGGGCGCCGGTGCGGGAGCGGCCGGCGCGGCGGGGGCGGCCGCGGCGGGCGGAGGCTCGTCCGCCGGGGCGGGAGCGGCGGCGGGCGGCTCGTCCGGTGGGGCCGGAGGTGGTGGTGCGGCGGCCTCCGAGGGGGTCGGTGCGCCGCTGAAGGCCGGTGTCGCGGCCGGTGTGGTCGCCGTCGGTGTCGCGGCCGCGGTGGTGCTGGCGCTGGCCGGCAACGAGAAGCCGAAGGAGGAGGCGAGGGCGACGCCTTCCTCCCCCGCGCCGTCGTCCGTGGTGCGGCCCGGTGAGCCCACACCCGCCCCTTCGCAGCGGGAACCCGGGCCGCGGCCTCCGGCGATCGTGCCCGTGGGCGCCGCCACGCCCACGCCGGCACCGGCCTCCAGGACCGGCCCGAGTCCCGCACCGTCCGCGACACCGACACCGACACCGACACCCACCCGGCCGCCCGCGTCCCCGCGCCCGACGCCCCCTCCGGCCCCCACACTCACTCCCCCACCCACTCCGCCTCCACCCCCGCCCGCCCCGGCCGTCTACCAGTGGAGCGACCTGTCGTACGACATCACCGGCGACGGCACCGAACCCGAGATGCGGATCGGGTCGAGCAGCTGGGTCTGGAAGCGGTACGGCATGTCGGTCGGCGACCAGCGGTACGCGCACGGCGTCACGGTGCACGGCCGCTCCTCCGTCACCATCGACCTCAACCGCCCCTGCTCCGCGTACGAGGCGCGCGTCGGAGTCGACGACCTGACGCTGAAGCTCGGCAAGGTGTACTTCTCCGTCCACGCCGACGGTGTCCGGCTCTGGCGGTCCGGGCTGGTCGAGGGCGGCGACCCGGCCGTCCCCGTCCGGGTGAACCTCACCGGCCGCAGCACCGTCCAGCTGGTCGTGGAGCCGCGCGGCGCCCTCGACGACCTGGCCCTCGCGGACTGGGCGGAGTCGAAGTTCACCTGCCGCTAGCGGCATACACGCTGCGCGCCTCGCGCAGCTCGCGCGGGACGTCGTCCGGGGTGAGGGGCTGTGCCCGAGGCGTGCTCCTAGGCGCATCGGCCCGCGCCCGGTGCGGCGCGGGCCGCGGGCCGCGGGCCTCCGTCCGCTCCGCTTGGGCGAGCTCCGGCACGTTGTGACCGGGCATTGCCGGGGGCCTCGCCCACAGGTGCTCGGTCTCACTGCCGAGCTGCCCACAGCCGAGGCGCGGCCAAGCGGTACTGCTCCCTACCCCCGCCGCCCGCCGGCTCCGGCCCCCAGCGCCCCCCGCTGCGGCGCGATCCCGGCTGGTACCGCTCGCTGCCGTGCCGGCGTGCCCGTCCAGCACGTGCCGCGGCGGGACAGCAGGCGGCGGAGCCACAGTTCCAGGGAGACCAGGTCCGCGAGACCGTCCAGAGGGAGGGGTTCGCCCGCCGCCGCGCCGCGCAACGCCTTGCGGACCACCCGCGCCTCGACCAGCCCCGCCTCCGCCAGCAGCGGCGTGTCGAACAGCGTGATCAGCGAGTCCGCCGCCACCCGCAAGCCCGTGCGCGCGGCGGCCGCCGCCGTCGCCTGGGTCGGTGCGCCCCACCCGGGCGGCAGCTCCCGTACCCCGGCGCCCTCCAGCACCGTGCGCAGGATCGCCGCCCGGGCCCCCGGCCGTACCCGCAGGGCCTCGGGCAGCGCCCGGGCCGCCCGCACGACCTGGTTGTCGAGGAACGGAGCGTGCAGCCGCTGGAAGCGGACCTCCGCGGCCTGCTCCAGCACCCGCAGGTCCGCCGCGGCCCGCGCCAGCGCCGCACGCGCGCGGAAGTCCCCCGGGCGCTGTCCCGGCCCCACCAACTCCGAGCGGTGCGTGGACGCCTGGAGACGAACCGATACTTCAGCGAGCGCCTCACCGGTCAGCCAGCGCGCGGCCGGCCCGGGTCTGCCCCAGGTCAGCGCGGCGAGCGAGGCGTCGACCGCCCCGCCGGGCGCGTCGAGTCCGTCGTCCGGCCGGTGGTCGAGGAGACGCTCGGCCAGGGACTCCAGCCCCGTCCGGTACGGCGTCCGGGACAACCGCCGCGCCGCCGCGTACACGCGCGCGGGCACCAGTACCGACCCGTCGGCCTTGGCCAACGCGGCGACCGGCCGCACGAGATGACGCCGCTTGCGGTCCATCAGCAGGTCGGCCAGCCGCGCCGGATGGGCGTCCAGGACCTGACGTGCGCCGTACCCCGTGAAGTGGTCCGCGCTGCCGGCCGCCAGCCGGGCCCGGTGCCGCGCCGCCGACACCAGGCACGGCCCGGGTTCGTCCGTCAGCGGACCGTCCAGGTCGGCGTACGGAAGGGTCTCCTCCCCGCCCGCCACGACCACGTGGTGCAGCCGCGGGTTGGCCGCGAGCTCCCCGGCCCGCTCCAGCTCGGCCTCCCGCCCCGCGACGGCGAGGTCGTTGAAGGTCACCGCCAGCAGCCGCTCCCCCGCGCCCGTGCCGTGCCCCAGCACGGTGCCCGGCATGCCGGGCAGGCCCGCGGCCAGCAGCGCCAGCGCCCCGGAGGCCGGCCCCCCGGACAGGTCCGCGCCGATCCCCGGAACGGGCATCCCGCGCGCGGCACGCCGCTCGGCGGGTCCCATGCCGGGCACGGGCCCGGGGTCGATGTCCGCCCCGGGGACGTGCCGCGGCGCGGACAGCCGCGTCCGTACGGATTCCACGAGCGCGTCGCGCACGGCGTCGACCGCGCTGTCGGGATCGGCCGGAGGAGCGGCGACCACGAGCGAGGCGACGGGCTCGTATCCGGCGATCTCCCGCGCCCCGGCGCGCAGGATGAGCGCGTGTCCCGGAGGAATGCGCTTCACGCCGTCGTACGGCGTGGAGTCGTGCAGCGCGGCGGGCACGTCAGGGGCGGCCAGCAGCGCGGCGAGGTGCCCGAAGTCGAGGTTGGCCTCGACGAGGTCGGCCAGCGGCAGCGCGGCCGTCGCGTACGCCGTACCGCCGGCCCACGGGGTGTGGAACACCGGCCGTGCGCCCGCGAGATCGCCGCAGACGGTGATCCTCCTGCCGGCCTGCACAATCGCGGTGTAGCTCCCGGGCCAGGCGGTGAGATGCCGAAGTGCCCCGCCGCGCGCGGCGAACAGCGCGACGCGCAGTTGCTCGTCGGTGGCGCCGCAGATGCCGAGAACGGCGATCCGGGTCCGCTCGTCGGCCCGCACGACCCGCACCTCGTCGGGGCGCCAGTCGCCGACCGCCCAGAGCGGATCGGGGTCGCCCCACAGGAGTTGGGACCCCACCGGGTGCACGGTCTCACCGTCGTGCCCGGTGGCCCCCGCCGCGCCGGCGGCGACGGCTCCCGCGGCGGTGCTGCTCCACCCCACCAACCACCGCATCGCCGCCTCCACAAGCTGTGGACAACCAGTGCACCGTACGAACCGGTTCACCATGCTGCCATGAAGGAAGCGCTCCAGAGGGTGCCCGCGCCGCTCGCGCTCCGCCCAATGCGCCCCGGCGGAGCCGCCCGTGGAGACCGAAACACCACGAACACCCGCACGCCGCACACGAGGACGAGAGAAAGAACGAGCGAAGAAGACGACAGCCGTGACGAGGGGAAGAGAAGGCGAAAGGAAGAGAACGGCCAACAATCAAGGCAGGCCAGCGACATGTCTCCGGTACGACTGCGACGCGAATGCGCCCCCGATGTGCGCCCCAAACACGCCGGAAGCGCCCTCAAGTACCGTGGTCGGAGCCCTGACACCCCACGACCGGCGGGGTCGATTTTCAGCCAAATCGCCGTCACACAGGCAGCGTCGAACACGCTCCGTACAGGCTCCGCACACTGCCACCCGGTCGCGCGGTCCGGGAGACGGAGTCCGCCTCCCGGACCGTTCCGCCGCCCGCGGGGATGAAGGCGGCGGTGTCCCCCAGCCCACTGGATCCAGTACAGCGGGCCGACCCACGCGATGACCATGGAACCGCTCCCGCGATGGCTGGAGAAGAGCGCACGGCCGGGCGCACGGCCACACAGCGGGAGCACACCGCAACTGCCCGTATCTGAACCGCACTTCAGTACGGACCACAATCCCGCCAACCGGAAGAATGCCCCTTAACGCTTGGGATGCGGCGAACTACGCTGGGTTTACGAATGCCGCACGGTTATGCCAGCGCGGCAGCCGTCTGTGTCGAGGGGTGGCTCATGTCCAGGGAGCAACGCGGGCCGAACGAAAAACTCGGCGCCGTTCTCGCCCTCGCGGGAATCAGCAACGCAGGCCTCGCGCGGCGCGTCAACGATCTCGGTGCCCAGCGCGGCCTGACACTTCGCTACGACAAGACGTCGGTGGCGCGCTGGGTGTCGAAGGGAATGGTGCCGCAGGGTGCGGCGCCGCACCTCATCGCCGCCGCCATCGGCCAGAAGCTCGGCCGCCCGGTGCCGCTCCACGAGATCGGCCTGGCGGACGCGGACCCCGCCCCCGAAGTCGGCCTCGCCTTCCCGCGGGACGTCGGCCAGGCGGTGAAGTCCGCGACGGAGCTGTACCGCCTCGACCTCGCCGGCCGCCGTGCCGGGTCCGGCGGCATCTGGCAGTCGCTGGCCGGATCGTTCGCAGTGAGCGCATACGCAACGCCCGCCTCGCGATGGCTGATAACCCCGGCCGACAGTTCGGTCGCGCGTGACGTGGGCCCCGGAGAGGGCTCCGGCGCACCGCTCAAAGTCGGCCACAGCGATGTGCAGAAGCTGCGGGAGGCCGCCGAGGACGCGCGGCGCTGGGACTCCAAGTACGGCGGCGGCGACTGGCGTTCGTCGATGGTCCCCGAGTGCTTGCGGGTGGAGGCGGCTCCGCTCCTGCTCGGCTCCTACTCCGACGAGGTCGGCCGGGCCCTCTTCGGCGCCTCCGCCGAACTCACCCGGCTCGCCGGCTGGATGGCCTTCGACACCGGCCAGCAGGAAGCGGCCCAGCGCTACTACATCCAGGCCCTGCGCCTGGCCCGGGCGGCGGCGGACGTCCCCCTCGGGGGGTACGTCCTGGCCTCCATGTCCCTCCAGGCCACCTACCGCGGCTTCGGCGACGAGGGCGTGGACCTCGCCCAGGCCGCCCTGGAACGCAACCGCGGCCTGGCGACGGCCCGCACGATGAGCTTCTTCCGCCTCGTCGAGGCCCGGGCACACGCGCGTGCGGGTGACGCCCCGGCGGCCGGCGGCGCCCTGAAGGCGGCCGAGAGCTGGCTGGAGCGAGCCCGCCCCGGCGACAACGACCCGAGCTGGCTCGGCTTCTACTCCTACGACCGTTTCGCCGCCGACGCGGCCGAGTGCTACCGCGACCTCAAGGCGCCCCGCCAGGTCCGTCGCTTCACCGAGCAGGCGCTGTCGAAACCGACGGAGGAGTTCGTCCGCTCGCACGGTCTGCGCCTGGTCGTCTCCGCGGTCGCCGAACTGGAGTCGGGGAACCTGGACGCGGCGTGCGAGCAGGGGGTGCGGGCGGTGGAGGTCGCCGGGCGCATCTCGTCGGCCCGGACCACGGAGTACGTGAAGGACCTCCTGCACCGGCTGGAGCCGTACGGCGACGAGCCGCGGGTGGTGGAGCTGCGCGAGCGGGCGCGGCCTCTGCTGATGGCTCCCGCGTGACCGGCCACCGGGTTGCCGTGATCTTGGAGCCGCGGGTCTCGTCGTGGCGGTTCGCGCGGTTCCGCGCGCCCCTGAGGGCGAGCTGCCGTCCCCGCGTTTGAAGGGTCTGTCAGTGGCGCAGTGCACTATCGAGGTGGGAGGTGGTGTTCGTGCGGCCCGCATACGACTGTGACGTGCTGGTGATCGGCGGCGGGATCGTCGGTCTGTCCACGGCGTACGCGATCACCCGCGCCGCGCCCGGGACGCGTGTCACCGTCCTGGAGAAGGAACCGGGCCCGGCCCGGCACCAGACCGGCCGCAACAGCGGCGTCATCCACAGCGGCATCTACTACCGCCCCGGCTCCCTCAAGGCGCGCTACGCGGTGCGGGGCGCGGCGGAGATGGTCAAGTTCTGCGCCGAGTACGGCATCCCGCACGCAGTCACCGGCAAGCTGATCGTCGCGACCGACCGCGCGGAGCTGCCCCGCCTGCACGCCCTCGTGCAGCGCGGCCGGGAAAACGGCATTCCGGTCCGTGAACTGGGCGCGTCCCAGATCGCGGAGTACGAACCGGAGGTGCGCGGCCTCGCCGCGATACACGTCGGCACCACCGGGATCTGCGACTTCGTCGCGGTCGCGCGTCAGCTGGCGCACGGCTCGGGCGCGGAGATCCGCTACGGCACACGAGTGGTCCGTGTCGACCGCCGCCCCGAGCGGGGCGTCGCGGTGCTCACGGCCGCCGGGGACGTCGTGCGCGGGCAGATGCTGGTGAACTGCGCGGGCCTCCACAGCGACGAGATCGCCCGGCTGACCGGGGACGACCCGGACGTGCGGATCGTGCCGTTCCGGGGCGAGTACTACGAGCTGGCCCGGCCGGAGCTGGTGCGGGGGCTGGTGTATCCCGTCCCCGATCCGGCGTTTCCCTTCCTCGGGGTGCACCTCACCCGGGGGATCGACGGAGGTGTCCACATCGGGCCCAACGCGGTGCCGGCGCTGGCCCGGGAGGGGTACGGGTGGGGCACGGTCCGGATGCGCGAGCTGGGGGCGACCCTGGCATGGCCCGGGTCGTGGCGGATCGCCCGCCGGCACTGGCGGTACGGGGCGGGGGAGCTGCGGCGGTCGGTGTCCAAGAGGGCCTTCACGGAAGCGGTGCGCAGACTCCTGCCCGTCGTGTCGGAGGACGACCTGGTGCCGACGGCGGCGGGCGTGCGGGCCCAGGCCGTCCTGCGGGACGGCACGCTGGCCGACGACTTCCTGATCCGCGAGGGCGCGCGTACGGTGCACGTGCTGAACGCGCCGTCCCCCGCGGCCACGGCCTCGTTGCCGATCGGCCGGGAGGTGGCGCGGAGGGCGTTGAGCGCGCTGTGACCGTCCGGTACCGGGCGCCGTAAAATCGGCCTCACTGTGTCTGACTCCGTGAACACCCCCGAGACCTCGCCCCACGACCCCGGTGCCTCTATCCGGCACACCCGGGCCAAGGGAGAGCCGCGCTTCCCCGACGGGCCGCAGGCCGACCCCGCCGGGTCCCACTTCGAGCGGCGGATCCGGAGTTTCCAGCCCCGGCGGAGCAGGGTCACGGCAGGCCAGGCGGACGCCCTGCAGCGCCTGTGGCCGAAGTGGGGCCTCGACATCGACGGCCGCGGCCTCGACCTCCCCGACCTGTTCGGCAACGACAACCCCGTCGTCCTGGAGATCGGCTTCGGCATGGGCGAGGCCACCGCCCAGATGGCCGCCGCCGACCCCGCCACCAACATCCTCGCCGTCGACGTCCACACCCCCGGCCAGGGCAACCTGCTCAACCTCGCCGACCGGGGCGGCCTGTCCAACGTCCGCGTCGGCAACGGCGACGCGATCATCCTCCTCCGCGAGATGCTCGCCCCGGACTCCCTCGACGGTCTCCGCGTCTACTTCCCCGACCCCTGGCCCAAGAAGCGGCACCACAAGCGCCGGCTCATCCAGCCCGACTTCCTGACCCTCGCCGCCACGCGCCTGAGGCCCGGCGCGATCGTCCACTGCGCCACCGACTGGGAGCCGTACGCCGAGCAGATGCTCGACGTGCTCACGGCACACCCCGCCTTCGAGAACACACAGGCGGACGGCGGTTTCGCGCCGCGCCCGGACTTCCGGCCCCTGACCCGTTTCGAGGGCCAGGGACTGGACAAGGGACATGTCGTGAACGACCTCCTCTTCCGTCGCGTACAGCACGTGGACCAGCCCCCCACCGGCGCCTGACCGCACCCGGCACCTCTCCCGCCCGCGGACAGCGCCCCTCCGTCGTTAGGGTCAACGCAGTGGCCACCTGCCCCCCGCACCCTTACCCCAGCGGCCCCGCCGGCGGCGTACCCGTCGGCGGTTCGCTGCGGCACGCACACTGGTGGCAGCGGCCCTGGGTGCGCTACGGCGCGCCGAGCACGCTCCTCGCGATATCCGGCCTCGTCATCCTGGCCCTGGTCCGCGAGGAGACCGGCACGGAGGGGTTCCTGGTCGGGCTGGGTCTGGCCGTCCTCCCGGTCCCGCTGCTGATAGCCGCGTTCCGCTGGCTGGACCGGGTCGAACCGGGCCCCTGGCGGAACCTGCTGTTCTGCTTCGCCTGGGGCGCCTGCGCGGCGGCGCTGATAGCGATCGTCGCCAACAGTTTCGCGACCCGCTGGATAGCGACGGCGACCGCGGACCCGTCCAGCGCGGACACACTCGGCGCGACGGTCATAGCCCCGGTGGTGGAGGAGACGGCCAAGGCGGCGGCCGTCCTGCTGATCTTCCTGTTCCGCCGCCGCGACTTCACCGGCATCATCGACGGAGTCGTCACAGCCGGCGTCACGGCCACCGGCTTCGCGTTCACGGAGAACATCCTCTACCTGGGCACCGCCTTCGGCACCGACCAGCTCACCGGCCACACCGGCATCGCCTCCGTGACGGCGGCGACCTTCTTCGTGCGCATCGTCATGTCGCCGTTCGCGCACCCTCTCTTCACCGTCCTCACGGGCATCGGCTTCGGCGTCTCCGCGCTCTCGGCGGACCGCCGGCACCTCCGCCGCGTCGCCTTCCCGCTCTCCGGACTGCTGCTGGCGATGGGCATGCACGCCATGTGGAACGGCTCGTCGACGTTCGGCGAGTACGGCTTCTTCGCCGTGTACGCGGCGTTCATGGTGCCCATCTTCGGGCTGCTGACGTGGCTGGTGGTCTGGACACGGCAGCGGGAGCTGAGGACCGTACGGGAGGAGCTGCCCGCGTACGCGGTGGCCGGCTGGCTGTCCGCGGCGGAGCCGTACGCGCTCGGCTCGATGCGGGCCCGGCGGATCGCGCGCCGGTACGCCCGCCGGCACGCGGGGAAGGCCGCGGCACGGGAGGTGGCGCGGTACGAGGCGTACGCGACGTCCCTGGCGTTCCTGCGGCACCGGGCCCGCCGCGGCCGAGCCGGGGCCGGCTTCGTGGAACGGGAGCGGGAACTGCTCGGCGAACTGTGGCGACGGCGGGAGGCGGCCCGCCCCGCGCTGGGCCACGCTGCACGCGTCACGGCCCCTCCGGTACCGGTGGCGGCCCCGCCCTGGCCGATGTACGGGGCGTACGAGGTCGGGGTGCACGGGTACGGCCATCAGCCGTACCCCGCGTACAACCCGTACCGGTCGTGAGGAAGCCCGGGCGCTGGCGCCGGGCACGGAACGGCCGCCGGGCCCGTCCGCTCGGCAGGACCCCGTGACCGCCCCCGCACCTGCGAAACCGGCAGCCCTGATGCCGGGGGGGGCGTCATCAGGGCTGCCGGTGCTTCGACTGGCGGTTAGCGGTTAGCGGTTAGGGGTTCAGTCCCTTGTCCCGCAGCCAGGCCATCGGGTCGATGCCGCTGCTGGAACCGGCAGCGTGGACCTCGAGGTGCAGGTGCGCGCCGGTCACGTTGCCCGTGGCGCCGACGCGGCCGATGACGTCACCGGTGCTGACCTTCTGGCCGACGCTGACGCCGATGGACGACTGGTGCGCGTACCAGATCTCCGTGCCGTCATCGAGGGTCAGGACGGTCTTGTAGCCGTACGAGCCGCTCCAGCCCGCCTCCGTGATCGTGCCGCTGTGGACCGCCTTGACCGGGGTACCCGTGGGCGCGGCGAAGTCCAGGCCCGTGTGGTAGCCGGAGGACCAGTAGGCGCCGGCCTGGCCGAAGGTGGAGGTGACGGTGTACGAGGAGGTCGGCAGCGTGTACTGCTTGGCGAGGGCGGCGAGCCGCTCGGCCTCGGCCTTCTTGCGGGCCTCCTCCTCCGCCTTCTTCTTGGCTTCGGCGGCCTTGGCCTTGGCTTCCCTCTCCGCCTTGGCGACGGCTTCCGCCGCTGCCTTCTCGGCGGCGGCCGCGGCGTCCTGCGCGGCCTTGGTCTCGATCTGGTCCTGCTGGTGCTCGACCTGGGCCAGGATCCGGGCGCGCAGCGCCTCGCCGGCGCCGTTGGTGCCGTCGGTGCCCTGCTCGGTCTCGGCGGACACCGTGCCGAGGCTGCTGAGCGGGGTGGCGGAACCTTCGGGGGTGTCGTCGTCCGAGATGAGGGAACCCACCGAGGGAAGGTCCGGAACGGAGATCGACACCGGCGGCTTGCCGGTCTGGGCGCTGGCCATGCCGCCCGCGCCCACGGCGGCTATGACGCCGACGCCCAGGACGGTGGAGCTGCGGGCGAGCCCTCCGCCGCGCTGCTTGGTGACGCGGTGCCGGCCACGGACGGGACGGATGGACTCCGCCGTGGGGTTCCACTCCTGGAACGGGCCCTCATCGGTGCGCTGACCGCCGTAGCCGAAGAACTCGGTGTCGCGCTGGTCCGTCGCGAGCGGGGCCTCGGGGGCAGGCCGGTTGGACGCCACGTAGGCGTACTCCTTTCCTTCCTTCTCGCCTACCGGGTTAGCTGACGGGTTCGGAGCAGGAAGGTCTCCTACGCGCGTATACCGGCCGTGCTTCCACGGCGGCATACGCCCGATTCACCCCAAGTGGTGGTTCCCCGGTTCCCTTTCGGGATTCGGCGCGTGCGCACGGAGCCGCCTTCTGTGACGGCTGGGACGACCGCGCTGCGTTATCGAACGTTAATAGACGCGCGGTGGGTATTCCAGCGATTCCACTTGATCATTAACCTTTTTCGCGCGGACTTACCTGCCACGACCAGTCCAAATCGGGCGAGTTGGCCGCTCCGCAAGTGACTCCAGTGCTTTGACGGTGTGTCAGTTGTGATGCGGAGTGAGGTGCTTCGCTCACCGACAGTAAGGGCGAGTTCCGTACGGGAGGCTGGGGAAGTCCCGGAAAACACCGAGGGCCGGAACCCTTTCGGATTCCGGCCCTCGGCCTTCAGTAGCGGGGACAGGATTTGAACCTGCGACCTCTGGGTTATGAGCCCAGCGAGCTACCGAGCTGCTCCACCCCGCGCCGTTGTGACTCCAGTGTACGCCATCCGCGGGACCGCTCGCGCCACCCGCCCCTCAGCCACCCCTGGGCGCCCGCGCCGCACAGGTCCGCCACACGGTGAAAGCCCGTCGGCGCCGGGCAACGTCAGCGCGCCAGGTGGTCGTTCGGGGCCTTGGCCCGCTCCTCGTACTCCGGGAGGACGAGGACCTCCACTCCCCCGGCCGCCAGGAGGCCGCTGCCGTCGGCCTCGGTCACGAAGGTGTCCGGCTCGCGCCAGGCCGTGACGACCCGGCGGACACCCGCGTCGAGGATCAGCCGGGCACAGGGGGCGGGGCGGGAGGCGCGGCGGGCGCAGGGCTCCAGGCTGCTGTACACCGTCGCGCCCGCGAGCCGCGGGTCGGCCGGGTCGGTCTTGGCCAGGGCCGCCTCCTCGGCATGCACGACCGGGTCGCCGCCCTCTCGGGAGTGACCACGGGCCAGTTCCGTGCCGTCGGCCGCGACCACCACCGCGCCCACGCTGAACGCCGCGCCCGAGGGCGGGCACCGCTCCGCCAGTTCGCAGGCGAGGGCCAGCCAGTGGTGGTCGGCGGCGACCGGGAGGGGGCCGGTACCCGGGGCGGTCGGTTCGTAGCGCATGAGGACGACGTCCTCGATCCGCCTGGTCTCCAGCAGCCGGAGCCGGCCGGCCTGGTAGCCGCCGGGCCCGAAGAGGCGCGGCGCCCCGGGGTCGCCCACGAACAGCGGGGCGAGGACCAGTTGGAGCTCGTCGGCGAGGCCCTGGGTGAGGAGCTGGGTGTGGATCTGGCCGCCGCCCTCGACCATGAGCCGCCGTACGCCCCGGACGTCGTGCAGGTGGGTGAGGAGCCGGCGCCAGTCGAGGCCGGGGCCGAGGGGGACGATGCCGGTGTCGAGACCGAGGGCGCGGGCGCGCTCGGCGCCCCGGTCGGTCGTGTAGAGGACCTTCTCGCCGCCGGTGTGCCAGAACCGGGCGTCCGGGTCGAGGTCGCCGGAGCCGCTGACGGTGACCTTGAGGGGGTACTCCGGCTCGCCGGCGGCCGTGCGGGCGGCGCGCCGCTCGGCGGAGTTGACCAGGAGCCGCGGGTTGTCGGCGCGCAGCGTGCCGGCGCCGACCAGGATCGCGTCGACGGACGCCCGGACCTCGTCGACCCGGTCGAAGTCGGCGGGGCTGGACAGGAGCAGGCGTTCGGGTCCGGTGTCGTCCAGGTAGCCGTCGAGGGAGACGGCGGCGGACAGCAGGACGTACGGGTGGGGCATCGACGCTCCGCGACTGGTCGGGACGGCGGGACTGGACAGGTCTTGGTTCAAGTTTGAAACAAACCTACACTGGCGACATGACGACTCGCTGGCTCACCTCCGAGGAGCAGCGCGCCTGGCGCGCCTACATCGCCGCCTCGCTGCTCCTGGAGGACGCGATCGACCGGCAGCTCCAGCAGGACGCCGGCATGCCGCACCTGTACTACTCCATCCTGTCCGTCCTGTCGGAGTCCCCGGACCGGCGACTGCGCATGACCGATCTCGCCGAGCGGCTGAAGATCACGCGCAGCCGGCTGACGTACGCGGTGACGCGATTGGAGAAGGACGGCATGCTGCGGCGCGAGGCCTGCCGGCACGACAAGCGGGGCAGCATCGCGGCCCTGACCGACGAGGGGTTCGCCGTACTGGATAGGGCGGCGCCCGGGCATGTCGAGACCGTGCGGAGTTTCCTGTTCGACCGGCTCAGCGAGGAGCAGGTGGGGCAGTTGGAGGAGATCTCGGCAGCGATCGCGCGAGGGCTCCAGGAGGACGGGACGCGGCCGGCGTCGGACGACGTGCCGTGGCGGCGGAGGTCCTCGTCGGCCTGTTCGTGACGCGCGCCACAAGGCACCGCGATCTCGTTGCTTCAAATTTAAAGCACGAGTAGGGTTCCGCTCGTGGTTATGCTTCAAATCTGAAGCAACACCGGCTGTGCAGCCGAACAGGAACGGACCCGGAGGCCCCGCATGCCCGACACTCCCGCCGTCATCGCCACCCCGCGCTCCCGCGTCCGGGTCCCCCTGCGCTTCCACGACGGCTACGAGGCCGACGCCGAGCTCGTCACCTTCCACGGCCTGGCCGACGGCCGGGAGCACGTGGCCGTCGTCCTGGGCGAGCCGGGCCCGGTCCCGCTGGTGCGGCTGCACTCCGAGTGCCTGACCGGGGACGTGTTCGGCTCGGCCCGCTGCGACTGCGGTCCGCAGCTGCGCGAGGCCGTCGAGCGCATAGCCGAGCGCGGCGGTGTGCTCCTCTACCTCCGCCAGGAGGGCCGGGGCATCGGCCTCTACAACAAGCTCGACGCCTACGCCCTCCAGGACGAGGGCCTCGACACGTACGAGGCGAACGCGGCCCTGGGACTGCCGGAGGACGCCCGCGACTACACGGCGGCGGCCCAGATGCTCCGGGCCCTGGGCATCGGCGAACTGGACCTGCTCTCCAACAACCCCGACAAGGCAGGTCAGTTGCGTGAGCTGGGCGTCGGCGTCCGCGACCGCGTCCCCACGGGCGTCTTCACCACCGCGCACAACGTCCGCTACCTGCGCGCCAAGGTCCTCCAGACGCGGCACACGCTGCCGCTCGCCGCGCTGACGGAGCTCAGCGCCGGCTGAGCCACCCCTCGGTCCGGCCTGCCGCTGAACGGGACTGCTTGCCCCTCGGCTCTTCGGGTACAGCCTTTGGAAGAGGGCGACCTCCGCAGTACCCGGAGCTTATGGAAAGTGACCGTTTCGTGACCGATCTCGGCGGCCCCGGCGACCACCGGGCGAGAGGACCCGGCGATGGCCCGGAGGCCGTCGCGTCCCAGATCGCCGATGCGGTGGAGAGCCTGACGGCCCTGTGGTCGGTCGCCGCCCAGGACGCGTCCCTGCGCCTGTCCCCGCATCAGCTGCGGGCGCTGCGCACGGTGGCCGCGGCGCCCGGCCTCAACCTCACGGCCCTGGCGGACGGACTGGACATCGGCCTCCCCACGGCCAGCCGCCTCTGCGACCGCCTCGCGGCGGCCGGCCTCCTGGAACGGGCCCCGCACCCCGACACCCGCCGCGAAGTACAGCTCCGGCTCACCCCCCACGGCCACCACGTCCTGAGCGACGTCGCCGACCGCCGCGCCGAGGCCCTGGCGACGGCCCTGGCAGCGATGCGACCGGCGGAACGGGCGGCGCTCAGCAGAGGGCTGCGGGAGTTCATGGCGGTGCGGGACTCGGGTGTGCCCCGCGCCGGCGGCCCCGACGGTCGGTGAGGGGCAGCCGGACCCCGGGGTGAGCGGGCCGCTCGGCGCCGGTACGCCCAGCACCGGCCAGGCCCCGAGCCGTGCGGCCGCCCGCCGCCAACCACGCACCCAAGCAGTACAACCGCCCGCCCCGGTCACGCCTCCCAGCCATGCTGCCGCCCGACCCCGGTCACGCACCCAGACCGTACGGCCGCCCGACGCCGACCACGCACCCCAGCCATGCTGCCGACCGACGCCGACCACGCACCCAGACCGTGCGGCCGTCCGCCGCCCCCGGTCACGCCCCCGAGCCATGCGGCCGTCCGCCGCCGCTCAGCACCGCCACACACGTGTCGTCCCGCACCGGCAGCGCCGCGCTGCCCGAGTCGCGGAGCACCACCGCGGCCGCCACCGCCGGGTCGATGGCGAGGATCACGTCGTCGGGCGTCGTCCAGCGGCTGGGCAGGCCGTCGCTGTGGAGGACCAGGAGACTGTCGTCCCGCCACGGCTCGCGCCCTACGGGCACGTTGGCCGGGGCCTGCGCGCCCACGATGCCGGGCTGGGACAGCAGCGGCTTCCACCTGCCCTCGGTGCGCAGGCGGGCGCCGACGTTGCCGATCCCTGCGAAGTGCAACTGCCCGGAGGAGAGGTCGAGTTGGGCCACGGCGACCGCCGCGCCCCGGGTGGGACGCAGGGCCCGGCCCAGGCGCCGCAGGATCTCGGCGGGCGGCAGGCCGGGCATGCCGCGCAGTTCGGTCACCGCCGCGGTGGAGGCCTCGGCGGCCTTCGCTCCGTGCCCGAGCCCGTCGGCGAGCAGCAGGGTCATGCAGTCGGCCCCGCGTACCCGGCCCCAGGCGTCCCCGGAATGCTCGGCCCGGCCGAGGGGGACGTTGACACCACCGGCGCGCAGCCCCGGCGGGGGCGGCTCCTGGTGGCGGACGGCGGGCTCGTGGTCGATCCGGGCCATCGCGACGGTGCCCCGGCCGGGGGCGCTGTGCAGGTCGAAGTCGTTAGCTATGCGCCGGCAGGTGCCGAGCCCGGCGCCGAGCGAGGCCGCGACGGTCGTGGAATAGCCGTCGCGCATCGCCGCCGCGACGTCCGGGATGCCCGGCCCGTGGTCGAGCGAGACGAGCTGCACGGACGTCCGGCGCGGCTCGTCGCAGGCACGCTCGACGAGGTTGATGAGCACCCGACCGCCCTCCGCGTGCCGCAGCAGGTTGGTCGCCAGTTCCGTCGCCACGAGCGCGGCGGTCGCAGTGCGGTTCGCGGGCAGGCCTGCGCAGGCGCTGGCCTCCTCGGCCGCGACCCTGACGTCCCGCACCCGGGTGGAGTCGTCCACCGGCACGTCCCAGACCCTGCTCATCACGGCACCGGCCGGGCGGGCGGTACGGCGGTGGCCCAGGCGGTGACGGTGACGGTGGTCCCCTCACCGGGCCGGCTGTCCACCTCGAAGTCGTGGACCAGCCGCTTGGCGCCGCTCATGCCGAGGCCGAGCCCGCCGCCGCTGGTGTAGCCGTCGGTCATGGCCTGGTCCAGGTCGCGGATGCCGGGCCCGGCGTCGACGAACGCCAGCCGGAGCCCCTGCGCCTGGGCGGTGCGCAGCGGGGTGATCTCCACATGGCCGCCCCCGCCGTGGACGAGGGTGTTGCGGGCCAGTTCGCTCGCGGCGGTGACCAGTTTGGTCTGCTGCACCAGCCCGAATCCGAGCTCGGCGGCGGCCTGCCGGACCTGCTGGCGCACCCAGGCCAGATCGGCGTCCGAGCCGATCGGCAGGCGGGCCGGGGCGGCGTGGCGGGAAGCCTGCATCAAGGACCCCCCTCACCCACGCGCGGGTCCGCGGCGAGCAGCTCCATCGCGCGTTCGACGTCCAGGGCCGTCCGCAGTCCGGGCAGGGTGAGCCCCAGCTCGACCAGGGTGATCGCCACGGCCGGACGCATCCCGGCCAGCACCGTGCGCGCCGCCAGCAGTTTCGCTCCGGCGGCGATCTCGGCGAGGACCCGCCCCAGGAAGGAGTCGACGATCTCCACACCGGAGATGTCGATCACGACCCCGGTCACCCGGGAGGCCGCGATCCGGGCCGTGACGTCCTGCTGGAGCTGCTCGGCCATCCCGTCGTGCAGCTCCCCCTGGAGGGTGACCAGCAGCACGTCGCCCAACTGCAGGACCGGCACCGCGAAGCCGTGTCCGGCCAGGGCCGCGACGGGCGGGGTCCCGTTCCCCGCGGAGCCGGTCACCGCGCGCCCGCGTCCGCCGCCGGTTCGGCCGTGCGCAGCGGCGCGATCTCGACGCCCTGCCGGCTGAGCGCGTAGGCCAGCGCGTCGGCCAGGCTCGAGCGCGTGAGCACCGTGCCCAGGTCGATGCCCAGGTGGACGATGGTCTGCGCGATCGCGGGCCGGATGCCGGAGACGATGCACTCGGCGCCCATCAGCCGGGCCGCGGCCACCGTCTTCATCAGGTGCTGCGCGACCAGCGAGTCGACCGTGGGCACGCCGGTGATGTCGAGGATGGCGTACCGGGCGCGCTCGGCGACGATCGCGTCCAGCAGGCTCTCCATGACCACCTGGCTGCGGGCGCTGTCCAGGGTGCCGATCAGCGGCACGGCGACCGTGCTGTCCCAGAGCTTGATCACCGGGGTGGCCACCTCGTGCAGCTGCTCGCGCTGCCGGGCGATCACCTCCTCGCCCGCGCTGACCGTCGTCTCCAGCACGACCAGGCGCAGCGTGCCCATGAGCACGGTCAGCGCCACCAGGCACTCCTGCGCCTCGGGGGCGTACGGCTCCGGGTACTCGGCGCGCAGCACCTCGGTCACCGGCTCGCGCAGGGCTGCCACCTCGGCGGCGATCCCGTCCGGGTCAAGGCCCGTGCGGGCACGGGAGGCGGCCATCCGCCCCAACTGGTCGCGCACCGCCTCGAATCCGGGCGCCCGGATGTCGTCCAGCCGCCCGGAGGCGGCCACCGCCGCCAGTGCCGCGGTCACGGCCCTGCCCGCCTCCACCGCCTCGTCCCGTGACACGGTGAAGACCGTGCGGAACAGCGCGGCGTCCGCCCAGCGTTGGGCGATCTGCTCCCGGCGCCGCTCGAGGAAGGCGCTCACCTGGTGCGCGACCGGCTCCTGTTCAGCGTTCTCTTCCGACACCGACACTTGCATCGCTCCCTTGCACGGGCCGGACCGAGGTCGCCACCGCGCCTCAGCCCTTACTTGCCGTATGACAAACATTAGTGCCGACCGACGGCACCACCAAACAACCTCTACCGGTGCCCTCGACCTGCGTCTTCCCCCACTCCCCCACGCCAGTCCAGGCACACCACGAGGGCGTCGTCGTCCGCGACGGGCCGGCCGCGGTGGCCCTTCAGTTCGCGCAGGATGGCCCGGGGCACCTCGGCGGCCGGGAGCAGCCGGGTCGACTGGATCGCCCGGGCCAGGGCGGTGTCGCCGTAGGCCTCCCCGCCCGGGGAGGCGACGTCGTAGACCCCGTCGCTGACGAAGACCAGCCGATCGCCGGGCTCGGCCCGGAACTCCTGGACCACGTAGTCCGTCTCCTCGAACATGCCGAGTGGCAGCTGCGCGTCGAAGGCGACCCGCTCCACGACTCCCCGGCGCAGCCGCAGCAGTTGCGGGGACCCGGCGTCGACCGCCCGGGCCCGCCCGGTGGCCAGCTCGATGTCGAGCATCAGCACGGAGAGGTAGCAGCGGCCCCGGTAGTGGGCGTACACCGCCTGGTCGGCCAGAGCCGCCTGGTCGTCGATGGCCAGGCCGGCCCGGCGCGCGTTGCGCAGGGCGTTGATCGCCAGGTTCGTCAGCAGGGAGGCCTCTATGCCCTCGCCCATGCCGTTGGTGACGTAGAGACTGAGCCGGTCGGCCGAGGCGGACCAGTCGAAGTTGTCCCCGAAGATCGCGTACGCCGGTTCCAGCTGCGCGCCCAGCTCGTACTCGCGGCGGGCGCAGGAGCGGCCCGGCAGCAGCTGCCACTGCATCTCTGCGGCCAGCGTGAGCCGGTCCCGCCGGCGTGCCTGGAGGTACACGTCGGTGTCCCGCTCGGCCACGACCACCTCGTGCCCCAGCACCTCGGCGATCTCGGCCAGTTCGGCCAGCGAGCCGTCAAAGGGCCCGCCGCCCGGCAGGGTCACCGTCAGCACGCCGAGGCGGTCGCCGCGCACGGTGACGGGCAGGTGCGCGCGGACGAGGTCACCCGGAAGGGCCTCCACGTACGGCTCCTGCGCGCCGAAGGCCCGGCCCGCCGGGCTGTTGTGCACGGACACCGGCTTCGCGGTGTGCGGCAGCTCGGACACCGGCTGCAGCACCGACAGTCCGTAGTCGGCCAGGAAAAGCTCGACGGAGTCCGCCGCGTACTGATCGGTCAGTACACGACGGACCGCGTCCAGCAGTTGATGGGGCGCCGCCGTGCGCAGGGCGCGCTCGGCGGCCACGAATCTGTTCACGATCGAGGTCACGATGGTCAGAACACCAATCCTTGGTCGGACGTCGACGGGTCTCCTGAACCGGACGTCGACGGGTTCTTCGAGCACGGGCCCGGAAGCGGACGCGGGCGGCTCCGGCACGCCTAGTACGCTGACCGTCCCGGCGCCTGCGAGAGTGTGACTGTGACTTCCCTCCGACCCCGCCCCGAGCCAGCAGAGGTCGCCCGTGTGACCTCCACGGCCGCGGAGTTGCTGGAGGTGCTGTGGGGACGGGCCTCGACCGCGCCGGCCTCGGCGTCCCAGCTGCGGGTGCTGCTCATCCTGGAGCACCACGAGGGCATCAACCTGCGCACGCTCGCCGACTCCCTGGCCTCCACGCCGCCCTCGACCAGCCGGCTGTGCGACCGGCTGCAGGCGGCCGGGTTCGTCGAGCGGGTGGTGAGCGAGGTGGACCGGCGCGAGGTGCGTCTGCGGCTCAGCGGCCGGGGCCGCGCCTTCCTGGCCGATCTGCGCGTACGCCGGGAGCAGGCGCTGCGCGCGGTGCTCGACCAGATGCCCGCGGCCAAGCGGGTCGCGCTGCTGCAGGGGCTGGAGGCGTTCTGCGACGTGGCGGCGGCCCAGATACACGACGACTCCGACGACTCCCGCTCGTCCGAACCCCGGACTGCCTGAACTGCCCGCCGCGGCGCGGGGTCGGTCTGTGCGGTTTCTCCCCCGAGCACGTTCGGCATGGCTAGGTTGTTCTCTCACACCTATAGTTGTCAAACGACAACTGTCCGCTCCACCAGCCCCCCGGCCTTTTCCTGCGCCCCACACCGTCCCGCCCTTTCCGCCCTTCCGGTCACAGCACACGTCCGGATACCCCGTCACCGCCCCGACCTGCATCGACTGTGGTCTACGTCTCGCCGGGACGCAGGCGGGGCATGAGCGGGACGAGCGGGGGTAGCGGCGCTTGAGGTGGCCTGTCGGGGGACGGGAGCGGGCCGGAACTACGAGGGAGGGCCCGTGACGGCGACCACGCGCATCAGCACGACGACGGATTCCGCCACCGACACCGGTGAGGATCTGCCGCAGATCGCCGAACCGCAGAAGCTCGCCCCGCAGGACGCGCGCGAGCTCACCGGACAGTTCCTCGACCGGCTCTCCGTACTGGAGGAGGGCACCCCCGAACACCAGTACGCGCGCAACACGCTCATCGAGATGAACATGTCGCTGGTGCGGTACGCGGCCCGCCGGTTCCGGACGAGCGGCCAGTCCATGGAGGACGTCGTCCAGGTCGGCGTCATCGGCCTGATCAAGGCCATCGACCGGTTCGAGGTCTCCCGCGAGGTGCAGTTCACCAGCTTCGCGGTGCCGTACATCATCGGCGAGATCAAGCGGTTCTTCCGTGACACGTCCTGGGCCGTGCACGTGCCGCGCCGCCTGCAGGAAGCGCGCACCGAACTCGCCAAGGCCACCGAGGAACTGGCCTCCCGTCTCGGCCGCGCGCCCGGAGTGGCCGAACTCGCGGCGCTGATGAACCTGTCCGAGGAGGAGGTCCTCGAGGCGCAGATCGCGGCGAACGGCTACTCGTCCTCCTCACTCGATGCCACGATCACCGGCGACCAGGAGGAGAGCGACACGAAGCTGTCGGCGTTCATCGGCGAGGAGGACCCGGCCCTCGAACTCGTCGAGGACTTCCACGCCCTGGCCCCCCTCGTCGCCGAACTCGACGAACGCCAGCGCCTGATCCTCCACCTGCGCTTCGTGGAGGAACTCACCCAGGCGGAGATCGGCAGCCGCCTCGGCATCTCCCAGATGCACGTCTCCCGGCTGATCTCCCGCACGGTGGCCCGGCTGCGGTCGGGGATGCTGGAGACCGGCTGACGCCGCCCCACGGGTATCTGCTCCTGTGCACGGCTATGCCCTACGGCGATAGCCGTGCACACGGGCTGAGGGCGAGCTGTTCGTGGCCCGTTCCGGCCGGTCGGCGCGGTACTGGCCGGAACGGGAGCCGGGGTGGCCGCTGGTCACCCCGGCACGTTGCGTGCGGTCACTCCGGCCACTTCGACGCCGTGGGCGTCCTCGGCGTCCTCGGTGTCCGGTGCGGGCAGGCGCAGACCCCTGGACTCCGCGACGCGCAGGGCGTCGGTCAGGCACTCGGCGAGCCGGGGGCCGGCGTAGCGGACCTCGGCGTACGGCGAGGTGGGGTCGTCCAGCAGCGGGCGGGCGAGGTCGAGCACGTCGGCGGCCGTGGCGAGCTGGGTGGCCTCCAGGCCGTCGGCGAGGCGGGAGAGGTATCCGCCACCGTTGTCATCCGTCACCAGGTAGCAGGGCTTGCCGTCGGAGGACGGCCAGGGCAGCAGACGGGGAGAGACGGAGGTCGTCCCGGGCCGGGTGCTGTGTTCCATCAGGCAGCCACCTTCCGCGCGCCGACCAGGTGCCGGTCGAGGTCGATCCCGAAGCCGGCGGCGAGGACGAGGGCGAGGCGACGCTGTTCCCGGAGGACGGCTCGGTCGTGGGCGGTGAGGCAGGGGCGCACGAGAGCGGAGTCGGCGCCGTCGAGGGCGGTGGAGAGGCCGTACGGGGAGCGGTGCACGGGGACCTCGAGCTCCGCGTTGCCACGTTGGAACGCGCCCGCTGGCCCATGCCCACGATCGGCGTCCTCGCCGGCGTCGCGGGCGCGGCCACGGGCGCACTCGCCCTCTTCGCTCGCTGATACACGACGCCCCCTGCACGGTCACCACGACCGTGCAGGGAGCATTTCGTCATGCCCGGGATCTGGCTGGAGCCTCACATGAGAACGGCCCTGTCCCACAACTCCTCCGCATGATCTCGGAAGCGGTCGAACATGCCACCGTCCCCCTGCCGGCGAAGGTGCAGAAGTGGCGAGTCGTGGCCGACCAGCCGCGCGAGATGAGGAGTCACAAGGGCGTCGTCGTCGAACCGGAAGACCGACAGGGACACATGGTTCACGGCGTCCTCCGCCGCACTGAAACGCGTCTCAAGGCCGTTCAGAGAACCGAGGCGATCCAGGTGCTCCAACGTGATCCTGATGCGCGTTGAGACTGTCAGGGCCGTGTCCTCGATGGTCTCGCGCTGTCGCGTCACCTCCCCCTCGGGATTCCCAAGGAGGAAGCGGACCCGGCACCCTGAGTCGATCTTGCGTCGAAGCGTCTCGGTGAACGCTGGAACGCTGGTGAAGAAGAAGTAGTTCGTATACCCCGCGAGGCAGATCTCCTGCTTGGCGTCCTCCACGAGATCAACCCATAGCGATGATGGCGCCGCAGAACGGTACGGATAGCTATGGACGATCTCACGGTCTGTGCCGGTCTTGATCCTGTCCTTCACCTTCTGCGGCCAGATCATTTCCTCGTCCACTCCCAGCGCGCGGGCGGCGTCCCCTCGGTTCCTGGCATGAGGCGTCAGCTCATCGTCCGCCAGCCATCGTTCCACCTGCTTCAGCGACACCCCTACCCGGTTGGCCAGCTGCCGGGTGCTCAAACCAGCGTCATCCATTGCGGAACGAAGTCTGACGTTCAAGTCAACCCCCCTGACGCGGACCTTTGGGCCTTCTCAGACCGTAGCGCTGAACGTCTCAACTGTCTCCGCACAAAAGGGGATACGTCCCTCACGGGCAGCCACGATCGGACGAAGCGCCCCGGCGACCGCGCGAACGGCCCCGGGGCTGGCCGACTGCAAGGAGTCGACGTGACGCACCGTACCGCCGCAGCACTCCAGCCGTCAGGAACCCCCGGAGCCCTACTCGAAGTGCCCGCCGACGTGGTAGCCGCCCTTCTACTGCCGGCCGCCGCGGACGCGACCGAGGCCCAACTACGCGGCGCCCGCTGCGTCTGGTGCGAGGACGGTCCCCTGAACGCCGAGACGGCCATCGACCTCGGCTAGCAGAAGTCACCGGCAGGCAGCTGGTTCCCCCGCGCCTGCCAGCGCTGCGCAGCCGCATGGGCACACCGCGGCCTCTTCGAGCACGCCCCGATGTGCGAGCAGTGCACGGACAACGCGAGCCGCTGCGAAGTCGGGCTGACCCTCTACCGGCTCATCAGGCAGGGGCCGCGCCCGTAACCCTCAAACTCCCCGCCCGGCCGGTGAATCCCGCGAAGAACCCCGGCCCGGGCGGGGCCATCCCCAACCACAACCAGCGAAGGAGATCCCGTGACCATACCTCCGGGCCCCATGGACCCGCCCGAGAACCCGGCCGTGCCCGCCCTCGCGCGCATGCTCATCACCGACGAGCAGTTCGCCAGTGCCCGCGGCACCCTCATGGACGCCAACCCGGACATGGACGAGATGCTGGCCGGCCGCATCGTCGACGAGGGCCTCAAGTTCGTGGCGCCTGCGCGAAGGACCCCGGCGTCGGGCTCGCTCCGTCGCGCATCGTGGACGAGGGCTGGCACGCCCTCATCCTGCACACCGCGATGTACGCCGAGCTGTGCGAGTCCCTGGGCAGCTTCGTGCACCACTTCCCGGGCTACGACCCCACCAACTACGATCCGCCGATCCTGGACCGGACCCGCGAGAAGATCGCGGAGCTGGGATGGGAGGCGGATGCGGAGCTGTGGGGGCCGCCGTCCGACGAGACGCTGACGTCGGTGGCGGCCAAGTGCCAGCACGCCCCGGACTGCACGATCGTCGTCACACCGAAGCCGAAGAAGCCCGGGGTGGCATAGCCTGCCCGTGAAGGGAGGCACCGTGTCCGAATGGATCGACCCGCGCTACGCGGAGATGGTGGCGGCGTGGAAGGGCGCGCAGCAGCCCGCATCGCGTGACCCGAAGGAGCAGCGGCCTGTCCGGGGATTCGTGACCCCGCCCAAGCCCTGACCCGCCCAGCTCAAACTGCGGCCCCGGCCAGCGTCCCCTCGACGCCGCCGGGCCCGCTTCACGTCTTGATCGTCTGCACTTCGGGCGAGCATCGGGCGAGCTAACGATCTCTGAGGTCCAAAAAAGCCGTGAGCCCCAGTCCAAATGCACTCTGGACTGGGGCTCTTCTGTAGGCCCTGTGGGACTCGAACCCACAACCAATGGATTAAAAGTCCACTGCTCTGCCAATTGAGCTAAGGGCCCAAGGCGATGTTGCCCCCACGAGCATAGCCGGACGACGCCGAGTCTCCGATCGGGTATCGGATCCCGGCCGTGCCGGAGGGGCGAACAGGGCCGGAACGGCGGAGCGCCGCGGCCCACCCGAGGGGGGTCACGGCGCTCGTCACGCGTGTGTGTCAGCCGTTGCGCTTCCAGCGCGGCTTGTCCTCGCGGCGCTGGAAGGAGCCGCCGCCGCGGTGGTCGTCACGACGGCCGTGGGGACGGTCGTGGCCGCCGGAGCGGAAGCCCGGACGGTCGTCCCGGCGGTCCCGGTTGAAGGGACGGTCACTGCCACGGTGCCCGCCGCGCTCGTCCCGGCGGAAACCGCCGCGGTCACGGTCGCGGTTGACCCCGCCGCGGTCGTCACGACGCTCGAACGAACGGCCGCCACGGTCGTCACGACGCTCGAAGGGACGGTCGTCACGGCGCTCGAAGGAACGGCCGCCACGGTCGTCACGACGGAAGCCGCCGCGCTCACCCCGGTCGCCCCGGTCCGCCCGGTCGTCCCGGCGGAAACCGCCGCGGTCACGGTCGAAGGAACGGCCGCCACGGTCCCGGTCGCGGTCACGGTCCCGGTTGAACCCGCCACGGTCGTCACGACGCTCGAACGAACGCCCGCCACGGTCGTCACGACGCTCGAAGGAACGACCACCACGGTCACCGCCCCGGTCACCACGGTCGTCACGACGGAAGCCGCCGCGATCGTCGCGCCGCTCCCGGCGCTCGTACGGAGCAGAGGACTCGGGGCGCTCCTCGCGCTCGACGTCCTTCGCGGTCGGCTGCTCGGGCACCGACACCTCGACGGCGGCCACGACGTCCCCGGCCTCGCCGGCCACCACGGCCGCAGGCTCCTCGCCCCGCTCACGGGCGACCCGCGCGAGCAGCCGGTCGGACTCCTCACGCAGCTCGTTCGCCCGCCGCTGCGCCCGCTCCAGCTCCTTGGTGAGCTGGGCGACCTCACGCTCGGCCTGCTGCGCCGCGTTGCCCACGGACTCGGCCTGCACCTCGGTCATCGACCGGGCACCGGTGATCTCGGCGACCTCCGGGTCGAAGGCGCCGGCACCCTGGATGATGTGACGCGTGGCGTCGACGCCCGCGTCCTCCATCAGCCGGAAGATCTGACGCCGCTGGTGCGGCAGGGACAGGGACACGACCGTGCCCGTGCGGCCCGCACGCGCCGTACGGCCCGCCCGGTGCAGGTAGTCCTTGTGGTCGCCGGCCGGGTCCACGTTCAGCACGAGGTCGATGCCGTCGACGTGGATGCCGCGGGCGGCGACGTCGGTCGCGACGAGGGCGTTGACGTACCCCTTCTTGAAGTCCTCCAGCACGCGGGTACGCGCGCCCTGTGTCATACCGCCGTGCAGCGCGTCGGCCTTCACACCGGAGTCGCACAGCTGCTCGGCGATACGGTCGGCGCCCAGCTGGGTGCGGACGAAGATGATCGTGCGGCCCTTGCGGGAGGCGATCGCGGCGGTGACCGGCGCCTTGTCCTTGGGCTTCACGATGAGGATGTGGTGCGACATGGTCGTGACGTTGCCCTGGGCGCTGTCGACCTCGTGCGTGACCGGGTCGGTCAGGTAGCGCTTGACCAGCGTGGAGATCTCGTTCTCCATCGTGGCCGAGAAGAGCATGCGCTGGCCGCCCGCCGGGACCTGGTCGAGCAGCTCGGTGACCTCGGGCAGGAAGCCCAGGTCGGACATCTGGTCGGCCTCGTCGAGAACGGCGATCCGCACGTTCTCCAGCGAGCAGGCGCCGCGGTTGATGATGTCGCGCAGCCGGCCCGGGGTGGCGACCAGGACGTCGACGCCACGCTCCAGGGCGTAGATCTGGTTGCCCATCGACGTACCGCCGCAGACGACCTTCATCTTCAGGCCGAGGACGTCGCCGTAGGGCTGCAGCGCGTCGGCGACCTGCATGGCGAGCTCACGCGTGGGGGTCAGGATGACGGCACGCGGCTTGTGCTTCTCGGTCCGGCCGCCGGCCAGCGTGGCCAGGGCGGGCAGACCGAACGACAGGGTCTTGCCGGAGCCGGTGCGGCCCCGGCCGAGGATGTCCTTGCCGAGCAGGGCGTCCGGAATGGTCGCGGCCTGGATCGGGAAGGGGGTGGTCACGCCGTTCTGCGCGAGCTTGCGCACGACGCCCTCGGGCAGGCCGAGGTCCGCGAAGGTGACCTCGGGGGCGTCCTCGACTGCCTCGTTCTCGGGCAGGACGACGTGATCAGTACTGGCGATGGACATGCGAATGGGAAACCTTCCGGAGTCTCAAGTCGGCACGCGCCCGTCAACTCCGTGATTCGCGATTCGCAATACGACCGCCTCAATGCGGTCCACCACGGCAAGGGAGAGTACGCGCCACACGGCGCGCTCTGCGGTGGCGCCGGGCAAGATGGGATCAAACGATCTACCACCATACGCACCCCGGCCCCCGTAAGGCAAACCGGACTGGTACGGCACCCCCTACAAGGCACACCGGCCACGTTTTGTTCCCGCTCCCACGGCGCTCGCCACGGCAACACCGCGCGGCGGCTCCGCGCCACCCGCACCACCCCCGGCCACCTGCCAGGTCCCGTCCACCTGGCTACGCCGGTACCCCGGCCTCCGGCGCCGGCTCCCGCTGCTCCAACTGCGTCCCCGGCGGCTCGTGCGCCGACGACGACGGCTCCGCCGTCGGCTCCGGGGACTCCGTCGGCTCGGGCGGCGTCGGCGTGGGCTCCGGCTCCGCCGTCCGGGTGGGAGCGGGCGGAGCCGGCGGCTTCGGCGTGGGCCGGGCCGGATTCCCCGGCTTGTCCCGCACCGGTGCCGACACGCCGGCGTCGGCGGCCGGCGACGGCTCGGGCGACGCCGACTCCCCTGGCCCGCCGTCCTCGCCCTCGTCGTCCTTGCCGCCCTTGCCGCCCTTGTCGCCCTTGTTGCCCTTGCCGCCCTTCTTGCCCTTGCCGCGCCCCCGCTCACCGTCGGCCGACGCCGTACCGAGCCCCGAACCGCCGCCCGTCCCCGCCGAACCGCCGTCCGGCGCCTCACCGGCCCGCTGCCCGGCGGAGTGCGACGGCTTGACGCTCCCGCCCGCGTCGTCGTCCCCGACACTCATACAGCCGGCGGCAGCGGCGACGGCCACGGCCGTGGCGGCCAGACGGACGGGTACGTACAAGGGGCGCACGGGGCCACCTCCGGGAGGGGTGATGGAGTCAACACCTCCAACTCCCGCCGCCCACAAGAGGACACGCGCCCCGTATTCACAACCCGCTCAGCCGTAACCCAGGGCGTGAAGGCGCTCGTCGTCGATGCCGAAATGGTGTGCGATCTCATGCACCACGGTGATCTCCGCCTCGGCGACGACGTCCTCCCGCGACTCGCACATCCGCAGCGTCGGGTTCCGGTAGATCGTGATCCGGTCCGGCAGGACACCGGCGTACCACTCACCCCGCTCGGTCAGCGGAGTCCCCTCGTACAGCCCGAGCAGCTCGGGATCGTCCGCCGGCGGTTCGTCCTCGACGAACACCGCGACGTTGTCCATCAGTCGCGTCAGCTCCGGCGGGATCCGGTCGAGCGCCTCGGCCACCAGTTCCTCGAACTCCTCGCGTGTCATCTCCAGCACAGGCCCATTGTCAGCCACGACTCCTCAGTACGAGAGCCTTCCGGCGCCGCATATCCGGCCCCCGGCTTGGGCATACGGGACCAATGGTCCGCGTCCCCGCCTCTGTCCGGAGTGTCCTGAACCCGATCCGATCCGCCCCGCGAGCCCTGGCCCGCCACTACCGCTCCCGCCAGGCACCCACCACCATCGAACTCGTACCGCAACCGCACCCATGGACCCGGGCGGTGGGACTCGTGGCCGTCGTCCTCGTCGGCGCCTGGCTCGGCCTGCTGGTCGTGGGCAACGTACGGGTCCCGGTGGGCCCCATGAACACCACCATGACGCTCCGCCCGTCCTTCACCGGCGGCACGAAGATCAACGTCTCGCCCCTGGGCGACCTGCAGATGGACAGCCACATCGCCCCGGTCCGCCTGGACGTGAACGTCGACCAGCTCGACCCGGTCCGCTCCCAGGCCCTGGTCGACCACCCCGAGCGCCTCTCCGGCCTCCAGGAGGAGGTCACCGCGGACGTCGGCCGCGGCACCCTCGACCTGGCCGTGCGCTCCGGTGTCGCCGTCGTCGCGGGCGCCACCGCCCTCGGCCTCGCGGTCTACCGCCGCCCCCGCCGCGCCCTGGCCGCCGGCGGCCTCGCCCTCACCCTGCTCGCCGCCTCGGGCGGCACGGCGTACGCCACCTGGCGCCCCGACTCGGTCCTGGAACCCAGGTTCTCCGGCCTGCTCATCTCCGCCCCCTCCCTGGTCGGCAACGCGCGCAGCATCGTCACGGAATTCGACGTCTACCAGAAGGAACTGGCCCGCCTCGTCACCAACGTGACCAAGCTCTACGACGCCACCTCGACCCTCCCCGCCTACGCCCCCGACCCCTCCACCATCCGGGTCCTGCACGTCTCCGACATCCACCTCAACCCGGCGAGCTGGAAGATCATCGCCTCGCTCGTGGAGCAGTACAAGGTCGATGTGATCGTCGACTCGGGCGACACGATGGACCACGGCACGGCCGCCGAGAACGGCTTCCTGGACCCCATCGAGGACCTCGGGGCCCCCTACGTCTGGGTCCGCGGCAACCACGACTCGATGATCACCCAGCGCTACCTGAAGGGCCTGAAGAACGTCCACGTCCTGGACGACGGCCGGGCGAAGACTGTCAACGGCCTCCGCTTCGCCGGCATCGGCGACCCGCAGTTCACCCCGGACCGCTCCAAGCAGTCCGGCGCCGAGCAGTCCCAGGAACTGGCCGGCGCCCGCCTGGCCACGGCCCTGCGCGACCAGCGCAGGGCCGGCACCCCGGTGGACATCGCCATCGCCCACCAGCCGGCGGCGGCCCGCGAGGTCGACGGCGAGGTGCCCCTGGTGCTGGCCGGCCACGTCCACCACGACGAGATGGAAGTCCTGAAGTACGGCACCCGGCTCCGCATCGAAGGCTCCACGGGCGGCAGCGGCCTGCGCGCCATCGAGGGCAAACACCCGGACCCCATCGAGGCGTCGATCCTCTACTTCGACCGGGACACCCGCCATCTCCAGGCCTGGGACGAGATCGAACTGGGCGGCCTCGGCCTCACGACAGCCGAGGTCAGCCGCCACCTCCCGAAGGAGAACCAGCCGGGCGCGACCCCGTCCCCCGGAACGTCCCCCAGCACGACCCCCGGTACCTCCCCCAGCGCCTCCCCCGGCACCCCGTCGGAAGGCACTCCGTCCGCGTCCCCCTAAACCGTTTTGGCGATCCCTCCCGCCATCCCATATGCTTCTCACGTCCCCGACGCGCTGAGAAGCGCCCAGGCGGGCCGATAGCCCTCATCGTCTAGCGGCCTAGGACGCCGCCCTTTCAAGGCGGTAGCACGGGTTCGAATCCCGTTGGGGGCACGCACCACCCTGTGCGACACTGTCGTACGAAGCTTGGTCCTGTGGAGCAGTTTGGAGTGCTCGCCACCCTGTCAAGGTGGAGGCCGCGGGTTCAAATCCCGTCAGGACCGCTGAGGTTTCACGTGAAACCTCGTGGCTGGGTAGCTCAGTTGGTACGAGCGTCCGCCTGAAAAGCGGAAGGTCGCCGGTTCGACCCCGGCCCCAGCCACAACAGAAACCCCCGTCGAGCCTCGACGGGGGTTTCGCCTTGTCTCCCTCCCCGGAAGGGGCGCCGCCCGTCCGGACCGTCGGAGACAAAAGCGTTAGCCACGAATTTCCCGGGGATGAGATCCTGGATCCCGTATGTCTACGCACCCCGCCCCCGCCCTCGGCGCCCTCGCCCCCCGCCTGACCGAGCTGTCGCTGCGCGACGCGCACCGGCTCGGGCGCAGGCTCGAAGGTGCGCGCAAGATCCGTAAGCCGGAGGCGCGGGCCGCCGTGCTCGCCGAGATCGAGGCGGAGATCGCCAAGGGCGAGGAGCGGATGGCCGGGCGGCGCGCCCGCACACCGGACATCACGTATCCCGAGCAGCTGCCGGTCAGCCAGAAGAAGGACGACATCGCGGCGGCGATCCGGGACCACCAGGTCGTGATCGTCGCCGGCGAGACCGGCTCCGGCAAGACGACGCAGATCCCCAAGATCTGCATGGAGCTCGGCCGTGGCGTACGCGGCATGATCGGGCACACCCAGCCGCGCAGGATCGCCGCCCGCACGGTCGCCGAGCGCGTCGCGGAGGAGCTGGACACCCCGCTCGGCGAGACCGTCGGCTGGAAGGTCCGTTTCACCGACCAGGTCGACCCGGGCTCCACCTTCGTCAAGCTCATGACGGACGGCATCCTGCTCGCCGAGATCCAGACCGACCGCGAGCTGCGCGCCTACGACACGATCATCATCGACGAGGCCCACGAGCGGTCGCTCAACATCGACTTCCTGCTGGGCTACCTCGCCCAGCTGCTGCCGAAGCGCCCCGACCTCAAGGTCGTCATCACCTCGGCCACCATCGACCCCGAGCGCTTCTCCCGGCACTTCGGTGACGCCCCGATCATCGAGGTCAGCGGCCGTACGTACCCCGTGGAGGTGCGCTACCGGCCGCTCCTCGAAGAAGACGGCGACGACGCCGACCGGGACCAGATCACCGCGATCACCGACGCCGTGGAGGAGCTCCAGAAGGAGGGCAAGGGCGACATCCTCGTCTTCCTCTCCGGCGAGCGGGAGATCCGGGACACGGCCGACGCCCTCACCAAGAAGAACTACCGCTTCACCGAGATCCTGCCCCTCTACGCCCGGCTGTCGCACGCCGAACAGCACCGCGTCTTCCAGCCGCACACCGGCCGCAGGATCGTTCTGGCCACGAACGTCGCCGAGACGTCCCTGACCGTCCCCGGCATCAAGTACGTCATCGATCCCGGCTTCGCCCGGATCTCCCGCTACAGCCACCGCACGAAGGTCCAGCGCCTCCCGATCGAGGCGGTCTCGCAGGCCAGCGCCAACCAGCGCAAGGGCCGCTGCGGCCGTACCTCGGACGGCATCTGCATCCGCCTGTACAGCGAGGACGACTTCGACGCCCGCCCGGAGTTCACCGACGCGGAGATCCTCCGGACGAACCTCGCCTCCGTCATCCTGCAGATGACCGCGGCGGGTCTCGGCGACATCGAGAAGTTCCCCTTCATCGACCCGCCGGACCACCGCAACATCCGCGACGGGGTGCAACTCCTGCAGGAGCTGGGTGCCCTCGACCCGGCCCAGAAGGACCCGCGCAAGCGGCTCACGGACACCGGCCGCAAGCTCGCCCAGCTGCCCGTCGACCCGCGGCTGGCCCGGATGGTCCTGGAGGCGGACAGGAACGGCTGCGTGCGCGAGGTCATGGTCATAGCCGCCGCGCTGTCCATCCAGGATCCGCGCGAACGCCCCGCCGACAAGCAGGCCCAGGCCGACCAGCAGCATGCCCGCTTCAAGGACGAGACCAGCGACTTCCTGGCCTACCTCAACCTCTGGCGCTATGTCCGCGAGGAGCAGAAGGAGCGGGGCTCGTCCTCCTTCCGCCGGATGTGCAAGCAGGAGTACCTCAACTTCCTTCGCATCCGCGAATGGCAGGACATCTACACGCAGTTGCGCACGGTCGCGAAGCAGATGGGCATCCACCTCAACGAGGACGACGCCCCGGCCGACCGCATCCACGTCTCCCTCCTCGCGGGCCTGCTCTCCCACATCGGCATGAAGGACGTGAAGGACACCGGCGGGGAGAGCGGGAGAAGCAGCGGGAAGAACGAGTATCTGGGCGCCCGCAACGCCAAGTTCGCGATCTTCCCCGGCTCGGCCCTCTTCAAGAAGCCCCCGCGCTTCGTGATGTCCGCCGAACTCGTCGAGACGTCCCGCCTGTGGGCCCGCGTCAACGCCAGGATCGAGCCAGAGTGGGTCGAACCCCTCGCCGCCCACCTTCTCAAGCGCACGTACAGCGAGCCGCACTGGGAGAAGGACCAGGCCGCGGTGATGGCGTACGAGAAGGTCACGCTGTACGGCGTGCCGATCGTGGCGCAGCGGAAGGTCAACTACGGGCGGATCGACCCGGAGGCCAGCCGCGAGCTGTTCATCCGGAACGCGCTCGTCGAGGGCGACTGGCGTACCCACCACAAGTTCTTCTCGGACAACCGCCGGCTCCTCACCGAGGTCGAGGAGCTGGAGCACCGCGCCCGGCGCCGGGACATCCTGGTCGACGACGAGACGCTGTTCGACTTCTACGACCAGCGGATCCCCGAACACGTCGTCTCGGGCGCGCACTTCGACTCCTGGTGGAAGCACAAACGGCACGAGCAGCCCGACTTCCTCGACTTCGAGCGTGAGATGCTCATCAACGAGAAGGCGGGCGAGGTCAGCAAGGCCGACTATCCGGACTCCTGGCGTCAGGGGAACCTGAAGTTCCGTGTGACGTACCAGTTCGAGCCGGGCGCGGACGCCGACGGCGTGACCGTCCACATCCCGCTGCAGGTCCTCAACCAGGTCACGGACGAGGGTTTCGACTGGCAGATCCCGGGCCTGCGCGAGGAGCTCGTCACGGAGCTCATCCGCTCCCTGCCCAAGCCGATCCGCCGCAACTACGTTCCCGCGCCGAACTACGCGAAGGCGTTCCTGGACAAGGCCGTCCCCCTTCAGGAGCCCCTCACGACAACCATGGCCCGTGAGCTGCGCCTCATGGTGGGTGTTCCCTTCGAGGCGGACGACTTCGACGAGGCCAGGGTCCCCGACCACCTCAAGATCACGTTCCGGATCGTCGACGAGCGCCGCCGCAAGCTGGCCGAGGACAAGGATCTGGAGGCGCTGAAGCTCCAGCTGAAGCCGAAGGCGCGGAAGGCCCTCTCGCAGGCTGCGGCGGCGACGGCCGAACGGCAGGGCGGTGAGGCCCTCGAGCGCAAGGGCCTCACCGACTGGACGATCGGGACGCTCACGCGTGTCTTCGAGACCCGGCGGGCCGGCCAGCCGGTGAAGGCGTACCCGGCGCTGGTCGACGACGGCGACACGGTCTCCGTGCGCCTCTTCGACACGGAGGCCGAGCAGCAGCAGGCCATGTGGAAGGGCACGCGCCGCCTGATCCTGCGCAACATTCCGGTGAACCCGGCGAAATTCGCGAGCGATCGTCTGACGAACGCGCAGAAGCTGGCGCTGTCGGCGAATCCGCACGGCTCCGTCCAGGCGCTGTTCGACGACTGCGCGATGGCCGCCGCCGACAAGCTGATCGCGGACTTCGGCGGGCCGGCGTGGGACGAGGAGTCGTACCGGAAGCTGTACGACAAGGTGCGTGCCGAGATCGTCGACACCACGGTCCGTACGGTGGGCCAGGTGCAGCAGGTCCTCGCCGCCTGGCAGGCCTGTGAGCGCCGTCTGAAGGCCGTACGCAGCCCCGCGCTGCTGCCGAACCTCCAGGACGTACGCAAGCAGCTGGACGGCCTCGTGAAGCCGGGCTTCGTGACGCAGGCGGGGGTGCGCCGGATGCCTGACCTGATGCGCTACCTGGTCGCGGCCGACCGGCGTCTGCAGCAGATGCCGGCCAACGTCCAGCGCGACACCACGCGTATGGAGAAGGTCCACGAGATGCAGGACGAGTACGCCTGGCTGCTGGAGCAGATGCCGCAGGGCCGGCCGCTGCCGTCACCGGCCCTGGGCATCCGGTGGATGATCGAGGAGCTCCGGGTCAGCTACTTCGCCCACGCGCTGGGCACGGCGTACCCCGTCTCCGACAAGCGGATCGTGAAGGCGATCGACGCGGCGGTGCCGTGACGACGTGTGCACCCAGGGTGAGTTCGACCAGGGGCTCCCCCTCCTGTACAGTCTCTTCTCGCAGCGCAACGCACGAATGGCGCCGCGAAACCTGGTCCTGTGGAGCAGTTTGGAGTGCTCGCCACCCTGTCAAGGTGGAGGCCGCGGGTTCAAATCCCGTCAGGACCGCAGCAGAATGAAGGGCCCGCATCCCGCAAGGGACGCGGGTCCTTTTTCATGTCCGGTAATCACGTCCGGTTTCGTGTCCGGTTTCGTGTCCGGTTTCATGTTCCATTCAGGTTCGGCGGCCACCGCATGCCCGCTCGGCCCACCGCGAGCGCTCCGCGCTCCCCCACGCCGTCTTGACGGCCCCACATCCGGCCGGTACCTCAGAATCAGGGCCGCTCACCGTACGGCCCCTGGGAGGTGGCGTATGGCGGCATCGGCTAGGCACGAGACGCGGGCCCTGCTCCGCGCGCACCTGGCGGCCGCGTCGTCGTACCGGCATCTCACCCGGCACTGCCCGATATGCCATCACCTGCTGCGGCTGGCGATGGAGTCCGCTCCACGCGCCGGCCGGACCCCGGCTCCGGCTCCGGCTCCGGCTCCGGCCCAGGAGGGCGAGAGCCCGGCGTCGGCATGATCCACCGCCGGCCCCAACGCCCTTCCTGGCGTGGGATGGTGGAGCCGCATGTTCCACTACCGCAACCGCGCCGGGGCTAACAAGCCGCTTGGTATGTGACGGGTGTCACCGCATGAATCTTGGACAGTGCGGTACTTAAAGCCCGCCTACAGCAGGTCAATTTAATATGTGCAATTGCACCCCACTCAGGGGCCCGCACACAGCGGATCCGACACCCCTCCCCAGACTCCGACAAGGCCGCTCACAGGCAGGCCGCCGGCCGGGCGCGCGGCGCACAAAAAGATCGCGCTGGACCCGGCGGAGTCCAGCGCGATCGACGACGCACCCTGTTATATGCCTGGAAAGCTCTGACTGGCTTGGGCGTGGGGCCTGTTGGGGCAGGAACCCGCGTCGCTTGGAGCTGTGGTCCCGGATGTCACGGCCAGTGGGGGACGGGCCGTTCTGCCCGGTTATTCAGTTGTTCAGGCCTCGCTGCGCTGCTGCGGAATGCCCGCGAGCAGTGCGCGGACCTCAGCCTCGCGGTAGCGCCGATGCCCGCCGAGCGTGCGGATCGACGTGAGCTTGCCGGCCTTCGCCCACCGCGTGACCGTCTTGGGGTCGACGCGGAACATGGTGGCGACCTCAGCCGGGGTCAGCAGCGGCTCGGCATCAGGGGTGCGAGCGGTCATGAGCGGCCTCCTCGGGAGAACCGAACCTTCTCGGTTCTTTCCTCTAAATTCTGCACCTTGACCCGCGTTGCCCGAAATGGCGGACGCGAGTCGAGTCGGTTATAGGACGAACGGCTTGTCCTCGGCACTACAACTACACCATCTGTCCAGCCGCGTCGGCCAAACCGATGGAATTGCCCCTCCAGGTGTTCATCAGCGACGGAAGCCGATGGACCATGCCATAGCGGACAGTCACACCGCTGTGACGATCAGTCACAGGGTGATCAGGAAGTCATCAGACCCCCCAAAGCGTGCAATGCTGAGATTCCGCCCATAGTGCAGCACTAGGGACGGAAGGAGTCCTCCCCGGACTCCTTGTCCTATTTTGGCATGAGGGGGGGCAAGGGGCGCAAGGGCCACGTACGTGTACTCCGTCACGCTTGGCCTACTTGAGAGGTCTGCCCGGATCGGGTTCTACGTCCCTTGTTGACGAAGCCTCAGGAAACGCACAGTCCGCTTCAGGAACTCAGTGCGAGGACGAAACCCCAAATCGGGCGGTTCGTCAAACGTCAGTTCGTGACCGATCGCGAGCGGTCCGTACGCACCTCAAGGTCAGGGGTCAGTTCGCGGACCGCAGATCCCGCACGGAACGCCAGCGCTCCACGAGCCGGGCATAGGCCTCCCCGGCAGCCGTGCCGTCGCCCCGGCGCAGCGCGGCGATGCCCTCGGCCACGTCCGCCGCCGAGTGGTCGTCCTCCAGCGCCCCGGCCGGTACGGCGTGCACCAGGCCGCCGTAGTCCAGCTCGACCAGCGAGCGAGGGTGGAACTCCTCCAGCCAGCGGCCGACGTCGAGCAGGCCGTCGATCAGCGGCCCCTCGTCCATGGCCTCCTTCAGAGCCCGCAGGCCCCGGGCCACGCGCCGCCGGGCCTGGACCATGGGGGTGCGGTAGCGCAGCACGGGCGTGCTGTCGGCCGCGGCGCCCTTGTCGTACTCGCGCTCCTCGTCGGAGACCAGCACGAACCAGTTGATCGGCACCTGCCAGGTCGCCGTACGGATCCACGGCCGGGCGTCCGGGTGGTCCGCCAGCCAGCGCTCGTAGTCCTGGGCCGCCTGGCGCCGCAGGACGGGCGGCAGGACCGCGTCCAGGACCGGGGGCGGGAGCTCCTCGGAGAGCTCGTCCAGGGCCTGCCAGCCGCGCAGCCGGGTGCGCCAGGGACAGACGCAGACGACGCCGTCGACGTCGAGCACGAAGGCGTCCCCGCTCTCGTGCACCGGCACCGGGACCGGCGGGGTGGGCGCCAAGTCCGCCAGGGCCCGGCGGAGTTCGTCCTGGTAGGAGGGGCGGTCCGTACGGCGTGCGTAACGGTCCCAGTGGCTGCGCTCCGGCTCGGGGAAGGCGGCCAGCGGTTCGTACACGCGCAGATAGGCCGCGTAGGGGACGATCACCGAGGTCACCTTGGGCACGCCTGCTCCCTCCCCCGCTCACCGCCGTGAAAACCTGCGGAACCCACTCACGATCGCGCGGGAAATCTATGCAAATCGTCGCACGGGTGTACTCCGGACGGAGGTGATCCTGAGCACGGTGCGGCCGGCGGAGCCGCCAGGCTCTAATCTCATGCTCAACAGCCCCGCCTTCCTCCCCCACAGCCAAAAGCGCGGGGGGACCCCCACGGGCGCTGGTCTCCACCCGCCGCAACTTACTCAGGAGTCACCACAGTGACCGACGTAACCGGCGCACCTGCTGATGTACTGCACACCCTGTTCCACTCGGACCAGGGGGGACATGAGCAAGTCGTGCTCTGCCAGGACCGCGCGAGCGGCCTCAAGGCCGTCATCGCCCTCCACTCCACCGCCCTGGGCCCCGCGCTCGGCGGCACGCGCTTCTACCCGTACGCGAACGAGGCCGCGGCCGTCGCCGACGCGCTGAACCTCGCCCGGGGGATGTCGTACAAGAACGCCATGGCCGGTCTCGACCACGGTGGCGGCAAGGCCGTGATCATCGGCGACCCGGAGCGGATCAAGAGCGAGGAGCTGCTGCTCGCCTACGGCCGCTTCGTGGCCTCCCTCGGCGGCCGGTACGTCACCGCCTGCGACGTCGGCACGTACGTCGCCGACATGGACGTCGTGGCCCGCGAGTGCCGCTGGACGACCGGCCGCTCGCCGGAGAACGGCGGCGCCGGCGACTCCTCCGTCCTCACCGCCTACGGCGTCTACCAGGGCATGCGGGCCTCCGCGCAGCACCTGTGGGGCGACCCCTCGCTGCGCGGGAAGCGCGTCGGCGTCGCCGGCGTCGGCAAGGTCGGCCACCACCTCGTGGAGCACCTCGTGAAGGAGGGCGCCGAGGTCGTCGTCACGGACGTGCGTGAGGAGGCCGTGGGGCGGATCCTCGCGGCGCACCCGGCGGCCGTGACGGCCGTCGCGGACACCGCGACCCTGATCCGCGTCGAGGGCCTCGACCTCTACGCCCCGTGCGCGCTCGGCGGGGCCATGAACGACGACACGGTGCCCGCGCTCACCGCCAGGGTGGTCTGCGGCGCCGCCAACAACCAGCTCGCGCACCCGGGTGTGGAGAAGGACCTCGCCGACCGAGGGATCCTCTACGCGCCGGACTACGTGGTGAACGCCGGCGGGGTCATCCAGGTCGCCGACGAACTGCACGGCTTCGACTTCGAGCGGTGCAAGGCGAAGGCGTCGAAGATCTTCGACACCACGCTGACCATATTCGCACGTGCGAAGGAAGACGGTATTCCGCCGGCTGCCGCGGCCGACCGGATCGCCGAGCAGCGGATGCACGACGCGGCCATGGCGCGCCGGGCGGGCTGACCCCCGGCCGATCGCACGTGCCTCGTACGTTTGGCCGGTACCCGCCGGTGGGCAGTTAGAGAGAACTCTCACTTCTCCCGGCGGGTCGACCGTCGAGAAGTGGTTAAAATCGCGGTTGACCAGCGAGGACAGGGCGCCTCGAAGGTCCTGGGCGCGGGCACGTCATGCGGGCGACGTACCGTATGGGCGCGGGCTCAGGTACCGTGGAAGCCCTACGGACCGGTCTCTCCGCGGAGAGTCCGTGCCGGACCATGAACGCGTGTCAAGACTCTGGGGCCGTCGAGCCCCGTCGTTGAGGGGGTCGAGCCATGGGGCGCGGCCGGGCCAAGGCCAAGCAGACGAAGGTCGCCCGCCAGCTGAAGTACAACAGCGGTGGGACTGACCTCTCACGCCTGGCCGAGGAGCTGGGTGCATCGCCTTCGAATCCGCAGCCGCCTAACGGCGAGCCGTTCGAGGACGATGATCAGGACGACGACCTGTACGCACGGTACGCCGACCTCTATGAGGACGACGACGACGAGGACGGCCAGTCTTCGCAGCATCGTCGCGGCGCTTGACCCTGCACTGAGCACTCGCCCGGTCGGTGACTTCGGTCACCGACCGGGTTCTGTGCTGCGCGCAGGGTTTCGGCCCCCGTGTCTCAGCTCGCGTAGTCACCGATCAGGGCGGCACCGGTGGTGTGCTCGCCCCGGTCCGTGATCTCGCCTGCCACCCAGGCGTCCACGCCACGGTCGGCGAGGGTCACCAGGGCCACATCGGCCGACTCCTGGGGGACGACGGCGATCATGCCGACGCCCATGTTCAGGGTCTTCTCGAGCTCCAGGCGCTCGACGCTGCCCGTGCGGCCCACGAGGTCGAAGACCGGGCCCGGGGCCCAGGTGGAGCGGTCGACGATCGCGTGCAGCTCGTCGGGGACGACCCGGGCGAGGTTGGCCGCGAGTCCGCCGCCGGTGACGTGGCTGAAGGCGTGCACCTCGGTGGTGCGCATCAGGGCCAGGCAGTCCAGCGAGTAGATCTTCGTCGGCTCCAGCAGCTCCTCGCCGAGGGTGCGGCCGAGCTCCTCGATGTGCGCGTCGAGCGGGAGGCCGGCCTGGTCCAGCAGGACGTGCCGGACGAGGGAGTACCCGTTCGAGTGAAGACCGGAGGACGCCATGGCGATCACCGCGTCACCCGTACGGATACGCTCCGCGCCGAGCAGCCGGTCGGCTTCCACCACGCCCGTACCGGCGCCGGCGACGTCGAAGTCGTCCTCGCCCAGCAGGCCCGGGTGCTCGGCCGTCTCGCCGCCGACCAGGGCGCAGCCGGCCAGGACGCAGCCCTCGGCGATGCCCTTGACGATGGCGGCGACGCGCTCGGGGTGGACCTTGCCGACGCAGATGTAGTCGGTCATGAACAGCGGCTCGGCGCCGCACACCACGATGTCGTCCATGACCATGGCGACCAGGTCGTGGCCGATCGTGTCGTAGATCCCGAGCCGGCGGGCGAGGTCGACCTTGGTACCGACTCCGTCCGTGGCGGAGGCGAGCAGGGGGCGCTCGTAGTTCTTCAGGGCGGAGGCGTCGAAGAGGCCGGCGAAACCGCCGAGGCCACCGAGGACCTCGGGGCGCTGGGCCTTCTTCACCCACTCCTTCATCAGTTCGACGGCGCGGTCGCCGGCTTCGATGTCGACGCCCGCGGCTGCGTAGCTGGCGCCGCCCTCGGCAATGGCTTTCTCGGACATGGCTAAGAGAACCTTCGTGTCGTACGGCGGGTGTGACGGACCGCTACGGGCGGCGGATCGCGTCGGTGGCGGCCGTGGCGGCCGGGCCGGCGGCCAGCTCCGTCTCCAGCAGCTGCTTTCCGAGCAGCTCGGGGTCGGGGAGGTCCATCGGGTACTCGCCGTCGAAACAGGCACGGCACAGATTCGGCTTGGCGATGGTGGTCGCCTCGATCATGCCGTCGATGGAGATGTAGGCCAGGGAGTCGGCGCCCAGGGAGGTGCCGATCTCGTCGATCGTCATACCGTTGGCGATGAGCTCGGCGCGGGTGGCGAAGTCGATGCCGAAGAAGCAGGGCCACTTCACGGGCGGCGAGGAGATCCGGATGTGGACCTCGGCCGCGCCCGCTTCGCGGAGCATGCGGACCAGGGCCCGCTGGGTGTTGCCGCGCACGATCGAGTCGTCGACGACGACCAGGCGCTTGCCCTTGATGACTTCCTTCAGCGGGTTCAGCTTCAGGCGGATGCCCAGCTGGCGGATGGTCTGCGAGGGCTGGATGAACGTACGTCCGACGTAGGCGTTCTTGACCAGGCCCGCGCCGAAGGGGATGCCGGAGGCCTCCGCGTAGCCGATGGCGGCGGGGGTGCCGGACTCCGGGGTCGCTATGACCAGGTCGGCCTCGACCGGGGCTTCCTTCGCGAGCTTGCGGCCCATCTCCACGCGGGAGAGGTACACGTTCCGGCCGGCGATGTCGGTGTCCGGGCGGGCCAGGTACACGTACTCGAAGACGCACCCCTTGGGCTTCGCTTCCGCGAATCGGGAGGTGCGCAGGCCGTTCTCGTCGATGGCGACGAACTCGCCCGGCTCGATCTCGCGGACGTAGGCGGCGCCGCAGATGTCGAGGGCGGCGGACTCGGAGGCGACGACCCAGCCGCGCTCCAGCCGGCCGAGGACCAGCGGGCGGATGCCCTGCGGGTCGCGGGCCGCGTACAGGGTGTGCTCGTCCATGAAGACCAGGGAGAAGGCGCCCTTGACCTGCGGGAGGACGCTGTGGGCGGCCTCCTCGATGGTCAGCGGCTTGCCGTCCTCGTCCGTCTGGGCCGCGAGGAGCGCGGTGAGCAGGTCGGTGTCGTTGGTCGCCGCGACGCGCGGGGTGCGGCCGCCCTCCTGCTTGGGCAGGTCGGCGACCATCTCGGCGAGCTGGGCGGTGTTGACGAGGTTGCCGTTGTGGCCGAGCGCGATGGATCCGTGCCCGGTGGCGCGGAACGTCGGCTGGGCGTTCTCCCACACGGAGGCGCCGGTGGTCGAGTAGCGGGCGTGTCCGACCGCGATGTGACCCTGGAGCGAACCGAGAGAGGTCTCGTCGAAGACCTGGGAGACCAGGCCCATGTCCTTGAAGACGAGGATCTGGGAGCCGTTGCTGACCGCGATTCCCGCGGATTCCTGGCCTCGATGCTGGAGGGCGTAGAGCCCGAAGTACGTGAGCTTGGCGACCTCTTCGCCCGGAGCCCAGACACCGAAGACGCCGCAAGCGTCCTGGGGGCCCTTCTCACCGGGGAGCAGGTCGTGGTTGAGTCGTCCGTCACCACGTGGCACGCCACCGAGTGTAGGCGAGGTCGTCCACTGGTCCGAATTGGGGATACCGGACTTTCCGGTGGATCACCGCTCGGCGACAGCGCGCACATGCGTGCCGTTTTCGCTGGTCAGCGTCAGAGTTTGGTGATCGACACGGTACTTCGGCTTCCCGTCGAAAAGCCGCAGCAGGGTCTTCTCGGCGGCCATGAGTGAGTCTTCGCACATCATTCGGGTCGTCGCCGGCTGGCCGAGGGTGATATAGCCGTCGTTGACGGTGGCCTCGGCCTTGACCTTGTTGCAGCCGAGGCTGCCGGAGACGGTGCCCTTCTTCGCGTCGAAGGTGAGGTGGGCGCGGCCGTCGGTCTCCGGGGTCGTGACGGTCCACTGGGTGCCGGTCAGTGGGGCCTCCTCGGCCTTGGTCAGGCGGACGGTGTCACCCCGGCCGGTGGTGAGGCTGAGGCGGTCGTCGTCGACCTTCGCCTTCAGCTCCTGGTCGGACAGCGCGCGGGCGAGGGTCTCCTCGAACTCCATGGGCTTGTTCTCGCAGGCCATCTCGGTGGACATGGTCCGGCTGAGCCGGACGCGGTCGCCGTCGACGGTGGCCTCGGCGCTGAACGTGTTGCAGCCGAAGCTGCCCTCGGCCCGGCCCTGGTCGATGGTCACGTGAGCGCCGGCCGGGGCCTTGTGCTTCTCGCCGTCCGCGGTGACGCTGTCCACGCTCCACCGCACACCGGTGACCGGCCTCTCGGCACCGACCGAGCCGCTGCCGCTGTCCGCCTTCTCACTGCCACAGGCCACCATGAGCGGGACGAGCAGGGCGGCGGACGTCAGGGTCATGCGCTGCTTTTGCCTGTCCATGCCACTTCGACGGGGGACCCGGGGGAATCGGTTCCCCTTATTTCATCAGGGGCAGGTAGACCGACAGATCCGCCCGCTCCCCACTGGCGCTGACCTTGGCGTCCTCGAGCGCCTGCGCCCAGGCCAGCCGCCCGGTCGCCAGCCGGATCCAGGTCAGCGGGTCCGTCTCGACGACGTTGGGTGGGGTGCCCCGGGTGTGCCTCGGCCCCTCCACGCACTGCACGACCGCGTACGGCGGCACCCTCACCTCCGTCGAGCCGCCGGGCGCCTTCGCGGCGAGCGCGTCGGCCAGCAGCCGGGTGCAGGCGGCCAGAGCCTGACGGTCGTAGGGGATGTCCAGGCCGGGGACGGCGGCGTTGAGGTCGTCGGTGTGGACGACGAGTTCGACGGTGCGGGTGACCAGGTAGTCGGCCAGCGGCAGGGCGCCGGCGCTGGTGGGGAGCAGGCGGGTGCCGGGGTGTGCGGCGAGGTCGGCGGTGAAGCGCTCCTCGGCGGCGGCCAGGTGGGCGGCTGGGTTCGGGTGGCGCTCGGCCAGGTCACGGGCGTACGCGGCGATGTCCGGCGCGTCGGCCGCGATCGCGGCGGGCCAGTCGAGCAGCGTGCCGTCCTGCCGCGCCGGCTCCGGCAGGCAGGCCAGGCAGGAGACCGCCCCGAGCGCTGTCCCGCAGTGCGCCAGCAGGTCCCGGACCGTCCAGTCGCCCAGCCGGGTGGGCAGGTCGAGCTGGCCGGGGGTGAGACCGGCGGCGGCGGCCCGTACGTTCCCGAACTGGGCGAGCACGGCCGCGCGAATCTTGGCGGGGTCGTAACTGCGGGTGCGCTTCCTGGCCGGGGGCATGAGGGCAAGCCTAGGGGGCTTCTGATGGATCTCCGTGGAAGAAGGAGCGGCGTTCGGTGCGTGCTCTCGGCGTGCCGGGCGGAAGGCCTTGTAGCGGAGCTACCAGGCCTTTTGTCCGGTGCGCCGAGAGTGCGTGCCGGGCGTCGCGACGCCGCGGAGATCCATTAGAAGCCCCCTAGGCCTGGCGGACGGCTGCCGGGGGTGCCTCGAAGATCTCCCCGTTGCGGGGCACACCGATTCCGTCCCAGATGAAGGGGACGCCCCGGGCCGCGTCCGGGTCCGGGCCGTCCATCAGCTGGAAGTGGAGGTGGGGCTCGGAGGAGTTGCCGGAGTTGCCGCAGCGGGCGAGCACCTGTCCGGCGCGGACGCGGTCGCCCGCGCGGACGGTGAGGGAGCCGCGCTGGAGGTGGGCGTAGGCGGCGTGGGTGCCGTTGCCGAGGTCGAGGACCAGGTGGTTGCCGAGGATGCGGTCGACGCTGAACAGCTCGCGTACCGAGCCCTCGATCAGCATCAGGTACAGCAGCCCCGGCAGGGAGGTGCGGCTGAGGTGGTCGCGCTGCCGGCCTCGCACTCGTACGACGGTGGCGTCGGCGACCGCCAGGATGGGGGCGCCGTAGGCCGGGAAGTCCTGAGGGCGGCGGGCGAGCGGCCACAGCCACCCGAAGGCCGGACGAGCACCCGGCTCGGGCTCGGCCAGGATGTCGATGGCGAACGTCTGGCCGTAGCTGTGCACGCCGTGGCTGGGGGTGCGGTCGGCCGGACTGTTCAGCGCGGACCAGCGGCCGGTGACGGGCGGGGCGACCTCGACGGGCTCACGGGCCGCGCGAGGCCTGTTCGCGCCGCCGCCCCGGTTCGTCAGGAGGACGACGGCGTACGCCAGGACCACCGGTGCGAAGTTCCACCACCAGGGGCCGACTGACAGGCCGAAACCCAGGTCGGCGGCTATCAGGCCGAAGAAGACCAGCCACAGAACGCGGTAGGTCACCATGCCGAGCTTGCGTGCGGACATTCTGTCCCCCAGTTCAGTCGTTCCTCTACGGGCGGGTGGTCGCCAGCGCCACCAGCAGCGGGACGATCCGCCCCGGCGGCACCTCGTGGCGGCCCCGGCCGGTCGTGTGCAGCCAGCCCGTACCGGTGAGCTGGCGCAGGTGGTGGTAGATCTGGCCGGTCGTGCCGACCTCGTCCAGCTCGGCGAGCTCGGCGGCGGTGCGCCGGCCGCCGAGGATCTCGCGGAGCAGCCGGAGCCGGACCGGGTGGCCGAGCGCCGCGAAGGACTCGGCGGCCGACGTCCAGTCGCCCTCCAGCAGGTCCTCCGTGAGGGCGGCCATCTGCCAGGCGTACCCCTCGCCCGTCGGCAGCCGTACGGAGCCGGTGTAGAGGACGCCTCCGTCGGCGGCCCCCGCCTCGGACAACTGTTCCTTCAGTCCGTTCAGGGCCCAGAAGTCACTCCCGTCGATGCGGGGGCCGGTGCGCTGGGCGCCTTCCAGGGCCGCCAGGCGCTGTTCGAGGGCGGCGACGCGTTGTTCCAGTTCCACGCTCCGATATTACGAAACTACGTAATCTCGTGCAAGAGTCGGTGGGCGCGTACCTGCCGGGACACGGCGAAGCCCCCGCCCGGCGGACCGGACGGGGGCTTCGGAGCGGTCGCCTACTTCAGCAGCGCCGGGATCGTGCCCTCGTGCGCCTCGCGCAGCTCGGACAGGGTGAGCGCGAACTCTCCCTGGACGTCCACGACAGCACCGTCGACGACACCGATACGGGTGACGGGCAGGCCCCGCGCCCCGCACATGTCGTTGAAGCGGACCTCCTCCGAGCGCGGCACGGCCACGACCGCGCGGCCCGCCGACTCGGAGAACAGGAAGGTGAAGGCGTCCAGACCGTCCGGGACGATCAGGCGGGCGCCCTTGCCGCCGAGCAGCGCCGACTCGACGACCGCCTGGATCAGACCGCCGTCGGACAGGTCGTGCGCGGAGTCGATCATGCCGTCGCGGGACGCGGAGATCAGGATCTCCGCGAGCAGCCGCTCGCGCTCCAGGTCGACCAAGGGCGGCAGACCGCCGAGGTGGTCGTGCACGACCTGGGACCAGGCCGAGCCGCCGAACTCCTCACGGGTGTCGCCGAGGAGGTAGAGCAGCTGGCCCTCCTCCTGGAAGGCGACCGGGGTGCGGCGGGCGACGTCGTCGATGACGCCCAGGACCGCGACGACCGGGGTCGGGTGGATGGCGGCCTCGCCCGTCTGGTTGTAGAGCGAGACGTTGCCGCCGGTCACCGGGGTGCCGAGCTGCTGGCAGGCGTCGGCGAGACCGCGCACGGCCTCCGCGAACTGCCACATCACCGCCGGATCCTCGGGCGAACCGAAGTTCAGGCAGTCGGAGACGGCGAGCGGCTTGGCACCGGTGGTGGCGACATTGCGGTAGGCCTCCGCCAGGGCCAGCTGCGCGCCCGCGTACGGGTCCAGCTTGGCGTACCGGCCGTTGCCGTCCGTGGCGAGAGCCACGCCGAGGCCGGTCGCCTCGTCGATCCGGATCATGCCGGAGTCCTCGGGCTGGGCGAGGACGGTGTTGCCCTGCACGAAACGGTCGTACTGCGAGGTGATCCAGGACTTGGAGGCCTGGTTCGGGGAGGCGACCAGCTTCAGGACCTGGTCCTTCAGCTCCTCGGAGGTCGCCGGGCGCGGCAGCTTGTTCGCGTCGTCCGCCTGGAGGGTGTCCTGCCAGGAGGGGCGGGCGTACGGGCGCTCGTAGACCGGGCCCTCGTGGGCGACCGTGCGCGGGTCGACGTCGACGATCTTGCCGCCGTGCCAGTAGATCTCCAGGCGGTCGCCGTCGGTCACCTCACCGATGACGGTGGCGATGACGTCCCACTTCTCGCAGATCTCCAGGAAGCGGTCGACCTTCCCCGGCTCGACGACCGCGCACATGCGCTCCTGCGACTCGCTCATGAGGATCTCCTCGGGCGAGAGCGTGGAGTCGCGCAGGGGCACGTCGTCCAGGGTGACGCGCATGCCGCCGGAGCCGTTCGAGGCGAGCTCGGAGGTGGCGCAGGACAGGCCGGCCGCGCCGAGGTCCTGGATGCCGACGACGAGCTTCTCCCGGAAGGCCTCCAGGGTGCACTCGATGAGGAGCTTCTCCTGGAAGGGGTCGCCGACCTGGACGGCGGGGCGCTTCGAGGGCTTGGCGTCGTCGAAGGTCTCGGAGGCCAGGATCGAGGCGCCGCCGATGCCGTCGCCGCCGGTCCGGGCCCCGTAGAGGATGACCTTGTTGCCGGAGCCGGACGCCTTGGCGAGGTGGATGTCCTCGTGCCGCATCACACCGATGCAGCCGGCGTTGACCAGCGGGTTGCCCTGGTAGCAGGAGTCGAAGACGACCTCGCCGCCGATGTTGGGCAGGCCCAGGCAGTTGCCGTAGCCGCCGATGCCCGCGACGACACCCGGCAGCACGCGCTTGGTGTCGGGGTGGTCGGCGGCGCCGAAGCGCAGCGGGTCGACGACCGCGACCGGGCGGGCGCCCATGGCGATGATGTCGCGGACGATGCCACCGACACCGGTGGCCGCGCCCTGGTAGGGCTCGACGTACGACGGGTGGTTGTGCGACTCGACCTTGAAGGTGACCGCGTAGCCCTGACCGACGTCGACGACCCCGGCGTTCTCGCCGATGCCGACGAGCATGGCGTCGTTCTGCGGTGCCTTCTCGCCGAACTGGCGCAGGTGCACCTTGCTGCTCTTGTACGAGCAGTGCTCGGACCACATCACCGAGTACATGGCGAGCTCGGCACCGGTGGGCCGGCGGCCGAGGATCTCGACCACGCGCTCGTACTCGTCCTTCTTCAGGCCCAGCTCGGCCCAGGGCAGCTCGACGTCGGGGGTCGCGGCCGCGTGCTCGACCGTGTCCAGAGGCGTCCGGCTCATGCGTTGACCAGCTTCTTGAGGATCGAGGTGAAGAACGGGAGGCCGTCGGTGCGGCCGGTGCCGATCAGCGGCTCGACGGCGTGCTCGGGGTGCGGCATCAGGCCTACGACGTTGCCGGCCTCGTTGGTGACACCGGCGATGTCCCGCTGGGAGCCGTTGGGGTTGAAGTCGACGTACCGGAACGCCACCCGGCCCTCGGCCTCCAGCTTGTCGAGCGTGTACGCGTCGGCGACGTACTGCCCGTCGTTGTTCTTCAGCGGGATGTGGATCTCCTGGCCGGCCGCGTAGTCGGTGGTCCAGGCGGTTTCGGCGTTCTCCACCCGCAGCTTCTGGTCACGGCAGATGAAGTGCAGGTGGTCGTTGCGCAGCATCGTGCCCGGCAGGAGGTGGGCCTCGGTGAGGATCTGGAAGCCGTTGCAGATACCGAGCACCGGCAGACCGGCCCTGGCCTGCTCCAGCAGGGGCTCCATCACCGGCGAGAAACGGGCGATGGCCCCGGCGCGCAGATAGTCGCCGTAGGAGAAACCACCGCACAGCACCACGGCGTCGACCTGCTTGAGGTCCTTGTCCTTGTGCCACAGCGGGACCGGCTCGGCCCCCGCGACCCGGATCGCGCGCTGGGTGTCCCGGTCGTCCAGACTGCCCGGAAAAGTGACGACGCCAAAACGAGCGGTCACTTCACGGCCTCCGCGACTTCCTCGACGCGGACGGTGAAGTCCTCGATCACGGTGTTCGCGAGGAAGGACTCCGCAAGATCGTGAATGCGGGCGAGGGCGGCCTCGTCGACCGGCCCGTCAACTTCCAGTTCGAACCGCTTTCCCTGGCGGACGTCCGAGATCCCGTCGAATCCCAGCCGCGGCAGTGCGCGCTGCACCGCCTGGCCCTGGGGGTCGAGGATCTCCGGCTTGAGCATGACGTCGACTACGACGCGTGCCACTGGCACTCCCGGTGTGTGGTGCTGAGCAGGTCCCTTCAGACTACCCGCCCAAAATTTCTACGCGCGTTGACTTGTAGGAAACTACGTGACCGTCATCACGATCCGGCATCGAGGGGCGCACACCCGATTTTTTCGGGAAAGATTCCGGATCGACACCCGAAACCTATTGCGCCCACCCGTCTCCCACCCTCACCCTTCCAAAGAAGTCGCTTCACTCCCTCTTGATTTTGGGCACGTCAAAGGATTTAGTCGGGCTTCACCATGCATTGCCGGGCACTGTACAAATGAATTGGCAAAGTGCCGCAAGAAGGGACCGATATTCGTGGCGCAGAAGGTCGTGGTCACTCTCTTTGACGACATCGACGGCTCGGAAGCGACGGAAACGATCGCCTTCGGACTGGACGGCAAGTCGTACGAGATCGACCTGAGCGAAGTCAACGCCGGTGAACTGCGGAAGGCGCTCGCGCCCTATGTGGAGGCCGGCCGCAAGAGGTCCCGCTCGGGCAAGGCGTACCGGCAGACGGAGGTCGCCCCCGACCCGTCGGCCGTACGTGCGTGGGCGCAGGCCAACAAGATGGAGGTTCCCGCGCGCGGGCGCATCCCCAAGAGGGTCTACGAGGCGTTCAGCGCCGCCCGGTGACGGCCCGCCGGGCCCGGGCCGACGGCCGCTCACCCGCCCCTCGCGGCAACCGACTTGCGCAGCACCCCGGCTGATCAGCTAGAGTCTGGAGCACGCCGAGGGGCGAGGCCGAAAGGCCCAGCTCACGGAACACGCGGGTGTAGTTCAGTAGTAGAACATCCCCCTTCCAGGGGGAAGGCGCAGTGTGCGATTCCTGTCACCCGCTCTGCATCGCCGTACCGGCCACTCATGGGGGTACCCCCTGCTCGAGCTTGTCGAGAGCTTGGGGGAGGATCAGGTAGGCTGGTGCCCGCACCGATCGGTGAAAGCTGGTCGGGAGCAATGCGGACGTAGCTCAGTTGGTAGAGCGCAACCTTGCCAAGGTTGAGGTCGCGAGTTCGAGCCTCGTCGTCCGCTCGGGAATGAGACCCCGGTCCTTCAGGACCGGGGTCTTTTCGTGTGGTCCGGCGGCCATCCGTCTGACATTTGTCATGCCGAGTGATGACAGCGCGCACTGCTGCCGACGCGGTCCGGGCGGAACGCTGAAGGCATGGAAACCAACGGACACGAGCACGTGATCGAGGTCACTGACCTGCGGCGTGTGTACGGGGGCGGGTTCGAGGCGGTAGCCGGAATCAGCTTTTCCGTGCGGCGCGGCGAGATCTTCGCCCTGCTCGGCACCAATGGCGCGGGCAAGACGTCGACCGTGGAACTGCTCGAGGGACTCGCCGTTCCGGCCGGTGGCCGGGTGCGCGTCCTCGGGCACGACCCGTACACCGAACGGGCCGTCGTCCGGCCCCGCACCGGCGTGATGCTCCAGGAGGGCGGCTTCCCGTCCGAGCTGACCGTCACCGAGACCGCGCGGATGTGGGCGGGCTGCGTGAGCGGAGCCCGGCCGCCCGCGGAGGTGCTGGCGCTGGTCGGCCTGGAGTCGAAGGCCGGCACCCGGGTCAAGCAGCTGTCCGGCGGCCAGCGGCGCCGGCTGGACCTGGCGCTCGCGCTGCTCGGCGACCCCGAGGTGCTCTTCCTGGACGAGCCGACCACCGGGCTGGACGCCGAAGGCCGCCGGGACACCTGGGAGTTGGTGAGCGCGCTGCGCGACGGCGGTACGACGGTGCTGCTGACCACGCACTACCTGGAGGAGGCCGAGAACCTCGCCGACCGGCTGGCGATCATGCACGAGGGGCGCATCGCCACCACCGGGACCCCGGCCGAGGTGACCGCGGCGGAGCCCTCGCGGATCTCCTTCGAACTGCCCGAGGGCTACTTCGCGGGCGATCTCCCGCCGCTCGGCGAGCTGGGCGTGACCGGGCACGAGACCGACGGCCGGATCGTCCGGCTCCGCACCCACGAACTGCAGCGGACCGCCACCGGGCTGCTGATGTGGGCCGCGCGGGCCCGGGTGGAGCTCGGCCGCCTGGACGTCCGGTCGGCCTCCCTGGAGGAGGCGTTCCTCGGCATCGCCAGGAACGCCTCCGCGGAACAGGCCGGCAAGAGGACGACGAAGGAGTACGCGGCATGAGCGCCACCCGCACGACGCCCGGCCCGGCCCCGGCGGCGAAGGGGGCGATCACGACTCCGCTGAGCCGGATGACGGCTCTCGCCCGTGCCGAAGTGACCCTGCTCGGGCGGACCCGGGGCGCGCTCTTCGCCGCGCTGTTCGTGCCGCTGATCCTGCCGGTCAGCGTGCGGTCGGCGGCCGAGGAGATGGACCTCGCCGAGGCGGGGCTGAGCACCGGCACTCTGGTGCTGCCCGCCGCGATCGGCTTCTCCCTGCTGTTCGCCGTCTACTCCGTGCTCGTCGGCGCGTTCGTCGTCCGGCGTGAGGAACTCGTGCTCAAGCGGCTGCGCACCGGTGAGCTCCGGGACATCGAGATCCTGGCCGGCTCCGCGCTGCCGGCCGTCCTCACCGGGCTCGTGCAGTGCGTGCTGCTGGCCGTGGGCTGCGCCGCGCTGCTGGACCTGTCCGCGCCGTCGGCACCCCACCTGGTCGTGCTCGGCCTGCTGTTGGGGCTCGTGATGTGCGCCGCCCTCGCCGCGGCCACCGCGAGTTTCACCCGGACCGGTGAGAGCGCCCAGGTCACCCCCATGCCGCTGCTGATGATCTCGATGATCGGCTCCGGCATGTTCTGGCCGCTGGAGCTGATGCCGGACCGGGTGGCCTCCGTCTGCGAGCTGCTACCGCTGACGCCCGTCGTGACGCTGGTGCGCGGCGGCTGGACCGGGTCCCTCTCCGCGTACGAGGCGCTGGGCGCCGGCGCGACCGCCGTGGCCTGGATCCTCATCGGGGTGTTTGCTGTACGGCGGTGGTTCCGCTGGGAGCCACGGCACTGACCGAAGGGGGAGTGACGGGCCGATGCGCGCGCCGGGCAGGTGGTGGCGGCACAAGAGCACGCCGGAGAAGGTCGAGACGTACACGCGGTGGTCGTTCCACTTCTTCGCGGTGATGGAGTTCTTCTCCGTCGGGCTCACGTCCGTGGCCCCGCTCGGGGCACGGCTGGGTGGTGCCGCCCTGCTGATGGTGGCCTTGCACGCCGCCCTCTGCTTCGTGACCGTGTCACGGGCGATCGACTGGACGCGTGGCCGCAGGCCCCAGCCCACCGGACTGATGTGGACACTGGCCGCCGTCACCGCGGCGATCGCCGCCGCCGCGATCGGCCTCGTCGAGCTCGGACCGGACGGCGAGGACGTCGACACCGCCGCCGGTGGCGTCTTCGGAGTGATCCTGGTCTTCGGTCCCGGCATCATCGCGCTCGGCGTCCGTGACCGGCGGCGCGCGTTCTCCATCGCGGGTGGCTTCGCGGCAGGCGCCTGGGCCGTGGCGTTCGCGCTCGGCGCCTCCGCGCTCGCGGCGCTCGTCACCGCGCTGATCGTGCTCGTCGGCGGCGTGTTCATCGCCTTCACGGCCGTCTTCTCCGTGTGGCTGCTCAACGCCGTCTACGAACTCGACGAGGCACGTGAGACCCGGGCCCGGCTCGCCGTCGCCGAGGAGCGGCTGAGGTTCGGGCGGGACCTGCACGACGTCATGGGGCGCAACCTCGCCGTGATCGCCCTCAAGAGCGAGCTGGCCGTGCAGCTGGCCCAGCGGGGGCGGCCGGAGGCCGTGGCGCAGATGGTCGAGGTGCAGCGGCTCGCGCAGGAGTCGCAGCGGGAGGTACGCGAGGTCGTGCGCGGATACCGGGAGGCCGACCTCGGGTCGGAACTGGCCGGTGCGCAAGGGGTACTGGCGGCGGCCGGCATCGACTGCACGGTCGGCGGGGCGACGGCGGCCGGGCTGCCGGCGGCGGTGCAGTCCGCCCTGGGGTGGGTGGTGCGGGAGGCCGCTACGAACGTCCTGCGGCATGGGGACGCGCGGCGGTGTGCCGTGCGGTTGCGGGTGCTGGAGGGGCGGGTGGTGTTGTCCGTGGAGAACGACGGGGTGAGCGAGTCCGGGACGCAGTCCGGGGGCGGACCGTCCGGCTCGGGGCTCGCCGGGCTGCGGGAACGGCTTGCTGAGATCGACGGCACGCTGGAGGCCGGGCCCGCGGGGCGAGGGCTGTTCCGGCTGACGGTGGAGGTCCCGCTGCCGTCGCGGTCCGCCTCCACCGACGCTGCCCCGGCGGCCGTCGCCGCGCGTTCCACGAGTGAGGTCACGCCGTGACGGCCGTGGAACCCGTCCGGCTGCTGCTCGCCGATGACGAGCACCTCATCCGGGGGGCGCTCGCCGCGCTGCTCTCGCTGGAGGACGACCTCATGGTCGTCGCCGAGGCGGCCACCGGGCCGGAGGCGCTGGCGATGGCCCGGGCGCACCGGCCCGAGGTCGCCGTACTGGATCTCCAGATGCCGGGCGCCGACGGTGTGAAGGTCGCCACATCCCTGCGCGCCGAACTGCCCGCCTGCAAGGTGCTCATCGTCACCAGCCACGGGCGGCCCGGGCATCTGAAGCGGGCGCTGGAGGCCGGGGTGCGGGGGTTCGTGCCGAAGACCGTGAGCGCGCAGCGGCTCGCCGAGATCATCCGGACCGTGCACGCCGGGAACCGTTACGTCGACCCCGAGTTGGCCGCCGACGCGATCGCCGCCGGGGACTCGCCGCTGACCCCGCGGGAGGCCGAGGTGCTGGAACTGGCCGCCGACGGGGCGCCCGTCGCGGAGATCGCGCAGCGGGCCGCGCTGTCGCAGGGGACCGTGCGGAACTACCTGTCGTCGGCCGTGTCGAAGCTGGGGGCCGAGAACCGGCACGCGGCGGTGCGGCTCGCGCGGGAGCGAGGTTGGGTATAGTGGTTGTCGCGCCACGGCGCATGCGAACGTAGCTCAGTTGGTAGAGCGCAACCTTGCCAAGGTTGAGGTCGCGAGTTCGAACCTCGTCGTTCGCTCCAGCGAGAAGCCTCCCGGTTCCGGCCGGGGGGCTTCTCCGTGTCCTCCATGCCGGTCTACGTCCAGCTGGTGCCGGTCAGGCGCTCGTACGCCTCCACGTACTTGGCGCGCGTGGCGTCGACGACCTGCTGGGGCAGGGCGGGCGGCGGCTGCTCGCTCTTGCGGTCCCAGCCGGACTCCGGCGAGGTCAGCCAGTCGCGGACGAACTGCTTGTCGTACGACGGCTGCGCCCGGCCCGGCTCCCACTGGTCGGCCGGCCAGAAGCGGGAGGAGTCCGCGGTGAGGACCTCGTCCGCGAGGACCAGGGAGTCGCCGTCGAAGCCGAACTCGAACTTGGTGTCCGCGAGGATGATGCCCCGCTCCCGGGCGATGTTCCGGCCCCGGGAGTAGACGGCGAGAGTCGCCTGGCGCAACTGGGCCGCGGTCTCCGCGCCGACCTGCCGGGCGACCTCCTCGTAGGAGACGTTCTCGTCGTGCTCGCCGACCTCGGCCTTGGTGGCCGGGGTGAAGATCGGGGCGGGCAGTTCGCTGCCGTCGGTCAGGCCCTCGGGGAGGGCGAGGCCGCAGACCGTGCGGGTCTCGTTGTACTCGGCGAGGCCCGAGCCGGTGAGGTAGCCGCGGGCCACGCACTCCACGGGGACCATCCGGAGCGACTTGCAGACCAGCGTGCGGCCTTCCCAGCCGGCGGGGGCGCCGGCGGGCAGCTCCGTGCTCAGGACATGGTTCGGAATCAGGTCGGCGAGGAGGTCGAACCACCACAGGGAGAGCTGCGTGAGGACCCGGCCCTTGTCGGGGATCTCGGTCGGCAGTACCCAGTCGTACGCGGAGATGCGGTCGCTGGCGACCATCACGAGGTCGCCCGCCTCGTTGCGGTACAGCTCGCGCACCTTGCCGGTGTGCAGATGCACCAGGCCCGGAATCTGGAGCGGCTCGGGCTTTTCGACGAATCCGGACACGGTTCCTCCCCGTGGTTCTGTACGAGTGGCTCGATTCTCCCGTATGCGAGCTTGATCACCGACAGCGGGTCAGTCGCGTTTGCAGATGCGGTCCAGGAGGTTCGCCGTGGCGCGCTGGATGCGCGGGTCGACGTGGCCGGGGCGGTCCAGGGCCGGGGACCAGGCGAACGTTCCTGCTGCGAAGACCCAGGCGCCGGAGGGGGCACGGTACAGGGACGTCTCCTGGTGGCGGAGGACGCCGTCCCTGTCGGGGTACGGGGAGTGGGCGAGCAGCACGCGCTCCTCGTGCTCGGGCAGTGGGGTGCGCGGGAAGTAGCGGTCGGCCTCGCCCGCCACCAGGTCCTCGATCGCGTCGCCCTCGTGCGCCCCGGTCGCCTCCCACAGCCAGTGCCCGGTGTTGCGCACGATCAGCGGGTGCGGCTCGGGGACGGGACCGGCGTACTGGATGCCGATGAGTTGCTGCTCGGCCCGGTCGATCTCCCGCCACAGCACCGGTTTGCCCGGGCCCCTGCGCTTGCGGCAGGTCAGCAGGCGGTCGGGGACGCCGGAGGGGGAGGGGCCCAGCTCCACCTGCCAGTAGATGGAGTTGGCCGAGAGGAAGACCAGCGAGGTGCCGGTGTCACGGGCGTCCTCCACGGTCCGGCGCATGCCGGCCGACCAGTACTCGTCGTGGCCCGGGAAGACCAGACCGCGGTAGCGGGCGGGGTCGACGCGGCCCGCGTGCAGGTCGGCGGCGGTGGCGTAGGCGACGTCGTAGCCGTAGCGCTCGGCCCAGCGGATGAAGTCGTAGGCGTGGCCGACGTGCAGGGGGAGGCCGGCGCCCGCGTAGGGGCGGTCGAAGGACACCGTGGTGGCGGCCTCGGACTCGCCCAGCAGCCGGCCCTTCTCGTCCCAGGCGTGGTAGAGGCTCGCGCCGGTGCGGCCGTCCTCCGGGTAGAGGTTGTACGCCTGCCAGGTCACGTCGGGCAGGACGAGCAGCAGGTCCGCCGGCTGGTCGTGCCGGACGGTGAAGGGGACGTGGGAGCGATAACCGTCGGCGGTGGTGAGGACGGCGACGTACGCACCGGTGTTCCAGTACGACGCGATCTGCAGGCGCCAGGACAGCCACCAGTGGTGGCAGGAGACCGTACGGTCCGCGGTGAGCGGCGGGGGCTGGACGATGCCGGACAGGCGCGGGCTGGTGGTGATCTTCGCGGCGCCGTCACCGCCGTAGTGGCCGATGCGGTAGATGTCGACGCCGAACTCCTGGGGCGGGTCGACGGTGATGTGGAAGTCGATGGCCTCGCCGGGCCCGACCGCGCCGGTGGAGGTGAAGCCCTTGATCTGGCGGTTGACGTCGTCGGCGGCGCGGGGCCCGCCGGAGTGGCTGCCCTTCTTCGGCAGGCGGGGCCCGTCCTGGTCCATGTACCAGGGGACGACCTGACCGGTGTCGTCGAAGTACGTCACGTTGCCGCGCAGCCACGGCACGGGGCCCTGCCCGAAGGGATCCGTCACGGCGTGCGCCAGTGCTCCCGACTCCCAGCGGCGGATCTGCTCCGAACCCATGGTCGCCCCCTCCCCTTGCCCCCGTGGTCGTGCGTCCCGGTGTGGTGTGTGCGGTGTCGCGGTGTGTGCGGTGTCGCGGACCGCGCGGCGTTGCGGTGAGTGCGGTCTCGCGGACCTTGCGGTGTTGCAGTCTGTGCAGTGTTGCGGTCTCGTGGGCCGTGCGCTTCGTGGAACCTCATGCGGTGGGTGCGGCGCCTGCGGTGCGTGCGCCGTCTTCGTGCCTATGTGCTTGTCGTATTCCGCAAGCCCTTGCCATGCGCCCGAACGGTCCAAGCACATCACATAAAGCGCGCACTTCGTTACTGTTCGTTTCGAATTGGCCAGAAGCGGAAGGTGCGGCTCCGTCGGGGAACCGGCTGCGGTCAGGCGAGCCTGACCGGCTTCTCGGGGCGTATCCCCAGCTCGGCCAGCCAGGCGCGCAGCGGCGTGGCGTCGCCGTCCTCGATCAGGGTGAGGACCTTTGGCGCGAGGTCGGCGGTGCGCTCCCCGTCGACGAGGAGGGTCGGGCCGTCCAGCCAGTCCAGGCCGGGCGTCGCGTCGGCGGTGTCCATCGCGGCGCAGCACACCATCGCCGTGAGGTGGTCGGCCAGCAGTTCGCGGGCCGTGCGCGGGGGCTGGAGGGGGAAGAGCGGGAGAGCCCGGTCGTCCCAGAGGGCGGCGGGGTCGGGGGTGGCGGGTGAGGCCTGTGGCGCGTCGGCCGGGGACGGGGTGGCCTGGGACGGGGTGGCCGGGGACGGGGTCGCTTCCTCGCGGGCCAGCTCCGCGCTGAGGCGGGCGGCGAGGGTGGCGCTGCGCGGGGTGGTGTCGGCGAAGTCTTCGTCGTCGGCGGGAGCCGGAGTGCGGGTCGTGCCGGCCGGGTCGGTGCCCGCTCTGAGGCCGGTGCCTGCGGGGCCCGTACCGGTTCCGGTGTTCTCGCTCGGCCACGCGGAAGCCGTGTCGGTCAGGTGGTCGAGGACGCGGGACAGGGTCGGGGCGCCGGTGGCCGGGGCCGTGGGACCGGTGACGGGGCGGACACCCATGGTGTCCAGGACGCGATGGAGACGGGCCGCGTCGATGCGCCACTTGCGGTCCACTACCTCCTCCGGATACTCGCTCCAGCCCACTGGCGCCCAGTCGGGCCCGGGCCCGGCGGGGCCGCCGTGGAAGAGTCGGGCGGCGAGGAGGGAGGCGGCCTCGTCGACCGTGCCCGGCTCCTCGAGCAGATCGCAGGCGGGCCGCTCGCCGAGACGGGACGCGAAACCCTCGGCCAGGCGGTCGCGCCGGGACAGCTCCGTGAGCGCCGCGACCACACCCGCGTCCAGCCGGGACGGCCAGCGGCCCATCCGCCATGCGGGCAGCGCGACCCGGGTCAGCAGCCGGTCCCAGCCCGCGTACGCCAGGCCCACCTGCTCCTGGGCGACGATCCGCAGTCCGTAATCCACAGCCTGTGCACGCTCCGCGGCCGAGGCCGCCACGCCCCGCTCCATCTCGGCAGCATGGCCGCGGCAACTGCGCAGCAGCAGTCGGGCCACCCAGCCGACCCCGGCGAGCACCACCCGGGACACCGGATCGCGACGGGGCGCCGAGGTCACGGCCACCGCGGCGTCCAGGCCCCGGACGAAGCGCCGGGCGGCGGCTATGTCCGGGTGGGCCGAGGGGCCCGTACCGGCGACGACCGGGGCGAGCACCGCACGCAGCTCGCCGACCCGCATCCACCACAGGAACGGAGAGCCGATGACGAGGACCGGTGCGACGGGGTACCGGCGGTGCGCGTGCCGCCCGGGGCCGGCTATGTCGTGGTGCTCCTCGGCCGGGGGCGGTCCGTGGGCCGGGTGCGTACGGTCCTCCAGCCAGCTGTCGCAGTCCGGGGTGAGCGCTATCGCGGAGGGCGCCGGGACGTCGAGCCGGTCGGCGAGGTCGCGCACCATCCGGTACAGATCGGGGGCCGCCTCCGCACTGATCGGGACGGTCGGGGTCATGGCGGGCCGGGCCCGGGCAACGACCAGGGCCACCCCGGCGGCGGCCAGCAGCACGAGGACGGCGACCGGCGTCAGGGCCCAGCGTGCGGCGTCCCAGACGGGGCCTTCGAGACGGTCGCCGGCGGCGCCCGCGAGCAGGATCACGGCGACGGCGGCGGGCAGCAGGGCGACGGCCAGTGCGCGGCTGCGGATGCGCAGCACGATCAGCGCCCGGACCCGCGCGGCCCGCGCTCCTGCCTCCACACCCATTCCGGTCACGACCGACCTCACCCCCTCCCCGTTGACCTGACGCTTTCCTTGCTCACTCCCCCACTGTGGCACCCGCTACTGACATCGCAATGCCGGTGGGCCAAGTGCCGGAACGCTTGCGCCGCACCCTAGTTGGGGCTTCGCCCCCCGTCAGCCGGATAGGGCATCGGTCACTCGATGGAATGGCTTTGGGGAGAGGTGGATGACGGACAGCGGGGGTCGGGCCCACCGACAGAACACTTCAGGCCCCGGATCCTGAGACGGATCCGGGGCCTGTGGGGTTCATCGGCGGCGGGGTGGTTTCCCCGCTCCGCGCGTGGGGTCGGTTACGCGCCCGCCGCCTTCGCGGCGATGTCCGTGCGGTGCTGGGAACCGTCGAGGCGGATGCGGCCGACGGCCGTGTAGGCGCGGTCGCGGGCCTCGGTGAGGTCCTTGCCGGTGGCCGTGACGGACAGGACGCGGCCGCCCGCGCTGACGATCGCGTCGCCGTCCCGCTTGGTGCCGGCGTGCAGCACGTACGCGTGCGGGGCGTCCTGGGCGGCGACCTCGTCGAGACCGGTGATCGGGTCGCCGGTGCGCGGGGTGCCGGGATAGTTGTGCGAGGCGACGACCACCGTCACGGCCGCGTCGTCGCTCCAGCGCAGCGGCTCCAGGTGGGCGAGGTTGCCGGTGGCGGCGGCCATCAGGAGACCGGCCAGCGGGGTCTTCAGCCGGGCCAGGACGACCTGCGTCTCCGGATCGCCGAAGCGGGCGTTGAACTCGATCACGCGCACGCCCCGGGAGGTGATCGCGAGACCGGCGTAGAGCAGGCCGGAGAACGGCGTGCCGCGGCGCCGCATCTCGTCCACGGTCGGCTGCAGGACGGTCTGCAGCACCTCGTCGACCAGCTTCGGGTCGGCCCACGGCAGCGGGGAGTACGCCCCCATGCCGCCGGTGTTCGGGCCCTCGTCGCCGTCCAGGGCGCGCTTGAAGTCCTGGGCGGGCTGGAGCGGCACGACCGTCTCGCCGTCGGTGACGGCGAACAGGGAGACCTCGGGGCCGTCCAGGTACTCCTCGATGACCACGCGTTCACAGGCTGCGGCGTGCGCCCTGGCCGCCTCGATGTCGTCGGTGACGACGACACCCTTGCCGGCGGCGAGCCCGTCGTCCTTGACGACGTACGGAGCGCCGAAGGCGTCGAGGGCCGTGGCGGCCTCCTCCGGTGTCGTGCAGACGTACGACCGCGCGGTGGGCACCTCGGCCGCCGCCATGACGTCCTTCGCGAAGGCCTTGGAGCCCTCGAGCTGCGCGGCCTGGCCGGACGGGCCGAAGACGGGGATGCCCGCCTCGCGCACGGCGTCGGCGACACCGGCGACCAGGGGCGCCTCAGGGCCGACGACCACGAGCTCCGCGCCGAGCCGCGTGGCCAGCGCGGTGACGGCGGCGCCGTCGAGGGCGTCGACCTGGTGCAGCTCGGCGACCTCGGCGGTGCCTGCATTGCCGGGGGCGCAGTGCAGCGCGGTGACGTCGGGGTCGAGGGACAGGGAGTGGCACAGGGCGTGTTCGCGGGCGCCGCTGCCGATGACGAGGACCTTCACGTGGATCAGCCTAACGGGAGACGGCGGGTTCGCTTTGTGCGGGCTTCCGAACCGGGTGGCGATGCGGAGCTGGAGGTTCCTACAAAAGGGCGCTGCTCTCCAGGGCTGAGCCGCCCCCTCCGGGCCACTCGGCCGGGCTACTCGCTCGAGAACTCCTCCACCACTGTCGCGCCCAGCTCCCGGACGATCAGCTCCTGGCCTGAGAGGGCCGACTCGTCGAGGTCCGGGTCGTCGTCCTCGGGGATGTCCTCCTCGACGGAGACATGGCGGGGCTCCGGAGCGGAGGGCTGGGGGACGGGCGCGGCCGGGGCGGAGGAGGGTCCGCTCGGCTTCTGGACGGGGGTGGACGCCGCCGCCGGCTGGGACGGGGCCGGGCGCTGCGCGGTCGCCGTACCGCCGCTTCCGCCGCTGCGGCCGCTGCTGCCGGTGTTGTAACCGCCACCGCCGCCGCTGCCGGTGTAGCCACCACCGCCTCCCTCGGTGTTGTAGCCGCTGGGGGCGCCACCGCCGAAGCCGGACGGGCCTCCCGGTGCCGGCGGCGCCGAGCCACCGGAGGGGTCGACGATCGCCTCGATCTTCCACTGGACGTTGAACTGCTCGCCCAGCGCCTGCCGCAGCACGTCCTCGCTGCCGCTGCTCAGGAAGTTGTCCCGCGCGCCCGCGTTGACGAAGCCGAGCTGCAGGGTCGTGCCGTCGAAGCCGGTCACCTGGGCGTTCTGGCTGAGCAGGATCCAGGTGAAGCGGCGGCGGTTCTTGACGGCCTCCAGGATGTTCGGCCAGAGCATGCGGGGGTCGAGGCCGCCGGCGGGGGGCGGAGTCGAGGCCGGGGCCGGGGCCGGGGCTGCCTGGGCGGGGGCCGGGGGTTCGGCCGGGGAACCGGGGCCGCTGGGCGCGGGGGTGCGCGCTGCGGGGGCCCCCGGGGCGGGCGCCCCCGGGGCCGACGTGGGCCAGCCGCCGGGGCGACGGCCGCCGCTGCCCGCGGAGGCGGCGGTAGGCCAGGCGCCGGGGGCCGGGCCGGACGGGGCCGGTGTCCGGGGCGGCTGGGCGGCCTGGGAAGATCCGCCGGGCTGGGCGGGTGTCCCGGTGCCGGGGCTGGAGTCGGCAGGGGCGTCGGCGGGAGCTCCCGGGGCACCGGGAGCGTGTTCCGCAGGCGTACCGGGCCCCTGCGGGGGCGCGGCCTGGCCCGCTGCCGCAGGGGCATGCCCCGCAGCGGCCGCCGTACCACCGCCGGTGCCGGGCCCGCCGGTGCCGCCACTGCCTGGGCCACCGGGACCACCACCGCTCCCGCCGGTCCCGCCACCGCTCCCGCTGCCGGGTGCTCCGGAAGCACGGACCGCAGCCCGGGCCGCGGCCGGGCCGCCGCCGGGCGGGACGGGAGCCGCTGCCGCTCCCCCGTGCGCCTCGTGGTGGTGGCCCTCGGGCCCGGGGACGTAGCCCATGGGTGGCATGCCCGCGGCGGGCCCCGCGGAGAAGTTCACACCGCGCTCGATCCGGTCCAGGCGGGCCATGACGGACCGCTCGTCGCCGTAGGCGGCGGGGAGCAGGACGCGGGCGCAGATCAGTTCGAGCTGGAGACGGGGCGAGTTGGCGCCGCGCATCTCGGTCAGCCCCTCGTTGACGAGGTCGGCCGCCCGGCTCAGCTCGGCGGGGCCGAAGGTGCCGGCCTGGGCCTGCATGCGCTCGACCACGTCGGCGGGGGCGTCGATGAGCCCCTTCTCCGCCGCGTCCGGGACGGCGGCGAGGATCACCAGGTCACGCAGCCGCTCCAGCAGGTCGGCGACGAAACGACGGGGGTCGTTCCCGCCTTCGATCACGCGGTCGACGACCTCGAAGGCGGCAGCCCCGTCCCCGGTGGCGAAGGCCTCGACGACGGAGTCGAGGAGCGAGCCGTCCGTGTACCCGAGGAGGGCCGTGGCCATGGCGTACGTCACACCGTCCGAGGCGGCCCCGGCGAGCAGCTGGTCCATGACCGACATGGAGTCACGCACGGATCCGGCACCGGCACGCACGACGAGCGGGAGCACTCCGTCCTCGACGGGGATCTTCTCCTTGCCGCACACCTCGCCGAGGTACTCGCGGAGCGTCCCCGGTGGCACGAGGCGGAACGGGTAGTGGTGGGTCCGGGACCGGATGGTCCCGATGACCTTCTCGGGCTCGGTGGTCGCGAAGATGAACTTGAGATGCTCCGGGGGCTCCTCGACGACCTTGAGCAGCGCGTTGAAGCCTGCCGACGTGACCATGTGGGCCTCGTCGATGATGTAGATCTTGTACCGGCTGCGGGCGGGCCCGAAGAAGGCCTTTTCCCGCAGGTCACGGGCGTCGTCCACGCCACCGTGGGAAGCGGCGTCGATCTCGATGACGTCGATGGAACCGGGGCCGTTGCGCGCGAGGTCCTGACAGGACTGGCACTCACCGCACGGGGTGGGTGTGGGGCCCTGCTCGCAGTTCAGACACCGCGCCAGGATCCGCGCGCTGGTCGTCTTGCCACAGCCACGCGGCCCGCTGAACAGGTACGCGTGGTTGACCCGGTTGTTCCGCAGCGCCTGCTGCAGCGGGTCGGTGACATGCGCCTGCCCGATGACCTCGGCGAAGGTCTCCGGGCGGTAGCGGCGGTACAGAGCGAGAGACGACACGCATACGAGGTTATAGGCGCCCACTGACATCGGGCCCCGCCCGGGAACGCAGACGCCCCCCACGCACCCGCCAGAGCCAACCTACCCTTGCTGCCTTCCGGCCCTGGGGGAGTTCAGTCAGATAGCGCCGCGTGAGGGGCTGCGCCAAGGCTACCTGATGTCGGGGGCAGGGAACGAGTTCGCGAGCACTCCTCTCGGTCATGTAATGTTTCCGGCGGAGGATTCGCCTAGAGGCCTAGGGCGCACGCTTGGAAAGCGTGTTGGGGGCAACCCCTCACGAGTTCGAATCTCGTATCCTCCGCCAGTGCCTCACCGGGCACGATGTCGAAGGGCCCCACCGTTCGCGGTGGGGCCCTTCGACGTTGTCCGTCTCAGTTTCCGTCTCAGTTCGTTTTCGGGAGCTCCCACAGCGCGTCCCCGACTTGCTGCGCGACCTTGCGGAGCATGGTCCCCGTCACGTGCATGTAGCGGGCGCGCATCCGAGCCGCTCCCCCGGGCTCCCAACTCATGATCGAGTCGATCACGACGTCCGGGACGCCGAGGATCAGTAGGACGGTGGCTGCGGTGTGGCGAGCGTCATGGAGACGGCCGTCTCGTACGCCAGCGCTCGCACCCGAGGTGCAGCTCTTTTACAAGGCCAGGGCGACCCGGGACAAGGACGAGACCGACTTCGAAGCGGTAACTGCCGCTGCTCGACGCTCCGGCACGTGCCTGGCTGGCGGACGCGATCAAGGTGATCGCGCCCGGCCATCCCTGGCTCCGCCGGCTCCTGCCGGTCAGCCGAACGTGAGCAGCGGGACGTCGTAGAGGTCGGGGTTCCGGGGCCGGGTCATCGTGGGCGACGTGACCTCCACGATCAGCAGTTCGCTGAGGAACTGGACCTTGGCGCTGAGGAGGTGGCTCGTCCTGCCGTCGGCCGACTGGGCCTTCAGGCCGGCGGAGACGTGGATGTGCGGAAGTATCCCGCCGGTGGCCGGGTCGTGGGCGATCGTGCCCGCGCCGAACGCCTCGACGTTGGTGACGTACGTCTTCGCCCAGACCGGTGCGTCCGGGTCGGCGAGCTTCTCGCAGGCACCCACGATCTCGGCCTCCTCAAAGGCTCCGATGAAGAGCGGTCGGGGACGCCGACCAGCGGTCCACGGGATGGCAGGCCGCCCACCATCCGCACCCGGTTCTCCGCGATCCGCGCGATCGGGCCGCTTGCTGGTGAGGTGAAGGCGGCGGGGCTGGTGGTGTAGGACTTGCGGACGGTCCGTGCCGAGTGGATCTCGTCGCCGAGACGGCGAGGCAGCCGGCGCCCCGCAGGCCGGGGTCGGCGGCGGCCAGGACGGCGGCGTGGATGTTGGCAGGGCCGTCGGCGCCGGGAAGGGTGGGATTGCGCATCGCGCCGGTGACGACGACCGGCTGCTCGTGGCCGTGGTAAAGGTCCAGCAGGAAGGCCGTCTCCTCGATGGTGTCGGTGCCCTGGGTGATGACGACGCCGTCGACGTCACCGGCCTCCAGCTCCGCCGTGATCGCGGCCGACAGCGCGGCGAGGTCATCGAAGGTCAGGGAGGCGCCGGGCAGACGCCGGAAGTCCCGCACCTTGAGGCCGATGCCGCTCGTGGCCAGAGCAGGTACCGCGGCGAGGAGTTCGTGGGCCGAAAGCGGGTACGACGCCTCCGGTGGTTGGGTCGGTGGTCATGGCGATCGTGCCGCCGAGGGAGAAGACCGCCACGTTCCTGACCGACTCCGTCATATCCCCCTGCCCCCCCTGTCCGGACGCCGCCGAGCACGGCTTCACGAGTGGTTCACGCAGGCCATCGGGTCGGCGCCGTCCGGGTACGCAGGGTGTTCACCAGCTGCTCGGGCGGTGGAGCCGTCTGTGCGCCGACCGTCTCTGGATCCGGGGCGACTCACTCAGTCGCGCCAAAGGCCAGGCTAAAATCAGCCATTTCATCCGGTAGGCATTACTTACCCCGTGGTTTCATATTAAACTTTCCGGCGCGTTTCCCGACGCATCTCGACATCACCAGTCAGGTGAAATGCCCATTGACAGAATTGGTGGAGATTCTTCATCCTTCAACGGGGCGGCTGCAGGGGCACGGACCGGGGGAATGACCGCCCCATAAGTCCTCCCCCCTGAGAGGGCATGGAGACATGAACAACAGAAGACCGGATTTACGAAAGAAAGCGCGCGGCTGGACGAACCGGACGGCTGCGTGTCCCTGGCGGGCCCCTGACCGGCACCTTCGACGGGTCTCGTGAGGGGTAGCGATAAAATGGGGGAACGCATTTCGACGGTCGGGCGCAACACCGAACTGTCACTTATTCGCCAGGCACTTGAAACAACCATGTCGGGCACCGGCCGTTTCCTGCAGTTCGAGGGATCGGCAGGAATCGGCAAGAGTCACCTCCTCTCGGAAGCCCTGCAGCAGGCCGAGAAAATGGGAATGACGGCGGCAGCGGGCCAGGCCACCGAACTGAACCGGGTGGCCCCGCTTTCCCTGCTGCTCACCACCCTTCGTACCAGCAAACCACCGGTCATCGACGGCGACGGTCTCGTGGAGCTGAGGGCCCACGGTGGCACGGAGGCCGACCGCCTATGGCTGCTGGACTGCATTGGGAATCTGATCGAGGAGCACGTACGGCACCGACCGCTCCTCATCGCCCTGGACAACGCGCACCTGACGGACGAGCTGACCGAGCTGGCACTGGTGACGTTGATCCCCCGGCTGCGCGATCTGCCGGTGATGTGGCTGTTGGCGAGGAGCACCCACAGCGAGCGGCGCAGTTGCCTTGAGCTGATGGAACGGCCGGACGAGGATTTCGCACGGTGCGTCAAGCTGCGACCGCTGGACTCCGCAGCCATCCAGGAGTACTGCACCCACGCGTTCGGTGCCCCGGCCAGTCCAGGGCTCACCGCACTGGCCATGCGCAGCGGAGGCAATCCGTTCCTGCTCAAGCAGTTGCTGACGACGCTGCGCGTGCAGGGCCGGGTCTCCATCGTGGGCGGCGCCGCGATGGTGGCTCCCGACGAGAACCTGCCCTCCGACTTCGTCTCGGCCGTAAGCGCGCAGCTGCGCCATCTGTCCTTGGCGACCCGTCGGCTGCTGGAGGCCGGAGCCGTCCTGAACCGTCCCTTCTCACTGAACGAAGTGTCGGCGCTGCTCGGCTGTCGGCCCATCTCCCTGATGTCCCAGGTGGAGGAGGCAGTGGAGACGGATCTGCTGGCCGACCAAGGCGTCACGTTCTCCTTCCGGCACGACCTCATCAGAGAGGCCGTCTACGAACGGCTGTCCGGGCCACTGCGCCGCGCCCTGCATCAGGAAGCCGCCGCCGCCCTTCAGCAGTCCGGCGGGCCGCGCGCCGAAGTGGCCCTGCACCTGGTGCGGGGCGGCGGCGAGGACGACGCGCAGACCATCGCCGCGCTGTGCGAGGCGGCGAAAGAACTGGCCGGCAGCGCTCCCGGCGCCGCCGCCGACATGCTGTACCAGGCGCTCGACCTGGTGCCGGCCGACGCCCCCGAGCGTGCGGACTTGGTCGCCCGGACGGTACGGCTGCTGGCTTCGGCCGGGCGCATCGCCGAAGCTCGTGAGCTGGGCGAGTCCGCGCTGTACGCGACGGGGCCCGAGGTGTACGTCGGGCTGGCCGAGGCGCTCAAGCACGCCGGCCAGGACTCGCTCGTGGTCGACCACACCGAACGCGCCCTCGGCATGCCTGGGGCGCCGGCCCCGGTCCGGGGCCAACTGCTCGCCGTACAGGCCCATGCCTTGCTCAACTGTGATGAACCGGAGCGGGCCGAAGCCCGTGCGGTACAGGCGATCGAGCTCGGTGAGCCGTCGACGGCCGCCTTCGCCGCCACCGCGCGCAGCGCGGCCGCACGCGCCCTCGGCAGGATCGACGAGGCGGTCACACACGCCGTGGACGCGGTGCGGCTCGCCGACGAGTCGGGGCCGGAGGCGCGTCACCGGCACCCCCGGTTCTGGCTGGGGCGGGCCCTCACAGCGGCCGACCGGCTGGACGAGGCGGATGCCGCCTTCGACCGGGGAGAGCAGGAGACACAGGAGCTCGGCTCCGCCTGGTCTCTTCCGCTGTGGTATTTCGGCCGGGCCGAGGCGCGGATGATGGCGGGCCGGCTGGACGACGCCGAGGCGGCCGCCCTGGCCGGCAAGGAGGCAGCCGAACGGCTGGGCGCACTGGCCATCATGCCGTCGCTGCTGCTCATTCTGGGGCAGGTGGCCATCCACCGGGACGAGCTGGCACAGGCCTGCGACCTGGTCCGCGAGACACGGCGGCTGGGGGGCTCCGGCTACCGCTTCCCACCGCAGTCGCTGGCATGGGTGCAGGCTCAGCTGGCGTACGCGCACGAGGACCCGAAGGGTGCCGTGACCGCCCTCGCTCCGGTCTACGACAGGCTGGAGGACCGTCCGATCCTGCTGACCGAGATCGCCTGGGCGGCTCCGGCGATGGTGCGGTTCGCACTCGATGCCGGGGCCTCGGAACGGGCGGAGAGCACCGCGCGGGTGGCCCGCGCTCTGGCCGACGGTTCACCGGGAACGGTCTCACTGACGGCCGCCGCCCACCACGCGGAGGGACTGGTCCGCGGCGATCTCGACGCCCTGCACGCCGCGGTGAACGCCTACCGGGGCGGGCCGCGGCAACTGGCGTGCGCCCTCGCCCTGATGGACGTGGCGCACGGTGAGATCGGGGCTGGGCGGCGGAGCCGGGCGATCACCGTCCTGGAAGAGGCGCTGGAGCTGTTCACTCAGTGCGGCGCCAAGCGTTCGATGGCGCGGGCCCGCCGCGACCTGCGCAACCTGGGGGTACGTCCCAAGAAATGGAAACCCCTGGCCCGGGCGAAAACCGGCTGGAACAGTCTCACCCTGGCCGAACTGCGAGTGGTGCGGCTGGTGTCCGAGGGGCTGACCAACCGGGCCGTCGCCCAGCGGCTGTTCCTCTCCCCGCACACCGTGGACACGCATCTGCGGCACGCCTTCGCCAAGTTGGGCATATCCAGCCGGGTGGAACTGACCCGGCACGCGCTGCTGGCCGACCAGAAGCGCAAGGCGCGACTCAGCCCGGATCACGTAAAGGCGTGATGTCCCCGCACGCGTCTACCGCGAGACTCCCAAGCTGGGCACCACCGCCGAGGACGGCTGCTGGGCACCCACTTCCGATCCCGTCACAGAAAGGGCATTCATGTCTCTGAAGAACAAGGTCGCCATAGTCACCGGAGCCACCCGTGGCATCGGTCGTGCGGTGGCCGAGCGGCTCGGCCGTGACGGTGCCGCTGTGATCGTCAACTACCGTGCCGAGCGCGACGGCGCGAAGCAGAGCGCCGAGGACGTGGTCGCGGCGATCACGTCGGCGGGCGGACGCGCCCTGGCCGTGGCAGGCGATGTCAGCCGCAGCGGCGATGTGAAGGGGCTGTTCGACGCGGCCGAGGAGCAGTTCGGCGGTGTCGACATCCTGGTGAACAACGCGGCGATGTTCGCGGCGGCTCCGCTGGAGTACCTGCCGGAGGAGGTGTTCGACCAGCTGCTCGCGGTCAATCTCAAGAGCGTCTACTTCACCGGCCAGCAGGCGAGCTCGCGGCTGCGTGACGGGGGCCGGATCGTCAACATCGCGGCCGGGCTGCCCAACGGCGGGATCGCCTTCATGGGTGCCTACGGCGCGACCAAGGCCGGTGTCGAGGTGCTGAGCCGTTCGCTCGCCCACGCCCTGGGCGCCCGCGGCATCACCGTGAACGCCGTGCTCCCCGGCCCGACGGACACCGACATGCTGTCCGAGGAGGCTCGCAAGGCGGAGGCCCAGATCATCGGCGCGACGCCGCTCGGCCGTCTCGGCCAACCGGCCGACCTGGCCGACGTCGTGGCGTTCCTGGCGAGCGACGACTCCCGCTGGGTCACCGCCCAGGCCATCGCGGTCAACGGCGGCTTCGAGTAGAAACCCTGAGCGGGCACGGTCGGCCCGCTCTGACTCGCCGGGTCCGCCCATGGGGCGGACCCGGCGAGTCGCGTTCACTGCCATGAGGGTCGGTACCCGGCGTCAGGAGACGTCGCGCTTGACACCCGAGATCAGCACATCGCTGAGACCGCCGACGTAGAACCGGCCGGACGGCTCGAAGCCGACCTCGGTGAGCCACTGCTCGTACTCCTTGGCGGTGTACACCATGCCCTCGCCCGATGCGAGCGTCTGGAAGTACGCCGACAGGTACGCGGCGAGCTCCGGCCCGGTCTCGTCATCCTCCTGGAAGGGCGTCAGCACGAATACCTTCGTGCCGGTCTTCAGGGCTCGGGCCGCCTTCTCCAGCAGCATCCTGTTGCGGTCCACCGACCAGATCTCCAGGAAGTGCGCGAAGATCACGCCGTCGCAGCCGCCGGGCAGCTCGTCGTTGAAGACGTCCAGCCCCACCGCGCGGACCCTGTCGCCGAGACCGGCCTCCGCGATACGGGCGTTCGCGGCCTCGACCACCGTGGGCAGGTCGGCGATCGTGATCTGCAGGTGAGGCCAGCGCCGGGCGAGCGCGGTCGCGTTGACCGCGGTGCCGCCGCCCACGTCGAGCAGATGGCGGGTCTCCGACAGGTCCAGCTTGCGCGCGAGGTCCTCAGCGACCGACCGGCTGACCCCGCCCATCATGTGGTGGAACGTGGTCTCCAGCTCGGGATGGTCGACCAGCCGCCCGTACATGGTGCTCGACTCACCGGGCAGTTCCTTGTCCAGGCCGACGTTGGTGTTCGCCTTCAGCGCCTCGTAGAACCAACCCATCGCCCGGTAGGTGAGGTGGTGCTCGAACGGGACGAACGCGCCCGGCAGATCGGTGACATCGGCCGCCAGCGGCTCCGAGATCGCGGTGTTGAAGTATGCATCGCCCTCCTTGGCGACCAAGCCGGCCACCGTGCAGCCGAGCAGCAGAATCCGGGTCGGCTGCTCTTCCATCTCCAGCCGCTTGGCGATCTCGGACCGGCTCAGGCCCGGTGACGAAGCCAGGACGGTGAACAGGCCGGCCCGGAAGGCTGCACTCAGGAACTGGAACCGGTAATGCGCCTTGTACAGCGGACGCAGCGCTGCCTCCGCCGGATGCTCAAGACGCGGACCCAGGGCATGGGACATGTTCCGCCAACTCCTTGTTTTCGCTCTTGATTGATCGAAGCCTGCTTTTCGGCCCGTTCACTTCATCGGTATTGCTCTTTGATTCATGCGCTTCGTGTCGCAAACGTAGTCTCGGGGCAGCACGGTCGGTCATCACGTGAGTACGCGATCTCCGGTCAGTCCAGCGTCACCCCGTGCCGATGGGCCAAATGAGAAACGCTGTCGAGTTCCAGGGAAATGCCGAACTTCGCGGCGTGTGCCAGCAACGCGTCGAGATCGGGGGAGGACACCGGGCCGACCACATCGTCGATTCCGGCGAAGTACTCGTCCAGGTTTCCCGGCGAAATCACCATGACGAACCGTGTGATGCCGCTCCTGTCGGCGTTCCAGAACGTGTGGCGGACGCCGCGCGGCGCGAAGAGTACCGAGCCGGTCCCCACCTCGACCTCCCGGTCGCCGAGAAGGGCGCCGACGGTCCCCTCGACGACATACACCGTCTCGTCCTCGAACCGGTGAGTGTGCACCGGCGCCAGCAGACCGCCCGGCGCCAGCGTGATGTCCATCAGGCTGGACGAGCCGCCCGTCGACGTGCTCGGCAGAGCCACCCGCTCGGTGACCTTGGGGTGCACCAGGCTGAACCCGTCCTCGGGACGGCGGACGACAGGGGCCGGCATGGTCACGCGCCCCCTTCCTGGGCCGTGGCGCCGGGCAACCTCACCGACTGGGCGTGGCGAAAGGTGTCGCGCGGGTCCCAACGCGCCTTCACCTGCTGGAGCCGCGCGTAGTTTTCCTTGAAGTACAGCTTGGTCCAGGGCACATCCGAGGTGTTCCACTTCGGGTCGCCGAGGTCGATGTCCGCGTAGTTGACGAAGCATCCGTCGGTCACGGAGTCCGGCACCGGAACCCCGCCTGTCGCCGAGTGGACGTCCCGGTAGAACTCCCGGATCCACGCGATGTGCCGGGCGTCGTCGCGTTCGTCGCCCCAGCCGACCAGGTAGTGCAGCTTCATCACCGAGTCGCGCTGCGCCACAGCCGTGGCCGACGGCGCGACGGTGTTGGTCCTGCCGCCGTAGGTGGAGATCTGCACCAGCGCCGTGGGATGGGCGTAGTCGGTGCGGGTCAGGTTCCGGTACATCGCGGCGATCTGCGCGTCCGGAAAGCGTGTGCGCATGTACGAGGACTTGAAGTCGGCACGGTAGGTGGAGTCACCGTCGAACATGCCGCGCCATGTGGTGCTGTGCAGCCAGGGCAGCTTGCGGTGGTCCCAGACGTCGGGCTTGGTCCCGATGCCCTCGCCGATGGCGGCGTTGAACGTGTTGAGCAGCCCTTCGGCGCCTGCGACCGAGGCGTCGATCTGCGACACGAGGGTGATCAGGCCGTTGGCCTGATGGGTCAGGGTGAGCCGGGCGAACAGCGCCGCGTACGGGGAGTCGGCCGCGCTGTTGCGCTCGCACCAGATGCCGTAGTTGCCCACCAGCCGGGTGAAGTCCGCCTCGCCGAGCTTGGCCCACGGCCAGACCACCCGGCTGATCCACAGCTCGGCCGGAGGTCTGGGCAGCAGCCGCGTGGGGTCGGTGCCGGTCGCGCCCGGGGTCCGGAACCAGTAGCGCGTGACGACGCCGAAGGTACCGCCGCCACCGCCGGTGTGCGCCCACCACAGGTCCCGGTTCGGGTCGCTCGCCTCCGAGGTGGCGATGACCCGGCGTGCGACGCCGCCCGCGTCGACGACCACGACCTCGACCGCGTACAGGTAGTCCACGATCAGGCCGAGCGAGCGGTTGAGCTGGCCGTAACCGCCGCCCGCCACCTGGCCGCCGACCGCGACGCTGGGGCAGGAGCCCCCCGGGACGGTCACTCCCCAGCCCTTGAACAACGTCTCGTAGACCTCGCCCACCGTCGCACCAGCCTCGACGGCGAACGCACGGCGGGCGGGGTCGTAGGAGATCGCCTTCATCTCCGACAGGTCGAGGACCACCTGCACCTCGGAGTTCGAGACGAAGTCCTCGTAGCAGTGACCGCCGCTGCGCACCTGTATACGCTTGCCGGCCCGTACCGCCGCCTGCACGGCCTCCAGGACCTGCGCGGGTGTGGTGCACAGCCGGACGTACTCCGGCTTGCCCACGAAGCGGTGGTTCTCGCCCCTGACCAGGTCCCCGTACCGGTGGTCCCCCGGACGGACCGTCAGGTCCGCGCCGCGGATCTGTGCCGGCACGTCGGCCGCGGTCGGCACAGCCGCTGTCGTCTCCCCCCGGGCTGCGGCGGCGGTGCCCGCGACCATCAGCGTCCCCCCTGCGGCCGCCGTGCCGGCCAGGACCGACCGGCGTGTCATCTCACCCACGTGCACTCCTCGTTCTTCCCTGGCTCCGTGCGGCCAGTTCCTGGTGAGAATGGGGCTTGGGGCAAGTCCGCTGCATCACGCTTTCGCGGGATCCGGGACCGCCCGCCCCTGCCGCAACCCCCTCAGCGTCCGGACCAGAATCTGCGGCCCGCGCTCGGTGAGCAGAGACTCGGGATGGAACTGCATCGAGGCGAAGTGACTGCCTCGCAGCGCATGCACCTGCTCGGTCTCCGGATCGGCGCTGACCTCGATGGTGTCCCCGCCGGGCCGGTCGGCACAGCCGGGCCGGTGACGGGCGGCGAAGGTGTTGTAGAAACCGACGCGTTCGAAGCTGCCGAACAGATCGATCTCCCGCTGCACACCCTGGTTGGGCACGTCCCGGCGGATCAGGGGGAAGCCGAGCACCCCGGCCAGGATCTGGTGGCTGAGGCAGATCGACAGGAACGGGCGCCCCTCGTCCAGCAGTTGCCGGGTCACGACGCGCAAACGGGCCATCTTGGGGTGCCGCAGGTCGCGGGGGTCGCCGGGCCCCGGGCCCAGCACTACGAGGTCGTGCCCGTCCAGGGTGTACGGCTCATCGTGACGCCTCACCCGTACCGTCAGCCCGAGGGCGCACAACTGCAGCCGCAGCATGGAGGTGAAGGTGTCCTCGGCATCGACGACCAGCACGGTGCGGCCGACCAGACCGGGGTCCGGTGCGATCCGGGCGTCGCCGTCGGTGAGCCAGAAGCCGGAGACCGTGGCGTTGCGCCGGTCCAGGGCCGCCCGGACCTCGGGGTGCGCCTCGAACCGCTGGTCGCTGCCACTCAGCGCGGCCAGCAGCCCGGCCGCCTTGGCCCGGGTCTCGGAGACCTCCGAGGCCGGGTCGGAGTGCCGCACGATCGTGGCACCGACGCCGACCCGGAGGCGGCCGGAGCGGTCGATGTCGGCCGTCCTGATGAGGATCGCGGAGTCCAGTGTCCGCCCGCCCCGCTCGTCATGGCCGATGAGGGCGACGACGCCGCTGTAGTAGCCGCGACCGCCCGGCTCGTAGCGTTTGATGACCCGGCAGGCGTTCTCCAGCGGGCTGCCGGTCACGGTCGGCGCGAACATCGTCTCGCGGAGGACGTCACGCACGTCGCGTGTGGTGTCCCCTTCGATGAAGTACTCGGTGTGGGCGACCCGGGCCATCTCCTTGAGGTGCGGCCCCGTGACCCGGACACCCTCGGGGCAGAGACGGGTCATCATCTTCAGTTCCTCGTCGACGACCATGTAGAGCTCGTCGGTCTCCTTGGGGTCGGCGAGGAAGTCCAGCACGGACGACAGCGTGGGGCCACCCTGGGGATAGCGGTAGGTCCCGCTGATCGGGTTCATCAGTGCGGTGCCGTCGTGCAGGCTGACATGCCGCTCGGGGCTGGCGCCGACCCAGGTCCGCTCCCCCGTGTGCACCAGGAAGGTCCAGTACGCTCCCTGCTCACACTCCAGCAGGCGGCGGAAGAAGGTCAGAGCGTGGGCCGTGGTGTAGCCGGTGATGTCCGCGACGAAGGACCGTCTGATGACGAAGTTCGCCCCGTCGCCCTCGCCGATGGCCTCCTCGATCACGGTGCTCACCAGCCCCGCGTACGCCTCGTCGGATATGTCGAAATGTTTGTCGGCCAGCTCGATCGGCACCGAGGGGAGCCGTTGCAGCGCCTCGACCAGGGTGATGGCCGCCTGGTCGGTGACCGCCATCGTCACCAGCGGCTCACCGTCGTCGGTGCAGGCGAAGCCGTGTTCGGAGATTTGCCTGAAGGGCAGCAGCGCCAGCAGCTGGTGCCGTGCGGCCGAGGGGGTCGCAGAGGGCACCGGCACCGGCAGCTCGGCCAGCGTGTCCGCGGCGGCGACATCGCCGACCACGACATCCAGCAGGCCCACCGCGGTCTCGGGGCGGTACAGCAGCGCGAAGGGCGGCGGCTGCGAACCCAGGACGCGTCCCAGCAGATCGGGTGCGACCACGTGTTCCGGCCCGGCGGTCATCGAGCCGCTCCGACGGTCCCGAGTCGCGTGAGGAGCGTGTCGGTGGTCATGACGACGGCGCAGCGCTGTGCCGCGTATTCCAGCGCGAACCGGTGGTGCTCCGGTGAGAAGTCGGCGACCGCGTCGGCAATGAGGAAGGGCTGGATGTCGTTGGTGAACGCCTCCACCGCCGTCATCAGCACACCGATGTGCGCGTACAGCCCGCAGACGACCAGTTGGTCCCGGCCGGCCTCCCGCATGCGTTCCAGCAGACCGGAGCGAAAGAAGGCGCTGTAGCGCCACTTGGTGAACACCCAGTCCCCGGGCCGTGGGGCGACCTCCTCGATCACCTGCCGGTCCTTTGGTGCCCTGGTCATCCCGGGGCCCCAGAAGTCGTTGAGGAGTCCTCGCTCCTGCTGTGTCATCGACCCCGGCTGTGCCGTGTAGGCCACGGGTACGCCGACGGCCGCACACCGCTCGCGTAGGAGCGCGACGTTGCGGACGAGGTCTTCGTAGGGGGACAGTCCAGGGAGAAGGGTCTGGAGGAAGAAGCGCTGCATGTCGTGGACGAGCAGGACGGCGCGCTCCGGATCCGGCGACCAGTGCGCCGTGTTGGCGGGCAGCCCGCCCGGATCCGGCATGGGGTAGGCCTCGATGCGGGGAATTCCAGGTGGGTGGGGAATGCTGCTCATGCCCGTCTCCTCGTGGGGTCAAGGGGTGTGTGGGGTGGTGAGGGCGGACGCACGCTGTCGCGCTCGGCGCCGACAGGGATTCCGGGCGCACGGCCGCTCAGGGGCTGCCAGGATTCCGGCGTCGCCTCGCGCTCCGCTCAGACGCCGAGAGCCGCGCCGCCGTCCACCGTCAGGCCGCCCAGGGTGATGTGGGATGCCTCGTCGGACAGCAGGAACGCGACCGCCCGGGCCACGTCGACCGGCTGGGCGATCCGGCGCAGCGGAATCCCAACGCGGAACTCCTCGGGCCGGCCCTGGATCGTGCCCGCCGGACCGGACTCGTCGTGCCACATGGAGCTGAGCATCGGGGTGTCGGTGGATCCGGGCGCCACGACGTTGCAACGGATCCCGTACCGGGCGACCTCCAGGCCCAGACACTTGGTGAACATCGTGGCCGCGGCCTTGGACGCGGCATAGGCGGCCATCTCCGTACGCGGCGTGGCCGCCGCGTTCGAGGCGACCGTGACGATCGCTCCCCGCCCGCGCGGCACCATCCGGTCGGCGACCGCACGGGACGTCAGGAAGACACCCGTGGCGTTCACCGCGAAGGTGGTGAGCCAGTCCTCCTCGGTCAGGTTCCGGGCTCGGCCGAGCCTGAGCACCCCCGCCGCGTTCACCAGGTTCTCCACCGGCCCCAGCCGGTGCTCGACCGCGTCCACCATGGACCCGACGGCCGCCGCCGACGTCACGTCCGCCGGGAACGCCTCGACCGACAGCCCCTTGGCGGACAGCCTGGACACGGTCTCCTCCAGGCGATCCCGCTCCCTGTCCACGGCGGCGACGGTGACACCCCGCTCGCCCAGGAGTTGAGCCACGGCCTCACCGATACCGCCCGCGGCACCGGTCACCACAGCGATTTTGTCCGTCATGCCTACCCCGTCTCGTCCTGCCTGATCGTCTGCCGTTGCTGTTCACGCCTCCCAGGCCGCAGCCACCGTGACGGCCTGCTGGGGATTGAGCCTCGGATCGCACAGGCTCGTGTACTTCTCGCCGACCCGCCCCAGCTCGCCCGGGTGAGCCACACACTCGGTGACCTCGTCGGGAGTGGACTCCAGGTGCATGCCGCCCGCTACGCCGCCGACCCGGGCCATCACTGCCCGGAACTCCCTGAGCTCGCGCAGAACCGCCTCCACGAACCGGGTCTTCAGGCCGTCGGGACCGGGGACAGTGTTGCCGTGCATGGGATCGGTCAGCCAGAGCGCCTGATGCCCGGCCTCGCGCACCGCGGCGACCAACGGGGGGAGCCGGGCGGCGACCGCGTCCGCGCCCAGCCGGGCGATCAGCGTCAGCCGGCCCGGCTCGCGCAGCGGATCGAGGCGCTCGCACAGGGCCACCAGTGCACCCGGCGACAGGGTCGGGCCGACCTTGCACGCCACCGGGTTGGCCACCCCGGCCAGCAGCGCCACGTGGGCGCCGTCCAACTGCCTGGTCCGGTCGCCGATCCAGGGCCACTGGGTGGAGGCGAGGAACACCCTGCCGTCGTCGGCGCGGCGCAGCATGGGCACCTCGTAGTCGAGCAGCAGTGCCTCGTGGCTGGTCCACACCGGTACACCGCCGGGCGGCCGTGGGTCGCTGCCCGCTCGCGGCTCCTGGCCGGCCCAGCCCAGGTGCTCCATGGCGCTGCTCGCGGCCCGGTAGCCCTCGGCGAGCCGGCCCGGGTCGGGGCGGCGGACCTGCGGGTCGGGCTGCGGGCCGTTCACCATGCTGCCGCGGTAGACGGGCAGTTCGAGGTCGCCGATCCGTTCGACGGACCCGGACCGCGGCTTGCCGAACTGGCCGGCGATGCGACCGACGCGCACCACCGGCTGGCCGGTGTTGGCCGAGACGATCCCGGCCAGGACATGCAACAGCCCCGCCTTACGGGTGATGTGGCCAGAGGTGCACTCGGCGAAGTCCTCGGCGCAGTCTCCGGCTTGCACCACCAGGAGTTCTCCGGCGGCGGCCCGCGCGAGCAGCTGCCGCAAGGCGGCCACGTCCTCCGCACGGACCAGTCCGGGGGCCGCCGCCAGCTCCCGCCGTGCCGGCGCGAGCCGCGGATCGTGGGCCCAGTCGGGCTGCTGGTGGGCGGGGCTCGACGCCAAGAAGGCGAGATCGGAGTCGAGGTCAGCGGTGAGACCACACCGGGCGGTCGCCACGGCCGAGGTCGCCACATCGGTCGGAACGTAGGTGTCTGACATCTCATACCCTTTGTCGACTGGCCGCTGTGGGGCTCGATGAGTGGAGGAACCTGAAGGGACGTTCGAGCCCGTGTAGTCACGCGCCCCTGATCCGGTCGAGCAGGTTGTCCCACTCCTGCGGCCCAGGTGCCTCGTCGCCACGCCAGGCCACATGCTGGTCGGGACGGAGCAGGACGAGATCCCGCTCCCACACCGCGCGCACCCCGGCGTGGTCGACGCTGAGCAGGACGAGCGGCAGCCCCGCGTTTCGCGCCTGGTCCGCGAGGGCCTTGCCGCGCTTCTCACCGGACAGATCGACGAGGGTCAGCTCCTTGCCCAGCTGGTCGAAGAGCGCGGTGCCGTCGGCCACCCGTACGCTCGGCGGTCGGCCACCGGGCCAGGTGGTCGGTGTGATGGCCTGCCACTGCCAGTCGGGCTCCTGCCCCGCCTCGTGCGCCACGATCGGGGACGCGTTGTACCGATAGCCGAAGTGGATACCCACGTTGTCGATCTGGAAGCTCTCGTTGCCGAGGTACGCGGCGAGCTGCGGGCGGGTCGCGCCGAGCGCGGCCAGTCGCGGGAAACGGGTCCACACCGCGAGCAGGTTGGCGCACATCTCCCGGTTGAACAGCGCGACCGGGCGTCGCTCGGCCTCGTACGCGTCCAACAGGCCTGGGCCTCCCCAGCCGTTCAGGACGGCGGCGAGCTTCCAGCCCAGATCGCAGGCGTCGCCCAGGCCGGTGTTCGCGCCGTGGCCACCGGTTGGATAGAACTGGTGGGCCGCGTCGCCCGCGAGGAAGACCTGCCCTCTGCGATAGGCGGTGGCGACGGCCAGCCGCCCATACCAGTGGGCGACGTTGATCACCTCGTCGACCTCGAAGTCGATGCCGAGGCCCCGCTTGACGGCGTCGAGCGGCTCCGCGGGCTCCGGTTCTCCCTCGGGAAGGACGAAGGTGCCGGTCCAGGTGCCCTTGCCGTCACGGTTCACCAGGGTCACCCCGCCCGCGGCGATGGTGAGGAAGAACTTCCCGTTGCGGAGCAGGGCAGGGTCGGCGCTGCGGAAGTACACATCGCAGTGGCGGGTGGCGGGCCCGATCTGCTCGGTCTCGATGCCGGCCTCCCGCCGGACTGTGCTGCCGCCTCCGTCACAGCCGACCAGATAATCCGCGCGCACTGTCCGTGCCACGCCCTCGGTCTCGTCGTACAGCACCGCCTCGACGACGTCGCCGTGGTCGGTGAGGGATCTGAGGGTCCAGCCCTCGCGCAGATCGACCAGCGGGTGCTCGCGCAGCCGGCCGCGCAGCACGTCCTCCAGGAGCGAGCCCTGCAGGCGCTGGTACGGCTCCAGCGGTGCCGAGCCGTCCTCGACCCCCGCGTACCGGGAGCGCATCCCCTCCACCGAGGGGTACGCCCACACGGAGACCGGCGGACGGTCGGGCTCCACCGTCCACAGGAAGTTGAACGGCTCGTCGGGGGCCACCCCGCGGCGGCGGATCTCCTCGGCCACCCCGAGGCGGCGCAGCAGCTCCATGCTGCGACCGTTGATGAAATCCATCTTCGGATGGGCGGAGACGGTCGTGCCCGACTCGACCACTGTGCTGTGCACGCCGTGGTGCGCGAGCTCCAGGGCCAGCGTCGCGCCGACCGGACCCGCTCCCACGATCAGGACCGCATGCTCCTCGGGCGCGGTCGGCCTCATGTTCGCCTGGTCGCCGGTCATGCTGGTTCTCCTTCAGGGTTGAGGGCGTCATCGGGGCCGCGGAAGGTCATCAGACGGGTGAGGAGGACCCCCGCGGCGGCGATGCCCACCGCGCCCCACAGCGCCCAGCGGTAGCCGCCGGTCAACGCGGCGGTCTCGGAGACGGGCCCGGAGCCGTCGAGCAGCGAGCGGGTGCGGCCGTCGGCCACGGCCACCAGCGCACTGAGGCCGATCGCCCCACCGACCTGGTGGCTGGTGGTGGCGAGGCCCGAGGCGGCACCGGCGCTCCCGCCGGACACCCCCAGGGTGCACACCACGTACGCACTGACGATGGACACACCGACGCCGAGGCTCCACAGCACGGTCGGGGCCAGCACGTCCAGCACAGGGTTCGTGTGGTCGCCGATCACGACCGCCCACCAGAGGAGTCCCAAAACCTGCGTCGCCAGTCCCAGCAGCAGAGAGGTGCCGGGACCGAAGCGGAGCAGGCGGGGGGCGAGTTGGGTACCGGCGAAGGTGGCCACCGGGATGGGCAGGTACATCAGGCCGGCGATCGCCGGTCCGTAGCCCCGGACGTTCTGCAGGTAGAGCGTGATGAGCAGGAAGGTGGCGAACATCAGCGCGCCCACCAGGAAGATGACGGCATTGCCTACGACGAGGTTCCGCTGCCGCAGCAAAGCCGTCGGGATCAGAGGGAGGCGGGCCGTGCGCTGGCGCCACACGAACACCGCCAACAGCAGCGCAGTGAGGGCGAAACCTCCCAGCGAGCCGGCGGACGTCCAGCCGTGCGCGCCGGCACGGATCATCACGAAGAGCAGGGCGCACACTCCGAGCGCCATGGTGAGGGCGCCGACGACGTCGATGCTGCCGCCGGACCGCGGGCGCACATCGGGCACCAGCCGGAGGCCGGCCACGAACACCGCTGCCCCGATCGGGACATTGACCAGGAACGCCCACTGCCAGGCGATGTCGCTCAGCAGGCCGCCGACCAGCACCCCGGCCGCTGCGGCGACGCTGCCCATGCTGCTGGCGATGCCCAGTGCCCTGTTGCGCTGCGGGCCCTCGGGGAAGATGTCGGTGATCAGGGCCAGGGTGGTGGGCACCACGATGGCGGCGCCGAGGCCCTGCACCACCCGGCTGCCCACCAGGTGCCAATCCTCGGTCGCGACCGCGCAGCCGAGCGAGGCGAGGGTGAAGACTGCGACGCCGGCCAGGAACAGCCCCTTGCGTCCGAGGACGTCCGCCGCCCGGCCGGCCAGCAGCAGAAAGCCCGCGTAGGCCAGCACGAAAGCGTCCACCACCCAGACCAGGCCGGTCGCGGAGAAGCCCAGGTCCTGCTGGATCGACGGCAGGGCCATGTTCACGACCGAGATGTCGAGGACCGTGATGAACTCGATGAGCGCGAGGATTCTGAAGGTCGCCCAGGGATCGCGGACGGTTGATCGCGTGTCACTCGTCATACGGTCGGCTCCCGCTGCTCCAGAGTGCGTCTGTTATGCGCCACGGCCATCCTCGCCAGGCATCAAGGCGCGAACATCACGTCTTCGCGCGATGGTGGTGACCTGGCCCCGCGGGGGATCGCTCTGCGTGAACCGGCGGTGAAATGGCGTGGCGCCAACGGAACCCAACTGAGGAAAGGGACAGACCCGTTGCCCCGCATGAAACGGGCACCGGGCCTGCCGCCTCCGCACGCTCTCCCCGAGCCGAGCCGATCTTCCCTCGGCTCACGCCGATCGGGGCCGTTCTCTGGTCAGCCCCCGTTCGCCAGGCCGAACTCCTGGTGCAGCAGCCGTATGGCCGCCGCATGGTGCCGTCCGGGCACGATCACCGAGGCACGTAGCTGTGAGCCGGAGACCCAGCTCGTGGTGATGCCGGCGAGGGACAGAGTGGACGTCATTCGTGCCAGGTACTCGGGCCGGTTCAGCAGACCTACTCCGACCAGCGAGATCTTGGCGACATCCGTGTCGATCCGGATGCCGCCGCCCGCCCCGCCGGCGAGTTCCTCCAGCGGCTCCCGGATCAGCTCCACGGCCCCCGCGTCCACGGTGAAGCCCATGCGGAACTCGTCCTCGTGCGGGCCGGAGCGTGCAACCAGGTCGGCAGGGACCGCCTTTCCGGCCAACAGCGCCAGGACCGTCGGGGCGAGATCCGCACCGCCCGGGGCGTGCACGAGCACCCGGGCGGCCTCGGGGTCCGAGGTGATGGCCGTGACCGCGCTCCCAGTCTCCAGCACCGCCGCCCCCACGGCGGGCACCACCGTCCCCTCCCTGGGGACCAGAGAACTCCTGACGTGCACCTCAACTCCTCTGGCTACGGCCAGTTCCGTCGAGCGGGAATGCAGGACCCTCGCGCCCGAGAACGCCATCTCGACCATGACGTCCGGGGGCACCACGGGCAATGTGCGGGCCGACGCCACGATCCGCGGGTCGGCCGTGCAGACGCCTTCGACATCGGTGTAGACCTCGCAACGCCGGGCACCGAGGACGGCGGCGAGCGCGATAGCCGTGGTGTCGGACCCGCCGCGGCCGAGGGTGACCACGTCACCCTCGGCGTTGACGCCCTGGAAACCCCCGACCACCACGACCCGTTCTGCGGCGAGCTCCCGGTGCAGTCGTGCGGTGTCGATCCGGTCGATCATCCCCGCGCCGTGCCGGCCGGCCACCCGGAGACCGGCCTGCGGCCCGGTGAGGGAGACGGCCGGTACGCCGAGCCGGTCCAGTGCCAGGGCCAGCAGGGCGGCCGAGGCGTACTCGCCGGTCGCCAGCAACTGGTCGGTCTCCCGGGCGGCCCGCGTCGCCGCATGCGGCCCGCCGGCCTCGGCGGCCAGCTCCAGGAGCCTGTCGGTCGTGTCGCCGCGCGCGGAGACCACGACGACCGTGCCGCGGCCCGCCCGGTGGGCCGCGGCCACCCGCTCGGAGACATGGCGGAGCCGGTCCGGCCCGGCCAGGGACGTCCCGCCGTACTTCTGTACCAGGACGCTCACAGCGGGACCTCAACCAGTGCTTCGGCGTCGTGGTCGAAGAGCCACTCCTGGTCCCGGGCCTGTTGCCGGCCCAGGGCGGCGTCGCGCTCCTGCTGCCCCTCGCCGTCGTCCAGATGGAACGTGCGTGAGTTCGCCCGGGACATTCGCTGAATCCTGTCGGTGCGTGGTCTGCGCACCCGTTCGTAGCGGGCGAGTGCGGCCGGGATGCCCTGCGGACCGGTGCCGGCCAGGCACGCGGCGAGTGCTACGGAGTCCTCGATCGCCTGGTTGGCGCCCTGCGCCATGAAGGGCAGCATCGGGTGGGCCGAGTCGCCGGCCACCGCGATCCGGTCGCTGGTCCATCGCTGCAGCGGATCCCGGTCGTGCAGCGCCCATCGGCTGACGGTGGTCAACGCGCTGAGCACAGCCCTCACCTGTTCGCTCCACCCCCGGTAGGTGTCCAGGAGTTCCTCGGTCCGGCCCTGCGCCGTCCAGGACTCGGTGTTCCAGTCACCGGCCGGAGCGGTGGCGCCGACGCTGATCCAGTCACCAGCGCTCACCGGGTAACACACGCAGTGCTGCTCGGGTCCGAACCACAGCCGGACCTTGGGCTCGTCCATCAGGAAGGGCAGTTCCCCGGCCGGCACCAGGCCGCGGTACATCGACTGCCCGGAGAACCGCGGCCGGTCCGCGGCCAGTGCCTCGCGCACAACGGAGTGGATACCGTCGGTGCCCACCACCAGGTCGGCTTCCCGTACGGAACCGCCTTGGAAGTGCAGGAGCACCCGGTCCGCGCGCTCCTCCACCCGCACACACCGACGAGCCAGGTGCAGTCGGCCCGGGTCGAGGCGGGAGCGCAGCACCTCGTGCAGATCGGCCCGGTGCATCAGGTAGTACGGCGCTCCGTGGCGAACCTCGATCGCGGCGCCGAGTTCGGCGCGGTTGAGGAGCCGGTCGTCGTCCCAGCGCCGCATCTCCACGGCTGCGGGCCGCACGGCCACCTCGTCCAGCTGCTCAGCCGGCACGAGCCGACGCAGGAGCCGGGTCGCGTTGGGCGCGATCTGCACGCCGACGCCCACTTCGCGCAGGGCCTGAGCCTGCTCGAAGACCTCACAGTGGATGCCCACCCGGTCGAGTGCCAGGGCCAGGGTGAGGCCGGCGATTCCGGCGCCCACCACCGCGACCCGGACGGCGCTGTCCCCGGATTCCGCGCGTTCGTTGCGATGCGATGAGTTCATGGCGAATCGGCTCCGGTCGTCGTCGGTGACGGAGAACGGCGATGTTCCCGTCGTCAGCGGCGTTGTCGCCGTCCTCAGTAGTAGAGAACCGCGTTGTTCCAGTCCTCGTCCGGGCCGAACAGGCTCCTGGGCTTGACCACGTCGGGCGCCCGGGTCAGGACGTCGTGCGGCACCAGCGTTCCCGGAGGGACGGAGCCCACGAGGGAGACCACGGCCAGTTCGCGCTCCAGGGCCACCGTCAGCTCGGCCTCGGCGGCCACCGCGTGCTCCGGCGCGACCTCGATCTCGACCCGCAGCCGGTCCCCGGCCGTCTGGGCACGCCAGAACAGCACCCCGTACTCGTAAGGCAGCCGGTAGACGATGTCCTCCAGCTCGTACTGGGTGATCAGCGTCGTGCCGACCCGATGGCCGTGGATCGCCCGCCCCAGCACCTTGACGGTGGGCAGCACCCAGCCGCAGGCGCAGGGGTCGTAGGAGACCTCGACGGAGTCCTCCAGGTTGTATCGCAGCAGCGGCATTGCCTGGCGGTAGAGCGGGGTGATGACGAGTTGCCCCGCGCCCTCCCGGGTGATCCGGCCCGTCCCCGGGTCGCACACCTCGAACAGGGCCCGGTCGGCCCACAGGTGCAGCCGGCCCTCGGGGCATTCACCGGCCAGGGAGCCGGTCTCGGTGGATCCGTACTCCTCCACCACCGGGACGCCCCACAGCCTGCTGATCCGGGCCCGCCTGGCCGGGCTGAGCGGCTCGCCGCCGACGAACAGGGCCCTCAACGCGGGGAAGTCCCGATCGGGTTCATGCCCCAGCGCCCGGGCCGACGCGGCCCACAGCAACAACTCGGTGGGCATGGACCACGTCAGGGTCACGCCCAAGTTGTGCAGTGCCCTGACCACGCGTGCGTACGGCATGGCCAGTGAGCGATTGTCGCCGGGGACCACCGTGGCGCCCTGTAACCGGCCCGCCGCGTGGGCGAGATGCCCGGTGAGCAGCATCGCGTACGGGGTGCGTACCAGCAGGGTGTCCGAGGCGGTGATGCCGATCCACTTGCGGGCGAAGCGCTCGGCGAGGTCCAGCCAGTCCGCCTCGGTGTAGTACGAGGGCGTGGGCTGCCCGGTGGAGCCGCTGGACTCGTGGTAGGTGGCCAGCTCCGAGGGCGGCACGGCGAGCATGCCGAACGGGTAGTTGTCCCGCAGCTCGGTCTTGGCCGTGGTCGGCAGCGCGGCGAAGTCCGCCGGGCCTTCCGGCCATCCGCCCGAGGCCAGTTTGGCCTGGTAGAAAGGGGACTTGGCGGCCCACTTGAGGACCTGGGGCAGCTGCTGCCGCTGGAGCCGCGACAGCTCCTGGTACGTCGACCAGTCTCCCAGCCGGGGCAGTCGGTCCGGACGCGCGATCATATGTCCTCCAGTCCCAGCAGCCGGACGGCGTTGTGCCACGCGATCTTCTGCCGGTCGTCGTCGCTGATCCCGGAGTGCCGCAGCTTGGCCAGCTCGACCTCGGGGTGCTAGATGGGTGCCTCGGAGCCGAACAACACCCGGTCGGCGCCCAGTTGCGCCACTGCCTCACGCAGGACGACGGTGTATCCACCCGAGGTCTCCACCAGGATGTTCTCCTGGTCGGCCACCGTCTCGACCGCGTACAGGTCGATGTTGCCTATGCCCGCGTGCCCGAGGACGAAGGTGACCTCGGGGTGGGCGCCGGCCAGCGCGACCAGGTCGGCGACGCGGCTGCCGGGACGCTCCAGGCAGACGGTGTAGACGCTGTGGCCGATCTCGCCGGCGGCCGCCACGATCTCCACGGTGCGGGGGTCCGCCAGCGGCACACCGTGCACCGCCGGCGAGATCTCCACGCCCCGGAATTCGTCCGCGCGGGCGCGGTAGTGGTCCGGGTCGCGGTGCGGATTGGCGAAGAAGAACGGCACCAGACGTCCGTCGGACGCCGCACACGCCTTCAGTACCGCGTCGTTGTCCACGTCGGACTCGATATGCCCGCCCTCCACCAGGAACCGGGACAGCTGCGCCAGCGGCATGGTCCCGCCGGCGCAGACCACCGCACGGCTGATGCCGCTCGCGTCCATCAGCTCCAGCAGGCGGTAGGTCGCCCCGGACACGGGCGCGAGCCGGACGTGGAAGTCGAATATCCGGGGCTCCACCATGCCGGACTCACTTCTCCAGGCAGAACTCGTCGATCGGGTAGCCCACGTGGCGGTCCTCGCTGGGAAGGTAACCGAGCACGGTGTCACCGGGCTTGAGCTCTGTGCTGTTGAGCACGACCCCGTCGGGACCCAGCACCCGGACGTGCCAGTCGTCCTGCAGGATGAGGTTGACCGTCTGGCCGTTGGGCGCGAGGGCGTCGATCGAGATCAGCGGACGCGACTCGATCTTGACCCGGCCGACCGTGACCAGCCGGGTGTTTCCTTTGACGTCCACGGCCATCACCTTGCTGCCCGACTGGAGCTCGCTCAGGTAGTTGGTGCGCTCGTCCTTCGACAGCGTGTAGGAGTGGATGGCACCGGCGTTCACCCGGAACGGGCGGGTGGGCATGTACGGCAGCGGGTGCGTCTCGCTGACGCACAGGATCATGCCCTTGGAGTGCGAGCCGACCAGAATGCCCTCGTCCTCGCGGAAGTACGTGCAGGTGTCGACGCAGGCACGCTCACCCATGCCGACGTGCGCGGTCGCCGTGACCTTGAGCTGCACCAGCTCCAGCTGGGGCGTGTCGGCCTGGGCAGCGGCCTTGAGTCTGGCCGTCTCGCCGACTGCCGTGGGAGCCACCATCACACCGTCGGAACCGTGTTCCAGCACCCCGAAGATGATCTCCGCCTCTTCCACGTCCTTGGCAACGGTGATCAGACTGCCGGTCGACCGGGCGGCGGCGGCGATCACGATCTCCAGCGGAATCTTGGTGGGGTCCCGGAAGAGCAGCAGGCTCCACTGCTCGGTGCGCGCCGACTCGCACGCGTCCTCCAGCGTGGCCGCGTCGACGATCTCCACGAAGCGCCCGAACTCCACGCCGGGGTGACGCTCCGCCAGCTCAGCCGTGGTGGCACCGTGCCGGGCGGGGTCCACGATGACGATCGTGGCGTCCCCAAAGTCCTCCGGCAGCTTCTTGCCCTCCGGAAAGAGGACCTTGGACAAGGTCGGGGGCAGCTCGGCGAAGTCCGCGGGGTCGTCGGCGACGACGGCCTCGACACGGTAGTGCAGTGCCTCCTGGAGGATGGCCTCCTTCGCCTCGCCGAGACCGCGGATGTCCAGCCAGCTCATCTTCATGGGTGTTGTCTCCTGCTGGGATCGGTTGGGACCGGTTGCGATCGATCGGCCCCTGGGACAGGTCTGCGTGAGGTGGTGCTCAAGTGGTGCCGGGCCGTCTCTGACGACCGTGGAACTCAGCCCAGCACGGGCTGAGGCGAGCGCACCTCGGGGTGCACGGCCGCCGCCTCGCGTGGGCCGACATGGCTGCCCGGGTGGATCAGTTCCGCGATCCGGCGGGTCATCGTGCCCGGATCGGCCGCCTGGAAGACGTTGCGACCCATCGCCACTCCCGAAACCCCGCTGCTCATCGCCTCCTCGACGTAGGTGAATACGTCCGGCACCGAGCTCCTGCGCGGACCGCCGGCCACGATGACCGGGATGGGCGCGCCCTTGACCACATCGGCCATCTCGCTCGGCGTACCCGCGTGGGAGGTCTTGACGACGTCCGCGCCGAGTTCCGCCGCCAGCGTGATGGCGTGGGCGACGAGTTGCGGGTCCCCTGGATGGGTCACCTTCGGTCCACGGGGGTAGACCATCGCCAGCAGCGGCACGTTCCAGCGGTCGCACAGGTCGGACACCCTGCCGAGGTCCGCGATCTGCTCCCGCTCCTGCGCTGAGCCGAGGTTGACGTGCACGCTCACCGCGTCCGCTCCGTACCGCAGCGCCTCCTGCACCCCGCTCACCAGGTACTTGGCGTCGGGGTCGGGAGCCTGTGCGGTGCTCGCGCTCAGGTGGAGTATGAGGGAGGTCCCGGAGAGCCGGGCCGGGTCGATCTGCCGCAGGCCGCCCTTGTGCAGGACCACGGCATCGGCACCGTTGGCAGCGACTTCCGCCACGAGGGACCCCAGGCCGCCGCCCCGCGCGATGATCGGGCCGTCGGTGATGGGGTGGTCCATCGCCACGACGAAGAGCCGGTCGTCGCCAGTGCCGAACAGCCGCCTCAGCCGGAGCCTCCGACCGAATGAGAGATTCGCGAACATCATTGTCCCTCTCCTCTACGGGCTTTACCCGCAGTCTCCGCGGTGAACTGCGGCCTCGGCATCGCCCGTTTACGCGATCCGGCGACCCGGGGCACGGGAGATTGCGGGCTCCGACGGTCTGCGGTGGCGCCGTCGACGGAAGAGTTGCGCGCAGTGGTTCCCGTTCGCACGCACTGTGCGGGGCGGGGTATCTCCAGAAGGGCGAGGCGCTCACGGAGGGGTCGCTGGACGGCTTCCGGGCGCTCGGTGAGCGCTGGGGAAGGGCGGGCCTCCAGCAGGGGCACTCGCGGATGCGGCATGGCGATCACCGAGCGGCATCCGCGCAGGTACGCACCTCCTTCTACATATAGGGGTGTGTTTTATGGAGGCGTGCTTCTATATCTGAGGTGTGACATGGACAAGCCTGCCGAGATGTTCGACCGGGACTACGAGTGGTCGGCGCTGAGGCGGTTCATCACCGACCCACAGCCGGGCGCGACTCTCGGCGTGGTCTCCGGGCGTCGCCGCCAAGGCAAGACCTTCCTGCTGGATGCCGCGTGCCGCGCCGCCGAAGGTTTCTACTTCGGTGCGACCGAAGCTACGGACGCCGAGTCGCTGCGGAGGATCAGCACCGCGCTGACCGATCACGTCCGGCCCGCCAGCCCGTTCCATTTCGCCAACTGGTCAGAGGTGGTCGACGCGCTGCTTGCCCTCGGCTCCGAACGCCCCGTCCCCGTGGTGATCGACGAGTTTCCGTACCTGGCCAAGGCCAATCCGGAACTGCCCTCAATCATCCAGGAGGCTCTGCGGCCCCTACGTGATCAGCGCACCCGCTCACGCACTCGGCTGCTGCTGTGTGGCTCGGCGCTGCCCTTCATGGGCCGACTACTGTCGGGCAACGCCCCACTCAGTCTTGGTCTTGGTCTGCTCGCCTCATCCCAGCGGGTAGCCCAGGGCCCGAGTGGCCTTGCGAAACGCCTGTAGCTGCTCAGGGGAGACCACGAGGTGGTGTTCGCCGAGCCGGGTGCACAACGCGCGCAGGCGGCGGTCGCTCACAACGAGGGCCGCCAGTGCCTCGTCCTCGCATTCGATGAGGTGGACCTGCCCTGTGTCACGGAGTCGGCCGGTGCGGCGGGCGGTATCGTCCAGCAGCGTGGTGACGCTCTGAGGCAGAGGGTGCGAAGCAGCCTGGTCCAGGTAGCGACGGAACTCGTCGAGAGTGTGCCCGCGGTCGAGGGCGCTCAGGAGGGACGCGGTGCTGAGCGTCCAGACCCGGTCGGATTTCCTGTCGGCGAACGTGTCCAGGAGAAGTGCGTCGGCCGAGGGCAGCCCGTCGAGAGCGACGATGTCGAAGTTCGCCAGGACGGTGACCCTGCCCGTAGGGACGGCCGGTGCCGGAGTGGGGGCGTAGTCGCCGGTGAGTCCGAGGGCGTAGGCACCGAGAGGGTTGAGGCGGACCGCGGTCAGGCCGTCGTAGCGGCTGAGCCGGTCGAGGTAGTCGCCGCCCCAGTTGTGCCGGTAGTCGTCGCGGGCGCCCTCCGGCTCGACGTGCTCGATGTCGATGAGGCCGAGCGTGGCGGCGTACTCGAAGAGCACCGTCAGGGTGTACCGGCCCTGGAGGAGGGACCAGCCGTGGTGGCCGTCGTAGCCGAGGCTGCCGTACTGGGGATCCTCCAGGTAGAGCTTCCACAGGGCGCGTTCACTGCGGTGGACGATGGGATTCAGGCCAGTCGCGCGCATCTCGGTGAACAGGCCGTCGATGGATGTCCACTCACCCGGGGTGAGGCCGGCGAGTGCCTTGCAGACGAGCTTGCGGCGCGGTTTGGCGGCAGTGAGGACGTTCGCCGAGCGCTGACCCTTGATCTCTTCGACGCGGGAGAGTTCGTCCAGGAGGCTGTTGTTCAGCCAGCGTTGCCACAGCTGAGCAATCGTCAGGTGCGGTGGCCGGGTCAGCGCGGCCCGTCCGCGCGGGGTCAGCGCCAGCCGACCGCTGGTGAGCTGAGCGAGGCCGCTTGCCTGGAGCAGCATCGGCCAGGCGAAGGCGGCAATGGCCTCGTGCTCATAGAAGTCGCCGCCCTCCAGGACGTCGGCGACCGCCGCGACAGTGGCGGCGCCGGGGCGACGGGTCTTCTCACTGCACCTCAGCTTGCCAGCGGCGCACAGACGCAGCACCGCCAGCAGGCTGGCCTGCGCCTCATGCTCGGTGTGCCGGACCCGCGGAGTGTCGGCGGACTCCTGTTGCCGCTCGACCGGTGTCACTGCGCGCATTCCCCGCTCCGTGCCGCTCACGTCCCGTTCCTACAGATGGGCAACGTAGTCGTAGTTGCCCGGACCACAGGTGCGTTCCAGCGTCTGCACCACCTTGCGCGGGTCGTCGTAGGGGCCGGAGAAATAGAACGGCTTGCCGTCCCGGCCGAAGCCGATGACGGGCCGATCGCCGGGCGGGCTCCCCAGGTGTACGGCGGCGTCAGTGAAGCCGGCCGCGGGCTCGAAGCCGAAGCCGCCGGCGTAGGCGACCGCATCGTGCACGATCGTCTGTGCCTGCTGCACACCGATCGACAGCGGCCGGTGGCCGAAAGCCGAGTAATACATCGGTACGTAAGTGGTCAGGGAGCCGGAACCCATCACCTCCGGGCCGGTCACGTTCTTCACCCCCAAGCAGTACACATCCACCAGGAAACCGGTGACGGTCACCCTGCTGGCCCGTTCCTGGCGGGCCAGCAGGATCTGGGCGAAGCCACCCGTGTCAGGATCCGGCTCCTGCCCGATCGGGTCGGCCGCCGCCCACTCCGGGGCCCCGGTCATGTCCAGCCCCGCGCTCCAACCCGCATTGACCCAGCAGCCCACCACTGGCCGCTCATCTGGAGGAGTGTGCGCCTGCGCCGCCTCGGCAACCCGCCGCACCAGCGCGGTGGCCTGGGCCGGACGCAGCCCCAGCGCCTTCGCGATCTGCTTCGGCGCGCCGCCGCGCTCCCTCATCTCCCGTACCCGGGCCAGCAGTTCCTCGTCGTGCGTGGTCACCGTCGCAGTCTGCCACGCCCGCGCCATGCTCCTACGGAGTGCACATGATTCCGGCCCAGCTGCCCACCGCCTGTCATCCTGAGCTTGGTGGCAACGGGCGCAATCGAGCCGGAACGTGTGGATCAACATGGGTGAGGCAGCAGTGGGCAGGACCGTCGAGCAGATGCGAGCGCTGGTCGGCTGGGTCGGCACGGGCCGCAAGCTGACCCAGACCGGCCGTGTGACGCTCGCCGACGCGCGGGCGCTGGTGGAGGTTCTGGACACCGGCGACCGGATGGACCCGGTGATCGGAGACGCTACGTTCAAGACGAAGTCCAGCGAGGAGCTGTACCACCTCACACTGCTGGTCGAGTGGGCCAAGGCGGCACGGCTGCTGCGGACCGCGGGCGGGCGCCTGCTGCCGGTGAAGAAGAACGCCAAGCTACTGGACCGCCCCGACGAACTGCGTCGCGCGCTGTTCGCCGCACTACCGCACATCGGCCCGGCCGTGACGATGTCCGGCTGGCTGGAGTCCCTGTTCGCGCACGAGTACGACCGGGGCCTGCGGGCCTTGATGCAACGGCTGTACGCGGCCACGACCCCTGTGCCGCTCAGTGACCTGTACGAGGCGGTGTGGCAGGCGGTCAGCCCGCTGTACGTGCTCGACGACCTGTCCCCCGACCGTCTGAGGCATCTACGCACCGCCAACGACCACGACATCCAACGACTCCTGAAGGCCATCGCATCACTGAGCGCTGTCCGTCTCACAGAGGACAGCGCCGAGTTGACGGCGGACGGTCGCACTGAGACGGCCCGAATGCGCGGCGAGCCCGAGCCCGGCGACGCGGTGTTGCGGATCCTCGTCGAGCTCGCCGACGTGGACGACCCCCGAGTTTGGCGGCAACTGCTGGTGCCCGCCTCGATCCGCCTGGACCGGCTTCACTCGGTGATCCAGGCCGTGATGGGCTGGGAGAACTGCCATATGCACGCGTTCACCATCGACGGCGTCCAGTACGGCCGTCACGACGGCGAACTCGGCTTCCGCGACGAGCGCACCGCCGCACTGGGCACCCTGCTTGAGCAGGGCGCCCAATTCGTGTACACGTACGACTTCGGGGACTCCTGGGAGCACCTCATCACCGTGGAGCAGCTCCAGACAGCCTCAGCCGGGCTTCACTATCCGCGCTGCGTGGACGGTGCCGGGGCGTGCCCGCCCGAGGACTGTGGCGGTGCCCCCGGCTACAGCGATCTCAAAGTGATCCTCGCCGACCCGGCCCATGAGGAACACCACGCCATGCTGGCCTGGCTCGGACTTCGGTCCGCCACGGAATTCGCCCCTGCCCGTTTCGCGCCGGACGAGGCCAACACGCGGCTGCTGCACCTCACGGCACCGTGAAAGACGAGGCGTCCGGCCACACAGCCGTTCACGTCCCTGGGTGCTACCGACTGGTCCACCGGTCCGCCGCGCTCGGACAAGGACGCACGGGCCGACCTTCCGTCCCCGGCGTTCGGATCTTCGGCTTCGACTACACGGCGACGAGGCGCACTCGGTCGCCGCAGAGCTTCGTCATGTCGTCGATGTCCGAGGTGAGCATGACCACTGGGCGGCGCTGCCGCAGCGCCATCTCGGCCACGGCGGCGTCGATGGCGTATTTGTGACCATGAAGCCCAGCATTGATCAGCATGGCTGAGGCGGCCTTCGCCTCCTCGTCGCCGATGTGCACGATCCTCACGCCGGACGGGACCCAGGCGAGCCGCGCCTTGTCGGTCCGGCGATGCACCGCTTCGATGATGGTGAGCGCGCTGATGACCACCTCCATCCCCCGCTTGCGGGCTTCGGCGATGAGGGCGACCACGGGCTCGTGATCACTGACGAACTTCGACAGGCCCTCGCAGTCGAGAACGAGGGTGCCTTCGTGACTCAGCCTGCGGCGGGCCACTGCCCCTCCTCGGCGAACACCTCGTCGAAGACCCGGCGTGCCCGCTCCTGCTCTTGCTCGGAGATCGGTCCCTTACGGCGTTCGTAGTCGGCCAGGTACTCATCCAGGATCTGACCGCGCAGTTCGCGCTCCACCGCTTCGGTGATGAACGCGGAGAACTCACGCTTGCCGACCCGTCGGCGGATCGCCTCCGCCGTCCCCTCGGGGAGGGAGAGGCTGACCCTGGTGGCTGGCCCTTCACCGACGCGGTAGGAAATCTCGTTCATGGGATCGAGATTATCAAACAAGTAGGAATCCGGCCTGGGTGCAGCACCCTCCCGAACGACGCGGGTCGCCCACCCGTCACCTCGTGGTCTCAGTTCTGGTCTCATTCACCTACGTTCAGCTGCGTCCGGACGCCGCCGGACAGTCCGCTCCACTGCTGGTCAGGACACCGGCGACCATCTCCGAACCCTCTGGCGAACATTTGGAAAGCGTGTTGGGGGCAACCCCTCACGAGTTCGAATCTCGTATCCTCCGCAGCCGCCTGAACAGGCGAAACGAAGAGTCGGACTGCTCATTGCGGTCCGACTCTTCGGCATGCCCTGCTTGCAGTTTCGGTTGCATTTATAGGCGACATTTAGGACATGCCATCAAGCAGGGAAGGCGCACGCTCACGTCCTATCGGCGACCGGCGCAGGCTGTGCGGAGCCACACCTGACGGGATACGTCCCCGGCAGCCAGGACCCACATGATGAGCTGGCCGTCCTCAACGGCGTAGACGAAGAGGTAGTCGCCGCCCTGAGCTGCCAGCAGGCGGTGCGCCCTGAGGGGGCTTTGGTGCCGAACGCAGTCATGCCCCCGCATCCGTCGATGCCTTATTCACCCATCGCGGACTGACCTGCGGCGACTCTGGTTCTCGGCGGATCCACGCGGATCTGTCCATGGTCCCAGGACGATGTCGCGGTCATAGCCCGATCATCCGGACCTTGCTGCCGCACAGCCGGGTCATGTCATCGACTTCCGACGTGAGGATGGCGACCGGGCCAGGCTGACGCAAGGCCGCTTCGGCGACGGTGGCGTCGATCGCGTACTTGTGTCCACGCAGACCGGCGCCCTTGACCATTTGTGCCGCCTTGGCCGCCGCCTCGGTGACCGGCTCCACCTTGACCCGGGAGAGCGCCCATTGCAGTCGGGGCGGGTTCACCCTGGCGTGACTCACCTCCACGATGGTGTTGGCGCTGACGACAAGGTCCGCTCCCATGTCGTGGAACACCTGGAACATCGCCAGAACCTTCCGGTCCTGCGCCACCCAGGCCGAAAGTCCTTCGCTGTCCAGGACGACGGTCTCAATGTGCCCGCTCACGCGGCGCTCGCGCCGCCGGCGGCCTGCGTGGTACCGAAGATCCGCGCCCGCGCCTCGGCCAGCTCTTCCACGCCGTCGCCGGCAGTCAAGCCAAGGCTCGCGGTTGCCAGCGCGTGACGTTGCCTGGTGGGGTTCGGTAGTAAGCGGCCCAGGGGTGGGCCTGGCAAGTGACAGGGCGGAAGAGAGTGGCACGAGTCGTCGCACGAGAGTTGAGTACGGGCACGAGGAGCGCACCGCCGATGGCCCGGCAGGAAACATCCGCCGTCGTGAGGGAACTCCTCGGCGCCGGCTGGGCGGCGGTGTTCCTGCCCGGTGAGCCCGCCCGCCTCGGGCGGCTGCTGCTGTGGAAGCCGACCGGGGCAGCAGCCGGAGACAGTATGGCGCCCACCTGCCTTGAGACCGAGGCGGTGGAGCTGGTCCTGCCGCATGGCCGCTCGGTCAGGCGGCGCAGGGTCGAGGGTTACGCGCTGCCTGTCGCCGTCGCTGTCTCCGCCCTGGCCGATGCGGAGCCGACGCATCCCGCCGGCGCCGCCTGGCAGGCCGCCACTCGCTTCGCGCTGCGGCTGCTCGCCGACGGCCGCCTCCACCCGGCCATCACCCCCGCTGGTTACGACAGCTGGCAGGTGGGTCCGTACACCGCCACCCAGCGCCAGACGCTGGACGCCCTGGCCGCCGCCTTCCCGCCACACGCCCACTGCCTGCCCGAGCCTGGCCCTCCTCCGGTTCGGATCGCCGAACCGGCTGCGCTGGTACGCCAGTTCTGCGACGCGGTCGCCGATGACCTGGTCCGCACGCCGGCCGCGCCGCTCGCCATGGGAGCGCTGCCGTACGCCTGGCGCGAGGCCCGCGCCGTGCCCGCCTTGCGTGAATGGGCCGAGGAAACCCAGGCGGCGCTCACCGCCGAGGTCAGTGCCTCCCTGCGCGTCGACGTACCCGAAGGATGCCGACGGCAGTTCCGGGCCGTCCTGCAACTGCACACCGCGGCGGACCCGGCGCTCGTCATCGAGGCCGCACGACTCTGGAGCGAGCCGACCGAAGTGGAGCGGCTGCTCGGCCCACGCGCCGAGACCGAGACCCTTCTCGCCCTGCGCCGCGGCGCCCGCGCCTGGCCCCCGCTGCGGAGGCTGCTCAACGACGCCGCTCCAGATCAACTCCGGTTGACCGACGACGAAGCCTTCGATCTCCTTGGGGACGCCACGGACGCGCTGCGCGCGGCCGGTGTCGACGTGCACTGGCCGCGCGAGCTGGTCAAGACACTCACCGCGACCGCGGAGATCGGGCAGCGCACCGCCCCCGGTTCCACCGCGGGCGGCCTGCTGGACACCGAGGCCCTCCTAGACTTCCGCTGGCAGGTCTCCCTTGGCGGCGAGCCGCTCACCGAGGCCGAGATGGATGCTCTCGCAGAGTCTCGCCGTCCCCTCGTCCGGCTTCGCGACCAGTGGGTGGTCGCCGACCCGAAGCTGGTGGCCCGCGCCAAGCGCCGCCGGATGGAACCGCTCACCCCCATGGAGGCATTGAGCGCCGCGCTGACCGGCGAGGCCGAGCGGGACGGTGACCGGGTCCCCTGTGCGGCGGTCGGTGCGCTCGGTGACCTGGTCGCTCGTCTCCGCGATCCCGAGTCCCGCACCCCCGTGCCCCAGCCCGCCGCCCTCAAGGCCACGTTGCGCGGGTACCAGAAGCGTGGCCTGGCGTGGCTGGCCGAGATGTGTGCACTCGGCCTCGGCGGATGCCTCGCCGACGACATGGGTCTGGGCAAGACCATCACCCTGCTCGCTCTGCACCTGCACCGCCAGACCGACCCCGCCACCGCCGGCCCCACGCTCGTCGTCTGCCCCACCTCTCTGCTCGGCAACTGGCAGCGCGAGGCCGCCAGGTTCGCGCCTTGCATCCCCATGCGCCGCTACCACGGCGGCGACCGCCACCTGAAGGACCTCGCCGATGACGAGATCGTCCTGGTCACCTACGGCGTCCTGCGACGCGACCGGGAGACCCTCACCGAGCACGACTGGTCGCTGATCGCCGCCGACGAGGCACAGCACGTCAAGAACCCCTACGCCGTCACGGCCCGTGTGCTGCGCGCCCTGCCCGCCCGCGCCCGCGTCGCCCTCACCGGCACCCCCGTGGAGAACAACCTCTCCGAACTGTGGGCGCTCCTCGACTGGACCACCCCCGGACTCCTCGGCCCGCTCACGGCCTTCCGCGACCGGCACGCCCGAGCGATCGAGTCGGGCGAGGACCCACAGGCTGCCGACCGGCTGTCCCGTCTCGTCCGCCCGTTCCTGCTGCGCCGCAGGAAGTCCGACCCGGGCATCGCACCCGAACTGCCCGCCAAGACCGAGACCGACCGCGTCGTGCCTCTGACCGCCGAGCAGGCAAGCCTGTACGAAGCAGTGGTCCGCGAATCCATGACGAAGATCGCCGAAGCCGAGGGCATCGCCCGCCGCGGTCTGGTTCTCAAGCTCCTCACCGCACTGAAGCAGATCTGCAACCACCCCGCGCAGTACCTGCGCCAGTCGACACCGCTGCGCGGCCGGTCCGGCAAGCTCGACCTGCTCGACGAACTGATCGACACCATCACCGCCGAGGGCGAGTCGGTGCTGGTCTTCACCCAGTACAAGCAGATGGCAACCCTGCTGGAGAAGCACCTCGCAGAGCGAGGAGTCCCCACCCTCTTCCTCCACGGCGGTACCCGCGTCACCGCGCGCGAGGAGATGGTGGACCGCTTCCAGCTCGGCGAGGTGCCGGTGTTCCTGCTCTCCCTCAAGGCCGCGGGCACCGGCCTCAACCTCACCCGTGCCACCCACGTCGTGCACTACGACCGCTGGTGGAACCCGGCCGTCGAGGACCAGGCCACCGACCGCGCCTACCGCATCGGCCAGGACAAGCCCGTACAGGTCCACAAACTCCTCGCGGAGGGCACCGTGGAGGACAAGGTGGCGAAGCTTCTCGAGTCCAAGCGCGCGCTGGCCGACGCCGTCGTCGGCTCCGGTGAGGCCGCCCTGACCGAACTGTCCGATGCCGACCTCGCCGAACTCGTCGCCCTGGGGAGGCAGACATGAGCCCTTCGTTTCCCGGCCAGCGCCGCGCGCCCGCCCGCGGCAGGCGTGCCTTCGCCGCTACCTGGTGGGGCCAGGCATGGGTAACGGCCCTGGAGGACTCCACCCTGGACTCGGGGCGCCTGTCCCGCGGACGCACTTACGCCCGCCAGGGCATGGTCGGCGCCGTCACCATCGCCCCCGGCCAGGTCAAAGCCGCCGTCCAGGGCAGCAGGCCCCGCCCCTACCGCTCCGCCGTCCACCTGCCCGTCCTCACCGACCCGCAGTGGGACACCCTGCTCGACACGATCGCGGCCCGCGCCGGACATCTCGCAGCACTTCTCGACGACGAGATGCCCGCCGAACTCGTAGACGATGCCCGGCACGCAGGCGTCCCACTGCTCCCACTGCCCACCGAGCTCGATCCGGAGTGTTCCTGCCCCGACTGGGGATACCCCTGCAAGCACGCCGCCGCGCTCTGCTACGCCATCGCCGCCACCATCGACACCGACCCGTTCGTGCTCTTCACGCTGCGCGGCCGCGGTCGCGAGGAGGTCTTCGCCCAGCTACGCGTGCGCCGTACGGCAGCACAGGAGGCCACAGCCCAACCGGCACCCGCCGGCACCCTGGCCGCCGCCGCGTACGCCCACTGGGCCGAAGAGCCTCCCGCACTGCCCGACCTCCCGGAACCCGCTGCCCACACGACAGCGCTGCCCGTCGCCCCGCCACCCGGCACCGGCCTGGCCGCCGCGGACCTGGAACGCCTCATGGCCGACGCCACCGCGCGCGCCGCCCGGCTCCTCGCGGGCGACACCGCCGACCTGCACCTGACCCAGCACCAGGACGCCATCCGCATCGCCGCAAGCAACCCCGGACCTGAGTGGTTCCACCACCTGATCCAGAACACCGGCGCCAGACCCACTGCCTTCGCACGTCTCACCCGCGCCTGGCGCCACGGCGGTCCCACGGGCATCACCGTCGCCGAACAGCCCTACGCCCCCGATCCGGCGGTGATGAAGACCGCCCGCACCGCCGTGGACGCGGCCCTCGCCGAGATGACCGACTCCCCCACACACCTCAGAACCTGGCGCAACCGCCTCACCCTCACACACCACGGCATCCAGCTGCGTCTGGGCCCTGACGCCCGCTGGTACCCCTACCTCCGGGACGACGACGGCGAATGGTGGGCCGCGGCCCCAGCCGACAGTGACCCGGTCACCGCGCTCACCGCGGCATGGTCGCAGAAATGGGAGTAAGGAGGCGATTTCCCGCTGACCAGGAATCACGAGCAGAAGCTGGACACACTCACGCTGCGGGAGCACCGCCCTGCGACGGCTGCGTGCAGGCCCGCCACGGACTGTTGGCCGCGGCCGCCCAACTCCCGGCACGGCAGGGCATGAGGGCCACCAGCATCCGCCGGGCTCTGGACGCCGGCCGGGTCCCCGACGACATCACAGCGGACCTGGCCGCTGTCGCTGTCCTACCTGATCGCCGATACCGCGCGGGGTCATGGGCGGGTGCGCATCGCGCCCGCCGCCTGCGTCATCCACGGCGAGGAACCCGCGCTCCTGGCCGAACTCGCCGCCCACCGCAGGCTCGCCAAGCTCGCACTGCGGCAGCTGGCACCGACGGTGCTGATCAGCCGCAGCCCGCTCGACACCACTCTCGCCGCGCTCCGGGCCCCGGGAGGCGGTGTTCGCCACGACCCGGTCAGCGACGGTGATCGCACCGCGCTCCCCGCGGGGGATGCCAGGGCGCCTCACCGAGTGGGTCGGCCACGTCCCGCCCGGCCGCCGGACGCCCCGCGTGCACCGGTCACTGCCGCCAGTCCTCCCGGGCCCGTCGCCGGTCATCGCGCATCCGGTCCTGCCGGTCCCGGCGGCGGACGAAGTCGCCCGGTTCGAGGTCACCTTCCGCGAACCGCCCGACCAGGAGTCCGACGACGCCCAGCCCAAGCACCAGCAGAAAGGCCCAGAAGTTGCCGAAATAGGCGGCGAAACCCAGCGCCATTCCCGCGATCAAGCCCACCACAGCCCTGCTCATCACGCGCTCCTTCACTCAAGTGGGCTACTCCGCCCCGGCTACTGGAACCGCTGCCGCTCTTCCCCTTCGTCCTCTTCGTCGGGGAGCTTCACGTCGCTGACCGTGATGTTGACTTCCACGACTTCCCGGTCCGCCATCCGTTCCACTGCGGAGATCACGTTCTCCCGCACCTCACCGGCCACGTCCGTGATGGAGACGCCGTAGTCGACGACGATCTCCAGGTCGATGGCCGCCTGCCGCTCACCGACCTCGACGCCGACCCCGCGTGTGACGGACTTGCCACTACCAGCGCCGGGCATCCGTTCGCGCACGGAGCCCATCGAGCGCGCGAATCCGCTGCCCAGGGCATGGACGCCGCGCACGTCCCGTGCCGCCATTCCGGCGATCTTCTCGACCACCACATCGGCGACGGACGTCCGCCCGCGAGACCCGGGCGCACCACCGCGCCTTGCGCCGGTGTTCTCAGCCATCGGGTTATTCCTCCCTTAATGAGCCCCCTTATCACCTCTTTTACAATTATATTCGTTTTAGCGCATCTTGGAGACGGGATAGAAGAGAGAGGCGAGAAGCCGGTGAAAACTGAGGCGTGGACGCGGGCGGTCCGATACCAGCTCGAGCTGGGCCGGCTGCTCCCGCTCGGTGGGCCCGACGACGGGACATGGATCACCGAACGAGCAGCCGTACGGGCCCTCAGACGTGCCGCGGACGGGATTCCCGGAGTTCGGCTGGAGTCCGTGCGCATCGGGGCGGCACCCCTCGAGCCCGTGTCCGAGCCGGCCGTCCAACCGCCGGTCGGCGCCCTTCCGCCCGGCCCGCTCAGGCTGGAAGCCGCCTTCACAGCAGCTCCCGGGCAGCCGCTGCCGCACACCGCCGAACAGCTGCGGAGCGCACTGCTCCACACGGCCGCTGAAGACCTCGGCCTGGCCCTCGTGACAGCCGACCTGCGCGTCACGGATCTCGACGATGACCCGAAGACGGTCGTCAGGTCACCGGCCGCGAGGGGGGAAATGAGGCCCCGGCACGAAGCGGCGGCCGCGCGGAGCTCGCCCCCGGCGACCGGAACAGGACCCACGCCGGGACCCACCGGGAAGCCGGCCGACGTCGCGGCGGCCGTTCCCGGCGTCGACCGCCTCACCACGGTGCTGGGAGGCCGCCCGGTCAAGGTGAGGCACGAGGGCGATCCGCCGGGCCGACACATCGAGGTCCAGCTCGCGGTGGCCCCCGGACACCATCCGCTGGACGTCGCCCGCGCCGTCCGGGCCGCCCTGGCGGAGGCCGCCACCGCCGACACCCCCGGCCCGGTCACCACCGCCGTCCTCATCACCGACACCGCGCCTCAGCCGGCCGGGTGACAACGGCAGCCTCGATGAGGAGTTGTTCCTCGTGGATCCGCACGGAGTGCGACGGCCCGGGCCGGGCAACCGCGTCCGCGGGCGTACACCGGGACGTTCCCCCGCCCGCGATCGCATGACGCGACCGGTTTCACGCACCGTGACCGTCCGCGGATTGACGCTCACCGCGGAGGTTCCCAAGCTGAGAGGAGGGGGCTGGTGGAAGGGACCGCGGTCGTGAGTGGTGGGCAGAGTGGGCTTCCCCGGTTGCTGACGGCGGTGGAGACGGCAGCCCCGGTGGACGCTGTCGACGTGGTCGCGGAGGACCTGCGGCAGCGCTTCGAGGCGAAGATGGTCTCGTTCCTCATCGTGGATCTGACAGGGAAGGCCGTGGCGCGGCTGTCGACCGCCCCCGCGGAGGGCGGCCGGGAGGCTGAGCGGATCCCGATGCTCGGCAGCGTCTACGAGGAGGTGATCCGCACCCAGCGGCTGTACCACGAGGCGACCGGCCAGGGGCAGCGGGTGATCATGCCGGTGACCAACCGGGGGGACGCGATCGGACTGCTGGAGCTGCTCCTGCCGGCCGACCCCGGCGAGGACATCCTCGCCGCGGTCGCGGAAGCCGCCCACGTCCTGGCCTACATCATGATCGCCAACGGGCGCTTCACCGATCTCTACACCTGGGGCAAACGCTCCAGGCCGCCCACGCTGGCAGCGGAGATCCAGTACCAGCTGCTCCCCCCGTCACTGTCCTGCGAGGCCGCGCAGTTCACCCTGTGCGGGAGCCTGGAGCCCTCCGAGAGCCTCAGCGGCGACACGTTCGACTACACCCTGGACCGCGACACCCTGCATCTGTCGGTCACCGACCCCATGGGACACGACATCGATGCCGCCCTGGCCGCCACGGTCCTGGTGAGCGCCCTGCGACGCGCCCGCCGCGCCGGAGCCGGCCTGGCCGAGCAGGCCCAGCGGGCCGACCAGGCACTGGTCGACCACGGCCAAGGCCACGCCACCGGGCAGTTGCTGCGCATCCATCTCCGCACCGGGCAGGCCCACCTCGTCAACGCCGGTCACCCCTGGCCGCTCCGCATGCGCGAGGGCGTCGCGGAGGCGATCACCTGCGAGGTGGACCATCCCTTCGGCCTGTCCGTGCTCGCGCCCCACCCCTACCGCGTCCAGGACCTCGATCTGCGCCCCGGTGACCGTCTGCTCATGTTCACCGACGGCATGTTCGAACGTCATGGGGAGAAGGTCGACCTGGCCGCCCTGCTGGAGCGCACCCGGGATCTGCACCCGCGGGAGGCCGCGCTGGTGCTGACGTCCACGGTCCGGGACGCCGCCGGCGGCAAGCTCGAGGACGACGCCACCGTCATGTGCCTGGACTGGCACGGCCCCCAGGAGACCCAGCGGCACGTCAGCTCCGGGGCGGACACCCGGCAGGCCTCAGCCGCCCGCGAGAAGCGGCGGCCCTGACCGAGTCGCTCCGCCGGGCGATGCCCGCTGCTTCAGCGCTGCGTCAGGCTCCCTTGGAGGGAAGCTGAGGGGACACGGTCTCCGGGCGGTCATGGGTGTCCTTCCGCTCGGCGGGGAGCACGACGGGATGCTTCGAGCCGAGGGCGCCGCCGGGACCGCCCTGCGCGGGTACGGCTCCGGCGCCCGCCGCTCCCGCCGGTGCCGGACCGCTGCCGTCCGTCCGCCGCACCACGCGTCGCCAGAGGTGAGGCAGACGGGTGTAGAAGCGGTCGGGAAGGAACACCGCGTCCGCGACGATCATCGCCCCGGAGAAGAGAGGCAGCCCCATGAGCACGGCGATGCCGAGGTGCATGCCCAGCAGCAGGGTGAGCACGGGGTACTTGAGCCGTCCGAAGAGCACGAACGGGAAGGCCACCTGCAGGAGCACGGTCAGGTAACCGGCGATGGCGATCACGAGCGTGTGCTCGGCCACGAAGGCCGAGAGCACGGGCCAGGGCCGGAAGAGTTCGAGGTTCAGGGCGTAGTGGAGAGCGGTGCCGCCGGCCCAGGTACCGCCCTGGACCTTGTACAGGCCGGCTGATCCGTAGAGAAGACAGACCTGCGCCGCGATGAGGAACATGCCGCAGTTGTGCACCGCCGTGACCAAGGTGGTTCGGGCATCGCGGAGTTGCCCTGTGAGGGGGCTTTCCGGAGATTGCGGCGCGCTGCCGGCGGGAACCGCCTTCAACCTCTTTCTGCGCGCGTCCAGGGACCAGCGTCGGCCGCAGGCGGTGAGGACGAGGTAGAGGGCCATCAGCAGGACCAGGTTGTCGCCCCCGTCCGTCATGAAGATCGCGCGGGCGTGGAACGAGGTCACCACGACGGCGAAGAGGACGGACATGAGGCGGGTCCGCCAGCCCAGCATGAACAGCGCGGACGTGACGAGGGCCAACACGTAGCAGATCTCGAAGTAGGCCCGGCTGTCGGACAGTGCCAGGACGCTGACCCAGCCCGTCTGCTCGAAGAGCTCGTGGGCCAGGGCGGGCGTCCACGGGGATCCGGGGCCCCAGATCTCGTCCCGGTGCGGGAACTCACGCAGCAGAAAGACCAGATAGAGCAGCCCGTAGCCGATGCGCAGCACCGACGCGGCGTACAGGGACACCGGACGCCCGGTCAGGAGGCCCCACACCGCGGCGATCCGGTCACCGAGCCACCGGTCGGCGCCGGGAAGCGCCGCCCTCCGCGTCTCATTTCGCATGGCGGGTCACCTTCCACCAGGGCAGAAGCCGGTTCTCGGACGGCTTCGGCGGGCGGTCGCCGGCTGATGATCCCGGCGCGGCGACGGGCAGCGTGACGACGCGGAGCTGGACGAAGTCGAAAGGGTCGCCGTCATGGGCGGCAAAGCGGTCCGCGGCGATGTTGGTCAGGTACTTCCGCATCATCACGGCGCGTTCCGTGCGCGCCCTGTCGTCCCCTCCGTGCAAGTCGACATAACCGGCCCAGGCACGACGCAACATGTTCTGCGCCGTGTGGCTCGGGAACACATGATGTTCGACCGCCGAGCCGTCCACGGCGGTCAGGTCGAACCAGGGACTCACCTGAACCGATCCATCGGAATCGGTGTGGGCGGTTCTCGCCAGAATCTGCCGGTTGACGGATTCCGGGTCCGGGGCGAAAAGCCGCCAATTCTGTTCGAAGAAGGGGAGCACCCATGCATTGATCTGCGGGCCGTATCGCTTGGAGACGGTGTTGGCCGGTGCCACGTGGAGGAACACCAGAAGCACGTGGACGACGCTCGTCACCAGGAAAAGGGCCACAACGGCGCACAGTCCGGCTCTCAGCGCACGGACGCCTCTCGATGGTTTCAGGTGCGCGGCCATGGCGTCAGGACATGACTGCGTGACCGGACCGGAATCAGAGTGCTGGATTTCCTCCACGGCCACTGAGTCAATTCCGCTCGACACCGCCCACCCTGTCTTTCTCTTATCAGCTGCTCGCGCCTGGCGTTTTCCGCTGGCTACCGCTGACGGCGCGCGGCGGACTCGAGGAGATTCCGCCGCGCGCCGTCAGCAGGTGAGCGGACTGGTCGCGGTGGGCTGCCTAGCCCCCGTGGCTCTTGGAGTGGTCGTCCTCGTAGCCCTTGGGCTTCTTGTCATAGCCGTAGTGCTCGTCGGACTGTTTGCCGTGGTCCGGCTTTCCAGGCTTGCCACCGTGGTCCGGCTTTCCAGGCTTGCCACCGTGGTCCGGCTTTCCAGGCTTGCCACCGTGGTCCGGCTTTCCAGGCTTGCCACCGTGGTCCGGGCCGCCCGGCGCATGGCCGCTCCCGCCGGTGGTGTTCCCCGCGGTGTTGCCCGAGGTGTTCCCGGACGTGACGCCCGAGGTGTTCCCGGACGTGACGCCCGAGGTGTTCCCGGACGTGACGCCCGAGGTGTTCCCGGTGTCCCCGGACGTGCCGCCGGTGGTGCCGCCAGTCGCCGTTCCACCAGTAGCGGTGCCGCCAGTCGCCGTTCCACCAGTAGTGGTACCGCCAGTCGCCGTTCCACCAGTGGTGGTACCGCCAGTCGCCGTTCCACCAGTGGTGGTGCCGCCAGTCGCCGTTCCACCAGTAGTGGTACCGCCAGTCGCCGTTCCACCAGTGGTGGTACCGCCAGTCGCCGTTCCACCAGTAGTGGAGGTCGCGCACTCGTTGAGGAAGATGTTGTTGGTGTCGAGCGTCACGGCGCCCTCACGAGCCAGCGTCCGGCCCTCGATGATCGCCCCCGTGGTGGCGGTGATCGACTGCAGAGCCATGATGGTGCCCACGAAGGTGGAGCTGGTGCCGAGGGTGGCGGAACTCTCGACCTGCCAGAACACGTTGCACGGCGAGGCGCCGTTCGTAAGGAGCACCCGGCTGAAGGACGCTGTCGTCAGGGCTTCAGGAATCTGGAATACCCAGACGGCGTTCGGGTCTTCCTCCGCGTCCAGGATCAGGTCGCCGGTGAGCCCGACTCCGGACTCGGCGGTGTAGACGCCCGGAAGCAGCGTCTGGCCACCGCCGATGGCCGCCGGGAGTGCAAAGTCCGTGGCCTGGCCGACCGCGTTGTTGTACGCCGTGACCAGGTCGGACTTGGCCTGAAGTGCGACGGCATCCGCAGCGTGCATGGAGCCGAGCACGATGCCGGGCGGGAATCCGGTGATCGCCGCATTCGGGTGGGTGCCGAGGTCCTGGCCGATCACTGTGGGGCCGGTGTTGGTGACTCCCTGACCTGCGAGAACGGAGAAATCCGCGGCCGTGCCCAAAGGTACGGGCGTAGCGATGGCCAGCGCCTGTGTCGGCATCAGGGCAACCATCACGGCGGCAACCGTGGCGGCAAGGGCCGAGGCCAGCAAGCCCAAAGTACGGCGGTGAGCTACTTGAAGGATCTTCAGCTTCATCGAAAGGCCATTTCCTGTGGGGGCCATGGTGCACCGGGCCCCATCGATCATTCGGGAAGCCTGGCGCTACCGCCGCACATTACGCAGAAATACCCTTGCGACCGACTAGAACAAAGCCGGAGAATTTCCGATCATTCGAACGGAGCACAGCACTGCGAAAATAGCTTGAATGCGAACGACCGGAGCCGAATGCAGCAATTTTCCTACCGGCGCTTCCGGGTTTCGGTGCGAGCCCCAGGCCCGGTCAGCCGCAGCACTGGCACCCGGGCTGGCAGCCGCAGTCGTCCGTCTCGGCACCGGACGCCGACGGTGTCGTGGGGACCACGCAGCAGCCCTTGCCCTGCCAGGCGTCCCGGCCCTCCTTGACGGCGACGGCGGCGATGACCAGAGCGGCGACCGGGTCGGCCCAGGACCAGCCGACGGTGGCGTTGAGGAGCAGGCCGGCCAGGAGCACGGCCGACAGGTACGTGCACAGCAGCGTCTGCTTGGAGTCGGCCACCGCGCTGGCGGACCCCAGCTCGCGTCCGGCCCTGCGCTGGGCGGCCGACAGGAACGGCATGACGGCCAGGGAGAGGGCGGCCAGCACGATGCCGGGGATGGAGCGTTCCGCCTCACCGGTCCCGGCCAGCGCCCGTACGGCGTCGACGGTGACGTAGGCGGCGAGCGCGAGGAAGGAGACCGCGATGATGCGCAGCGTGGTCCTCTCCCGCGCCTCCCGTACCGCCTGCTCCCGGGCGGAGAACTGCCAGGCGACCGCCGCGGCGGAGGACACCTCGACGACGGAGTCCAGGCCGAAGCCGATCAGGGCGGTGGAGGAGGCGAGGGCGCCGGCGGTGATCGCCACGACCGCCTCGACGACGTTGTAAGTGATGGTCACGGCGACCAGCAGCCGTATCCGGCGGGTCAGCACGTCGTGGCGGCCCTGGCCGGGGCCGCGGGACAGGGAGATCTCCGCGGTCATGGTCAGCAGCACCCCTCGGTGCCGGCGTCCGGGCAGGTGCGGTCGGTCTCGACGGCGACCACGGCGGTTCGCAGGTCGTCCAGCGCGTGGCCGAGGCGTTCGTCGGCGAGTTCGTAGCGGGTGCGGCGGCCGACGGGCACGGTGACGACCAGGCCGCAGTCGCGCAGGCAGGCCAGGTGGTTCGACAGGCGGGGGCGCGAGACGCCGAGGGACTCGGCGAGGTCGGCCGGGTGGGCGGGGGCCTCGCGCAGGGCGAGCAGGATGCGGCAGCGGATCGGATCGGCGAGCGCCCGGCCGAACCGGACCAGCACCTCGATGTCGGGAGCAACAGTCAGCATCCACCTGACAGTACAGGGTGTCGTGAATTCAGGGAAACATGAATACTCGGCGGGCCTCAGGGCGTGTCGCTGGGGATCACGCAGTTCTTCGGCTGCGCCTTGCCCGTCGGCCAGCCCAGGCCCACGAACTTCAGCGTGCCCTCGCCCTCGCGCCCCGGGTCGAGTTCGACGATCGCGGCCGGTTTGTCGTAGGGGTTGCCGCCTGTGGTGAGGCAGATGAGGCCGCTGGTGCCCTGGACGCGGTGGCGGGAGTGGAGGAGGGACCACTGGCGGCCCACGTCCTCGAGGGTGGGGACCGCGGTCTCGGGGCCGCCCTTCTGGGCCTGGTGGAGGGCCTTGCCGATGGTGATGAGGCCGTCGTGGACGAGCATCGTGCGGGAGTCGTCGAGGTTCGGGACGGAGCCGAGTGCGACGCCCTCGCGCCGGGCCTGCGTGATCTGGCCGCGCAGGGCGTCCAGAGCCGCCTTCGGTTCGGTGAGGTGCTGAGGGAGCTCCTGGGGCTCCGGTGCCCTGCGGTGGGTGGCCGTCCACTTCTTCGTCCAGGCCGTCAGTTCCGTGGCCCAGGCGTCGGGGTGGGCGGGGGCCGCGTACTGGACGGTCACCTTCGCCCGGCCGTCGTCGCCGCGGAGCCGCTCCCAGTCCCGCTCCGTCATGTCCTGGCGCAGGGAGGCCGCGTCGGAGCCGCTGATGATGGTGTAGTGGCGGCCCTTGCAGCCGACCTGGGCGAGCTTGAGGGCGAAGATGCGCAGGTGGAGCGTGCGGCCCGCGAAGTAGACCGTGTCGGCCTCGGAGTCGCAGATGTTGTTGGCGGTCTGGGTGAACTGGTTGCCGGTGGAGCCCGCCTCGTCGATGGACGGGGACTCGAACGACATCGCGGCGGGGCCGGCCGGGCCCTTCTCCTCGATCCGGCTGAACGCCCTCGCCAGCGACTCGTTGTAGCCGTCGGGGCGCTTGTCGTAGACGAGGACCGTCCTGAGGTTCTGCCGGCCCCGGTCGCCGTTGAAGTCCGCCAGGGCCCGGGCCGCGTCGGTGTTGGTGGGGAGGATGCGGGCGAGGCCCGGGAAGCGCAGCCTGGCCATGCCGTCCGCCCGGTCCTCGTTCGCGATCCGGTCCCCGCTGATACGGGCGGCCAGCACCGGCACCTTGTTCTCCGTGAGGCGCTTCACGGCCGCCTCCGTGGCGTCGAGGCTCAGGTTGAAGCCGGTGACCGCGCGCAGCCGGTCCTCGGGGGAGGCGGCCATCCGCAGCAGCGTGTCCACGACCTTCGACTGACGGCCGTAGTCCTGCCCGGGGTTGGCGAGGACGATCCGAATCTTCGGGGGTTCGCCCTCGCCCGCGTTGGCCTGGCGCTGCCCCAGGTACGCGCCCTGCAGGTCGCTGCGCATCTGGCGGCGCAGGGCCGCGCGGTCCGACTGGAGCGGCAGCATCATCGCCACCGTGACGTGCGGCTGCTTCTCGATCCGCTGGTTCTCCCGGGCGATGGCCCGGGCCACGTCGGCGATCTCCGGGGTGCCGAAGTCGTAGCCCTCTCCGTTGACGCCGACGCACTCGCCGTCGATCCGCTCGACGCCGTCGGCGCAGGTGTCGGGCTTGCGGATGAGGGAGGTGATGAGGGTGACGCCCGCGACGAGCACCGCCGCGCCCAGCAGCGCGTAAAGGATCTTCTTCCATCTCGGCATGCCCGTTATCTCCTTCGCCGGAGCTGTTCGGTGCAGGTGCAGCGCAGCAGGGGCTGTTCGTTCTCCGCCAGGGCGCTCCAGTCCGCGGCCGTCCTGCTGAGCCGGCCCGCGCCGTCGAAGTCCATGATCGAGAGCAGGTCGAGCAGCTTGGCCAGCGTGCGGGCCGTCTCCTTGCCGGTCGGCCGGGTGCGCTCCTCGCACAGCCACACCGCGTGCAGCAGCTGGTCGACGGTGCGGCGCAGCGGTGGGCCGTCCGCCGCCACCAGGCCCTGGGCGCGCTCCCGCCGGGCGTCCGCCCCGCCCGGATACGGCGCCTGCGCGATCTCCAGCAGCTCGGCGCACCACTGGAGGGGGCGGCCGGGGAGGGTGGCGGCGAGGTGGGTGACGACGTCGTCGGCGCCGCCGGACACCAGGTGGTGATTCATTCGGTGCGCGGTGAGGGAGCGGAAGGCACCGCCCGCGGGGGTCCCCTCCCCCGCCGCGCGCCGCGCGTAGTGGTCGCGGAGCAGGTGGTGGTCGGCGTACCAGGCGGCGCCGTCGGGGCGGAGGCCGTAGAGCCGGTGCAGGAGGAGCTGGCGGAGGCCGAAGTCGCCGATGAAGTGGCGTTCGCAGGTGGGCCAGCCGGTGTCGGTGAGGAGCCGGGCGACGTGATGGGCGGTCAGGTGGTGGACGTGGCCCGACTGGTGGTGGCGGAGCAGCACGTCCGCGCACTCCGGGTCGTGGGCGACCGACAGGTGGGTGAGGAGGTCGAGCCAGTGCGCGTGGTGCTCGGCCGGCAGGCGTACGGGGAGCTGGTCGAGGACGAGTTCCCGTAACAGCACGTCCGCGACGGGGAGTTCGGGGGCGTTGTCGCCGGTGAGCCGCAAGGGGGCGTCCAGGATGTCGCGGTCGTTGGCGTCGGCCGGCATGCGGAAGGCGGCCGACCCCGCGGCGAGCCGGATCACCGTGTGGGGCCGGCCACCGCTCAGCCGGCCCACGGCCGCGTCGATCCGGCGGCGGTTGGTGCCGCCCTCCGGCTCGGCGCGCTGCTGTCTTCGTACGGTCTCCCGGCGGAGCTGGTCGCCGGTGAGCAGCGGCATCCGCAGCAGGAGCACGCCGTCGGCGAGCGGTGCCCGGTCGGCGCCCTCGTCCGTACGGCGGGACCAGGCCGGCGGGGAGCCGTCGGCGGGGTGGTACTCCGCCGGGGGTACGGCCTCCTCGGGCGGCAGGCCGCCGTGCAGGAAGGCGCCGCCGTCCGCGCGGCGTGCCGTGCCGACGATGACGACGCGGTCGCGCTGCCCGCCCCGGCGGTCGGTGAGCACGGCACGCAGCAGCCGCTCGCCCAGGGGCGACTCGGCGTGGTCCAGCAGCAGGCCCGGGCGGCCGACCCGGCGCAGCCAGCCGGAGGGGGAGGCGTACGCCGCCTCCAGGTCCTCGCGCAGGGCCCGGAAGAGGAAGCCCTCCGCGACCTCCCGTGCCTCGCCGCCGGCCCGGAAGTCGGCCGCGAGGATGCGCAGTCCGATCCTGGGCTGGCCGGCCGCGCCGGGGTAGGCACCGTAGAGCCGCTGCAGTTCCGCCCTGCCCCGCGGGGCGGCGCGCTCGAAGAGGGCGTCCAGCAGGGCGTTGCTGACGGCCGCCGAGTACGGGTCGAAGGCCTGCCCGGACAGGGTGGTCAGCAGGTTGCGGATGGTGCCGTGCAGCACGCCCCGCCAGAAGTCGCCGGTGCCCAGGCCGCGCAGGCGTGGCCGCTGGGCGAGGTCCTCGTACCGCTCGGCCTCCGTCGCCACCTCCTCGGGCGTGCCGTCGGCGGCGCCGGTGGCGGTCATGGCGAGGCCGGCGAAGAGCCGCGGGAAGGCGAACGAGCCGCCCGTGCCCTGCCAGGTGCGCAGCCGGTGGGCGACCTCGACCAGGGCCTCGGTGGCGGGCGAGCGGGCGCCGGGTTCCGGGTCGGCGCGGTCCGCGTACACCGGGGAGGCACAGTCCAGGTGGATCACGGGCACCTTGACGGCGAAACGATCCCGCACGGCCCGCAGCAGCCGCCCCTTGCCCATGCCCGGACCGCCGGTGAGCAGCACGACGGGCAGGTCGGGGCCGTACAGCGGATCCCGGCCGGCTCCCGAGGGGGTCCGCCCGAACAGCCGCGCGAAGAAGCCCTCCTCGCCCAGGAGTCTCTCGAACCCCAGTTCTTCACACACGGTTCCCCCATGCAGTGCCTGCCCGCCCGGGAGCGGGTGACCCGTGACCGATGTGCCAGAAAAGATCCAGTGGAACACGGAAGGGCTGATCGGACAACGGGCACTGCACGGAAGGAACGGGGCCTGCGCGGTAGGAAGAACGGGGCCTGCGGAAGGAAGTCGGACGCGTCCGCTACGAGGAGCGGTCCGACTCCGGCCACACGTACGGCAGGTCGTCGGGGACGCCGGGGAAGATCTCCGCGTAGGTCGCGGGGTCCTTGCGGACCAGGGCCGAGCGGTGGCTGCGGTGGAAGGAGTCGTCGCCCAGCCAGGGCGGGAGTTCGGCCTCGGCGGCCAGGTGGGACTGGTCGCGGACCGGGGCGTGGGGGCGGGCCGCGGCGAGGTCGGCCACCATGGTGGCCGCGCAGGTGTCCTGGTGGCCCTGTTCGCGCCAGGCCCGGCAGATCTCCAGGCCGTAGCGGACCAGCGCCTCCTCGTAGCCGAACCACATCCGCACGGCCGGGTGGCGGCGCCAGCCGTACCCGGGGACCACCAGGCCGCGCAGGACCTGCAGCGCCTCGACCCGCTGCTTGCCGAGCCGGCGCCGGTCGAGGGCCAGGGCCGAGGCCCGGAAGTCCGCGTAGGGCAGGAAGGTCTGCATGCCGTGGCCGGTGACCCCTACCGGGTGCGGGGGCGCCTGGTGCGCCGGCCGAGAGCGAGGGCCAGGCCGACCATGGCGACGCCCAGGACGAGGTGGAGCCAGTCGTCGGCGGTGTTCAGGGGGACGAAGTTGGCGTCGCTGTCCTGCCCGACGACCAGGCCGTAGACCCACAGCACCAGGTAGACGGCGCCGCCGACCAGCAGGTACGAGTACGCTCCGGCGGCCGTGCGGGCGAGGGCGAGACCGGCGAGGCCGTAGGCCAGGTGCACGAGGTTGTGCAGGATCGAGACCTGGAACAGGCCCAGCAGTTGGGCGCCCGACTCGTGGCCGGCGAACTCCATCGAGTCGTAGTCGGTGGTGATGCCGGGGATGAAGCCCAGCAGGCCGACCAGGAGGAAGACGAGGCCGAACAGCAGGGCGGCCTGCTGGACGGGGGCGCGGGTGGCCCGGTGGGAGGTGTGCATGCTCATGATCGGAGCTCCTCACTATGGGGCAGGGTCTGTTCCGCCCAGATGGTCTTGCCCGTGGCGCTCTGGCGGGTGCCCCAGCGCTCGGTCAGCCGGGCCACGAGGAGCAGACCGCGGCCGCCCTCGTCGTAGGTGCGGGCGCGCCGCAGATGAGGGGCGGTGCTGCCGCCGTCGGAGACCTCGCAGATCAGGGACGTGTCGTGGATCAGGCGGAGCTGGACCGGCGGCTCGGCGTGGCGGATGGCGTTGGTGACCAGCTCACTGACGACGAGTTCCGTGACGAACGCGGCGTCGGGCAGCCCCCACCGCTCCAGCTGGTCCACGACGTCCTTGCGGGTCCGGGCGACTGCGGACGGATCGGCCGGCACCGCCCAGGTGGCGACCTGGTTCGCGTCGAGCGCCCGGGTACGGGCGATGAGCAGGGCCACGTCGTCCGCCGGGCGCAGCGGCAGCAGGTCGGCGAGCACCCTGTCGCACAGGGCGTCCAGCGAGGGCGCCGGGCGGGCGAGCGCCTCCCGCAGCCGCTGGACCCCGGCGTCGAGGTCGTGGTCGCGGGTCTCGATCAGGCCGTTGGTGTAGAGGGCGAGCAGGCTGCCCTCGGGGAGGACGACCTCGGTGGCCTCGTACGGCAGCCCGCCCACGCCGAGCGGGGGCGCGGCCGGGAGCCCGACCAGGTCGACGGCGCCGCCGGGGTGCACCACGGCCGGCAGGGGATGCCCGGCCCCGGAGAAGCAGCAGCGCCGCGAGACGGGGTCGTAGACGGCGTAGAGGCAGGTGGCGCCGACGTCACCGGAGGTTTCCGCGTAGGCCGGGGGCCGTGCGAAGGCCCGGGGCGCCACAGGTCCGGCCGCCTCACCGGCCCGTGCGGACCCCGGAGGTCCGCCCTCGTCGCCCTCGCCCTCGTCCTCCCTGTTCAGCCGCGCCACCAGGTCGTCGAGGTGGGTCAGCAACTCGTCGCACGGCAGGTCGATGTCGGCCAGCGTGCGGACCGCCGTACGCAGCCGCCCCATGGTGGCGGACGCGTGCAGCCCGTGGCCGACGACATCGCCGACGACCAGCGCCACGCGCGCCCCGGAGAGCGGGATGACGTCGAACCAGTCCCCGCCGACGCCGGCGTGCCCGCCGGCCGGCAGGTAGCGCGACGCGACCTCGACCGCCGCCTGCCTCGGCAGCCGCTGCGGCAGCAGACTGCGCTGGAGGGTGACCGCGGTGGCGCGTTCGCGCGTGAAGCGGCGGGCGTTGTCGATGCTCACCGCCGCCCTGGCCGCCAGCTCCCCGGCCAGGACCAGGTCGTCGTGCCGGAAGGTCTCGGCGTTGCGGTGGCGGACGAAGAAGGCGACACCCAGGGTGGTGCCGCGGGCGGCCAGCGGCACGCTCATCACCGAGTGGATGCCGAACGCCCGGAACCTGGCGTCCCGGGCCGGGTCGCCGGCGAGCCACCCGGTGAACGCCGGGTCGTTCGCCTCGTGCAGCGCGGGCCGTCCCGTGCGCAGGCTCTCGAACGGCGCCGAACCCTCCGGGTAGGCGTCCACCGAGCCGGCCGCCACGACCGCTTCCGGGGCTTCGGGGATCACGGACCGCAGCGCGGCCCGCCGCAGCAGCAGCGGCCCGTGCGCCGGCACGGCCCGCGCGGGCGGTTCCGGCCCGTCGTCCAGCGCGGCCAGCAGGTCGACGCTGACGAAGTCGGCCAGGGCCGGGACGGTCACGTCGGCCAGTTCCTGGGCCGTGCGCGTGACGTCGAGCGTGCTGCCGATGCGCCGCCCGGCCTCGGTGATCAGCTGGAGCCGTTTGCGGGCCCAGAACTGCTCCGTCATGTCGTGCGCGGTGAGGCAGACGCCCCGGATGGTGCCCCGGTCGTCGCGCAGCGGGGACAGGAAGACCGACCAGGCGTGTTCATGGTCCTCGCCGGGGGCGCGCACGTAGTTCTCCTCGTACTGCGGCTCGCCGGTGCGCAGCACCCGGGCCATGCCGCGCTCGGCCCGCCGGGCTGCGGCGTCGTCGACGATCTCGGACATGCGCAGGCCTCGCATCTCCTCCTCGGTGAGCGCGGTGAAGCGCTGCATGTCGGCGTTGGCGTGCCGCAGCCGGAGCCGGGTGTCGTAGATCGCCATGGCGCAGCACGGGGACTGGGCGAAGCTCCAGCTCACGAGGGATGCGTCGAGGCCGGTCCGCGGCTGCCGGCCGGGGAGGGCGGAGACGATGAGCCAGGCGGGGGCGTCGGCGCCGGACTGCCGGTGGTGGGCGAGGATCCCGACCGTCAGCGTCCGGCCGTCCCGGTGCCGGAGCGCGACGTCGCCGTTCCAGCGCGGCAGCCCGGCGAGGGTGGGCAGGCCGCCGCGCACCGGGATCGGCTCGGCCAGCAGATCCGCGGCCCGGCGGCCGGTCATCTGGTCGGCCGCATACCCGAGGAGCCGCTCGGCGCCCGCGTTCCAGCCGGTCACCGTGCCGAGTTCGTCGAGCGTGACGCGGGCGGTGAGGGCTTCGCCGACGAGGACGTCGAGGGCCTCGGGGCCTCCTCCGGACGACGACCGGGTGGCCCGGCCGGAGCTGACGGGCTGCTCCATGATCGGTCATCTCGCTCTCGGGGGGCTCAGCCATATCCCCGTATGTGCAGTTATGACCTTGTTACCCCGATTAGAGTGGTCTCACCGCGCGACCCCTGCCGGGAAACGCACGACACATGCCGGGAGAGTGGAGCCTGCCGGTGTCCGGCCCGGGTAACCGCTCCCCCATGGGCGAGATCCTCGTGGGCACGTGTTCCTGGACCGACCGGGCCCTGGTCACCAGCGGCTGGTATCCGGCGGGGCGGCGGGACGCCGAGGGGCGGTTACGGCACTACGCCGAGCGGTTCCCCGTCGTCGAGGTCGACGCCTCCTACTACGCGCTGCCGAGCGAGCGGAACAGCCGGCTGTGGGCGGAACGGACACCGGACGGGTTCATCTTCGACATGAAGGCGTTCGCGCTGCTGACCGGGCATCCCACCCGGGAGGCCGCGCTGCCGGCGGGGCTGCCGGCCGATCACCGGGACCCGGCGGTGCTGGACGATGTGTGGGCCCGGTTCGCGGCCGGGGCCGAGCCGCTGCGGCGGGCCGGGCGGCTCGGGAGCGTGCTGTTCCAGTTCCCGCCCTGGTTCCGGCCCGGGCCGCGGGCCGAGGCCTTCCTGCGGGAGTGCGCCGAGCGGACGGAAGGGTGGCCCCTCGCCGTGGAGTTCCGCCATCCGTCCTGGTGGGAGCCGGGCCGGGCCGACGCGACGTGCGCGCTGCTCGCCCGGTACGGCATGGCCGCGGTCGCCGTCGACATGATCCAGACGCTTCCCTCCTCCGTCCCGCCCGTGACGCCGGTGACGTCGCCCCGGCTGTCCGTCGTACGGTTCCACGGCCGCAGCGCCGCCTGGGGGACCGGCAGCAAGGAGGACCGGTTCCGGCACGCCTACGACGAGGACGAACTCGCCGAGTGGCTGCCCCGGGTGCGCGGGCTGGCCGAACGGGCCGAGCAGGTCCACGTCCTGTTCAACAACTGCTGCGGCGACGCCGCCGTACGCGCCGCCGAGACCATGACCCGGCTCCTCGGCGGTGCCACTTCGGCGGTGGCACCGAGGCTGCCTACGGCACGATCCGCACCCGCTTCTCCACCGTCACCTGGTCCACGTCCGACACCCGCACGGTCGTCCTTATCCTCCAGTTCCCGGCGAGCGGCAGGTTGACGGCGTTCGCGCCCCAGTAGCCGCCCTGGTCGGTGAGTCCGGCGTCGATCGGGCCGACCTCGCGCGAGGGGAGGCTGAAGCTGATGCGGACTTCGGGGACGACGATCAGACCGGTGTCGGCGCCGTAGACCACGGCCTGGACGCCGTTCTCGCCGACCCGGGCCGGGTCCACGGTGACCTGCACCGTGCCGCGGCCGGTCACGGAACCCGTGCCCGTGTCGAACGGCACCGTCACCTGCGTGGTGGGCGGCAACGCGCCCGCCGGGGCCTGCCGCGCCGCCTCGGCCTCGGCGCGGGCGGGCAGGGTCCCGGTGAGCACGGTCGTGATCAGCAGCACCACGGCGGCCACGGCGACTTCGACGAGGACGGACCGGCGCAGACCGCGCCGACGGGCGTCCGGGTCTCCTGGGTCTCCTGGGTCTTTTGGGTCTCCTGGGTATTTTGGTTCGTCGGGGTCGTCCGGGTCTTTTGGCTCGTCGAGGTCACCCAGGTCTCTTGGTTCGTCGAGGTCCGGGTCTTCTGGTTCATCGGGGGCACCCGGTTCATTCGGGTCACCCGATTCACTCAGGCCTCCCGGTTCACCTGGACCTCCCGGCTCACCCAGGCCACCCGGCTTGTCCCGTACGGCCTCGGAGGTCTCCGGATCCTCGCAGTCCGCCGGTGCGCCGACCGGCTGCGGGACCCGTTCGGGTACGGCGGCCCGGGCGGTGGCCGTCGCCGGTGCCGCGATGCGCGCCGTCCAGCGCCGCGAGTACCCGGCCATCAGCAACAGCGCGGTCACCGCGACCAGTTTGGCCAGCAGCAGACGGCCGTACGACGTCCCGGTCAGCGCGGGGAGCGTGCCGAGACCGCGCCAGGACTGGTAGAGGCCGGTGACGGCCAGGACGGTCACCGAGGCGAAGGCGATCCGCGAGAAGCGGGGGACGACCTCCGCCAGGGCCTCGCCGGAGGAGCGGCGCAGGGTGAGGAGCATGGCCACGAGGCCGCCGAGCCAGACACCCGTGGCCAGCAAGTGCAGCACGGACGACGTCATCGCCACCGGCACCTGGATGCCGGCGGAGGCGTGCTCGGCCGCCGCCCAGGTCAGGGCCAGGCTGACGGCCAGGGTCGTGCCGAGCGCGAGCGCGACGGGCCCCCGGCGGTCACGGCGCCTGGACAGCCACACCAGGAAGGCGGCGGTCAGCAGGAGGACGCCCAGCCGGGCGAGCAGAGCCAGACCCGGGCGGCCGGTCAGCGTGCGGCCGAGGGCCTCGGTGTCGAAGGCCGTCGCCGGGCCGGTGCCCGCCTCGTACGGGGCGCGCAACAGGAACAGGACGGCCGTCGAGCCCAGCAGCGTCCACCAGGCCGCGGCAAGGGGCCGGCGCAGCGGGGACGTGTTCGCGGGCCGGCACAGCAGCGCGAACGCGACCGTGCCGACGAGCAGCGCGGCGGCGAGGTAGGCGAGGTAGCGGGCGGCGTCGTGGAGGCCGCCGGTCAGGGGGTCCTCGGACGGGCCGGTGTCGACCTGGGCCGTGGTGGCGGAACGTTTCCCGACGGAGAAGGTGAAGGCACCGGAGACCGGGTGGCTGTCGGCGGACACGACCCGCCAGGCCACGGTGTACGTGCCCTCGTCGAGCTTGCGGGGCAGGCCGACCCGGGCCGTGTCGGAGCGGCCGTCCGCGTGCTCGGCCTCACCCGTGGGCACCCGGCGCTGGTCGGGACCGAAGACCCGGAAGGAGTCGTCGAGCAGGCCGACGGACTCGGTGAAGGTCAGGGTGACGTGGCGGGGGGCCTGGCTGACGACGGAGCCGTCGTCGGGGTCGGTGCCGCGCAGGGCCGCGTGGGCCGAGGCGGGGGCGGCTCCGCCGAGGAGCAGGACCAGCAGGGTGCCGAGCAGCAGCAGGCCTTGAAGTCGCCGGGTTCGTCCGCCATCGCGGTCCTCGTTCCGCCGTTGGTCCACGTGGTTCTCCGGGGTCGGGCTGTACGGCTCCGGGTTATGTACGGAGGGGATCGGCACAGCGCTCACCGGGTTCCGCGCGTCTCTCAGGAGACGGGCCCGGACAGTTTCGCGATCTTGTCCGCCGCTGCCGGGTAGCGGGCCGTCAGGTCCGCCGCGTCGCCGTGCTCGTAGCCCTCGAACGTGAAGCCGGGGGCCATCGTGCAGCCGAACAGGGTCCACGAGCCGCCCTCGCTCACCCTGCCGCCCATCCACGTGCCGGCCGGGACCGTGAACTGGATGTGCCCGCCGTGCAGGACGTCCGGGCCGAGGACCACGGTCCGCGTGCTTCCGTCCGGGGCGAGGAGAAGCAGCTCCAGCGGGTCGCCGAGGTAGAAGTGCCAGATCTCGTCCGTGGGCAGGCGGTGGAGGGCGGAGAAGTCATCCGCGGTGAGGAGCGCGACGATCGCCGTGCCCTCCGGTCTGCCGTCGGGGCGCCCGGGTCCGGCCCAGGTCTGGCGGAACAGGCCGCCTTCGCTGGGGATCGGCTCCAGGCCGATGGGGGTACCTCCCATGCCCTTAAGGCAATGGGGGAGGGTGATGAGGTCGTCGGGCGTCACCCGGGGAAGAGTATCTCCCTTTCCAGGAAGGCGAGCTGGGCCTTCTTCTCCGGCAGGTACACGTCCGGGAGGTCGACCTCCGGCAGCACGACCACCGGCCCCGGCGTGAAGCCCTGCCGGAGGAAACGGGCGACCGCCTTCTCGTTGCGCACGTCCGGGTCGACGACGACCCGCCGGCGGCCCAGGCCCAGCAGGACGTACCCGGCGATGACGGCCACCAGCCGGGCCGTCCAGCCGGGCTGCCCGCCGTCGGGCCCGGCGGGCGCGAGCAGCAGGTGGAGGCCGATGTCACCGGGGCGGACCTCGTAGCACTCGCTCACACGGTCGGCCTCGGGCTCGTAGGTCTGCAGGAGCGCGACCGGCTCGCCGCCCCGGACGACCAGGAAGGCGTGGTGGGTGGTGAGCGTGTCCATGTGCGCGTAGATCTCGGCGACCTGCCGCTCGGTGAGACCGTTCATGCCCCAGAAGGCGGCCCGGTCCTCGCTCACCCAGCGGTGGATCACCCCGGCGTCGGCCTCCGGGTCCAGCGCCAGGACGCGGACGGTGCCGAAGCCGCCGGCCGGCTGTTCGTGGACGGCGGTGCGGGCGGCGTACGGGTCAGACATCGGTCTCCTTGTTCAGCTGCGCCCAGTCGGTGACGACCGGGACGAGGTCTCCCGCGAGCCACAGGGGGAGCTGGTCGCGGTGGTGGGGCGAGCCGGGGACGCCCGAGGCGCCGAGCGGGACCACCCAGCGGCTGTCCTCGCGCCGGGCCAGGTCCCAGACGTACCGGGCGGCCGGGCCACGCGCGGCACGGTCGGTGAGGCCCGGCACGCCCGAGGTGCACAGCACACAGTCGTGGTCGCCGGACAGCCCCGGTTCGTCGTACGGCGTCTCCGGTTCCAGGGCCCGCCAGGGGGCGAGCCGGTGGGTGTCGCCCCAGGAACCGGCCGGGGGCCGTCCGGCCACCTCCTCGACCGCCGCGCGGACCGCCGCCGGGCGGTCGATGCCGTAAAGCTCCTGGGCGGTCAGCAGGTGTTCGAGGGCGAAGCCGACGCGCGGGAGGAGGGCGAGCCAGGGCTGGAACACCTCCGGGTACGCCGGCGGCGTGGCCAGCGCGGCGAACGCCGGGTGTGCCGCGAGCCGCCGTACGACCGCTCCGCGCACGGCGGCGTAGAGGGCCGCGTCGGCGCTGTCCGCGTCCATCCGGCGGTCCCAGGCGAGGAGGCGGTCCCGGAGGGCGGCGGCCTCGGGGGTGAGGGCGCCGAGGGAGCGGAGGTGGTCCAGGAGGGCGGTCGCGGAGGCGAGGTGGGTGTCCGTGTGGACGGCGGGCATGTCGGCGGCGGACCAGCGCTCCCTGCCGGCCAGCAGCGCGGTGATGCGGTCGTGGCGGTGCGGCGGGGCGAACTCGACGCCGAGGGGTGCGGCCGGGCCGCGCTGGTTGGCCATGACGGCGACGCCGTCGGTGAGTCCGGCGCGGGGCGTCTCGTGCCGGCCGCGCCACTCGTGGCCGGGCTCCCAGGCGGGCACCGGGCGCAGCCGGTTGGCCTCGGCGCGCAGCGGCACGTACCCGGCCACGCGGTGCAGGACACCGCCCTCGGTGTCGGCGGCCTGGACGACGTTGACCGGCTCGGCCCAGCGGTCGAAGGCCCGGTCCACGTCGGCGACCCGGCGGGCCCGCAGCAGCGGCAGCAGGGCGCTGAAGCCCAGGTCGCCGGTGACGCGGGGCGGGTAGCGCAGGCTGACCGCCACGGGCACCCCGGAGGGACCGGCCGGGTCGGCCGGGTCACCGTCGAGGCCCTCGGGCCCGCCGATGATCACGGGCCCGCGCTCGGTCTCGATCACCTCGACCTCGACCGGCTCCTCGCCCGCTACCTCGACGGCCTCCGTGTGCCGGGCCGCCCGCCGCCAGACCCCGTCCGGGCCGAGCGCCTCCACACCGGCGCCGGTGCGCCGCAGCCGCTCCCGGTACAGGTCCTGGTAGTCGGCCATGGCGTTGGTGATGGCCCAGGCGACCGTGCCGGTGTGTCCGAAGTGGGCGATGCCGGGGATGCCGGGGACGGCCAGGCCGACGACGTCGAACTCCGGGCAGGACAGGTGGATCTGCTGGTAGACGCCGGGATCCTCGATCCAGCGGTGCGGGTCGCCGGCGATGACCGCCTGCCCGGTGACGGTCCGCTCGCCGCTCACCAGCCAGCCGTTGCTGCCGGAGGTGCCGGGGCCGTCGGCGGCGAACAGGCCCACGGCGTCCGCGCCGAGGTGGGCGAGGACCTGCTCGCGCCAGAGCTTGGCGGGGAAGCCGGCGAAGAGGATGTGCGTGGCGAGCCAGACGGCGAGGGGGGTCCAGGGATCCCAGCGGCCGGGGGCGAGGCGGGTGCGGGCGAACTCGGGGGCGATGCGGGCGGATTCGGGGGCTGCCGCCGGGGGCGAGCTGGTACGGGCGCATTCGGGGGCCACCGCCCGGGACGGGCCGGTACGGGCGGACCCAGGGCCGGTGCGGATGGCCCCAGGGGCCGCCGGGGACGGACCGGTACGGGCGGACCCGGGGCCCGCCGCCGGGGACGGACCGGTACGGGCGGACCCGGGGCCCGCCGCCGGGGACGGACCGGTACGGGCGGACCCAGGGCCCGCGGCCGGGGACGGGCCGGTACGGGCGGACCCAGGGCCCGCGGCCGGGGACGGGCCGGTACGGGCGGACCCAGGGCCCGCGGCCGGGGACGGGCCGGTGCCGTCGGCCGTGCCCGCCTCGGCCGCCTCCGCCAGCCCCGCGTTCACCCCGTCGACGTATGCCCGCACCCACCCCGCCGTCTCCGGGTCCCGTCTCTCCAGGGCCGCGAAGCATCTTCCCGCGGTGTCTGCGAGTCGGGCCCGTCTCGCGAACCGGTCCCAGGCCAGGGCGCTCTCGCCGAGGAAGGACGCCGAGGTGCCCTGCGCCCGGTGCCGCTCGGCCTCCAGCTGCCAGGCCCGGTCGCGGGCGGTGACGAGGCCCTGCGCGTGGGCGAGTTCGGCCGCGCTGCCCGCGCGCAGATGCGGAATGCCCCAGGCGTCACGGTAGATCTCGGTGGCCACGCTGCACCCCTCCATTGTTTTAGGTTAGCCTTGCCTAAGTCCAATCGGGCGAATCGTACGTGAAGGGTGAGGACGCAATGGGGCAGGGGCGGGGTTGGGAGGGCGCGGTCCTCAGACTGCTGCGCGCGAAGGATTTCGAGTTCACCGTGACCGACGCGGAGGACGTCACCCCGGACTACCGGCGGCTGTGCTTCACCGACGGCGGTCTGCTGGCGGCGGCCGGAGTGCATCCCACCATGTGGGTCCGGCTCTGGTTCGACAACGCGGGCAAGCCGCACCAGCGGGCCTACACCCTGGTCGACCCGGACCCGGCGGCCGGCACCTTCAGCCTGGAGTTCGCCCTGCACGAGGGGTGCGCGAGCGACTGGGCCCGGGTGGCGAAGCCGGGCGACACCATCGAGGCGACCGTCCAGGGCACCGGCTTCGAGCACCCGAGCCCCGCGCCCTCGCACGTCTTCGCCGTCGGCGACCCGGCCTCCCTGCCGGCCATCAACTCCCTCCTGGACGCGCTGGGCTCCGCCCCGGCCACCGTCTGGTTCGAGGGCGGCGACGAGGAACTGCCGTTCCGCACCGACCCGGACCGGCACGAGCTGCGCACGGTGCCGCGCCGGGACTCCGGAGCCCACCTGGTCGACCGGGTGAAGTCGGACCTGCCCGGCCTGCTCCGGGGCACCTCCGACCCGTACGTCTGGATCGCCTGCGACACGGCGACGACCCGGTCGCTCGCCACCTATGTCCGCAAGGAACTGGGCCTGCCCAAGCAGCGGGTGCACGCGCTGGGCTACTGGCGGGCGACGTGAGGCGGGACGGGCCGGGCTCCGGACGCGGCCGGGCCCGCACCGGGGGATGATCGGGGGCATGGACGTCACTCTTCACCTCGCCCAGGACCCCGAGGCCGACGCGCTGCTCGGCCGCAGTCCGCTCGCCGCGCTGGTCGGGATGCTGCTGGACCAGCAGGTTCCGATGGAGTGGGCGTTCAAGGGCCCGGCGGCCATCGCCCAGCGGCTCGGCACGGACGACCTGGACGCACACGAGATCGCCGCGCACGAGCCGGAGGCCTTCGCCGCCCTGCTCTCCCAGAAGCCCGCGGTGCACCGCTACCCGGGCTCCATGGCCAAGCGGATCCAGCAGCTGTGCCAGTACCTCGTCGAGCACTACGACGGTGACGCCGAGGCCGTCTGGAAGGACGTCGGCACCGGCAAGGAGCTGCTGAGGCGCCTGGCGGGACTGCCGGGCTTCGGCAAGCAGAAGGCCCAGATCTTCCTCGCCCTGCTCGGCAAGCAGCTCGGGGTGCGGCCCACGGGGTGGCGGGAGGCGGCCGGTTCCTACGGCGAGGCGAAGTCGTTCCGCTCGGTCGCCGACATCACCGGGCCCGAGTCGCTGGCCAAGGTACGGGCGCACAAGCAGGAGATGAAGGCGGCAGCCAAGGCAGCCAAGGCGGAGAAGGCCGCCGGCGCGTAACCCGGACACGGCGCCCGATGCCGGCGCATGGCGTCATCCGCCCCCGCGGGCACCGGCCCAGAGCGCACCCACCACGCCGTGAGCCACCTGACGGCCCCCAACCCAACGCGACGAAGACCGCAGTCCCGCAACCGCCAGCCACCCGCCCCAGCCCACACCCAACGCGGCGAAGCCCGCGCTCCCGCAGCCGTCAGCCGCCTGGCCCGCCCCGGATGGCGGACGCTTCCGGGCCGGTCCGAGCATGGACCATGACCGAGCCACCGAGCGGCTCCCCCTGGGACCCGGAGCACGACGCCGACCGCGACCGCGACCGCGCGCCCCAGGGGCTGGAGCCCCCTGTCCCCGAGGGCCCGGGCCCGAACGGTCCCCGCACCCACGAACGGCACGGCCACACACCACCCGGCCCCCACGACCACTGGCCACAGGACCCGCAAGCACCTGAGGGCCCCGGCCGCCGGGAACGGCAAGGTCGCACCGCACCGCCCGGCCCGAAGGACACCCGGCTACCCGACGCACCACCCCGCCCACGGGACACCTGGCCACCCGACCCGCACGGCCCGGCCCCCTCCGCACCCCGGAAACCGCACACCACGGGCCTGCCCTCAAAGGGCAACCCTCCGGAGCCGCCGAGGTCGTCACGGCCCCGCGAGTCCGGGTCCGGCATACGCCGAGCGAGCGGATCTCGCAGCCAGGCGGATGAGCGCCCCGCGCACGACGGGGAATGACCTCCCGTGAGTCCCGCACCGCAGCCGCAGCCGGTCGTCCCCCGCGCCCCGCGCGGCCACGCCTGGCTGCGGGTGCTCGTCCTGCTGCTGGCCCTGCTCGTGCCGGGCGCGCACGCCGAAGCCCACACGGGGCCCGCCGCCCCTGTCACCGGGGAGAGCATCACCGTCGAGTGCGACGTCCTCGACACCGCACCGCGCCCGCGGGCCCGGGGCGCCCGCCGCACCGCCGTCCCCCTGCGCCCCGCCCCGCTCCCGGTGCCCGCGCCCGCGCACACCGCCCGGCACCCCGTGCCCGTACGGCAGGCCCCGCCGCGCGACCCGCGCGCCCCCTGCGTTCCGAGTTCCTGCGCTGCTGAGAGCGCCCTCAACGGCTCCTCAGTCCCCGCACGGAACCAGACAGGAACAGCGCCATGCTCCAAGACCCGTACGCCGTCCTGCGCGCCCTCGTACGCGCGGAGGCCGCCCGCAGCACCCCCAAGCCCAGCCCCCGGCCGGACAAGCGGAAGCCGCAGCCCCCGAAGGGCCGGGGCCGCAGCCGACCCGTCAGCCGAGGCCGCGGCTGACCCGTCCGCGGCGGAGGCGGCCGGACCGACGCCTCCGCCGTCCCGGACGCCGTGTCTCGTGAACGGCCGGATCAGTGGTAGGCGCTGACGGCCGCCAGATACAGTGCGCACGCCGTGCCGACGGCGCTGCCGCCGATGAGGAGAGCCGTGGCGCGGTCCCTGCCGGCGCGCCGGGCGGTGAAGGCGGTAAGGCAGCCGATGTGCAAGGCCACCGACCACGCGAGCAGCAGCATCAACACGTCGAGCGTAGACATCGCGGTCTCCTTGGATGAGCGGTCCCGTCCGTCGTGTGGACCAGATGGGGGTGACGCTGTCTGTCCGGGGGCATGTCCTGCCGCTGTCCGCGCCTAGGTTGGACGGATCCGCTGCCGGGTCGCAGGCGGCGGACCGGGAGAGTCCGGTGTCCGGCGGTGTCCTGGCAGGCCGCCAGGACACCGCCGGACACCCGCACGTACGAGGCGGGGATGAGCTTCTTCGAAGACCTGGGGCGCGTGGGCGCGTTCAAGGAGTGCCGGCTGGGCAGGCAACCGTCGGACAACGCCCTGTCCAGGGTCGTCGAGCCACCACTGTCCCGGGACACGGTCGGCGCGTGGCTGCGAGGGGACCGCTTCCCGCAGCGACTGGAGCTCCTGCAGGCCGTCCTGGCGGAGATCAGGGCGGAGGCCGCCCGCCAGGGCCTGCTGGCCACCCGGGCCGACGCGGACTCGGACGAGAGCGTCGCCCAGTTACTCGACGAGGCGCGCTGGGACGCGGCCTGGACGGCCGAGCAGCGGCGCCGGACGCGGTCGAACCAGGAGGGCCTGGAACGCCGTCGTGCCCTCGACGGACTCCGGGACCGGGAGCGGCGGGCCCGGCAGGCCGCGTTGGCGGACCGCCCTCGTCCGGTCAGGCGCTGGACCCCGCAGCGGCTCGGGGTGCACCCGGCCGTTCCCGGGCAGTCCGCGACAGCGGAGGGCACCGGCTTCGTGCTGCCCGCCTACGTGCCACGCCCCCACGACGACGCTCTGCGAGCCCGTCTGGCCGCCGCGGTCACCGGCGGCGAGTCGCTGCTGGTGGTGGTGCGCGGGGAGTCGTGCACCGGCAAGACCCGCACCGCCGTCGAGGCCCTCGACGCGGTGCCGGACACCTTCCAGCTGTTCTTCCCCACGGATGCCGAGAGCCTGCTCGCCATGCTGGCCGCGGATGCCCTGGGCCCGCGCACGGTCCTGTGGCTCAACGAGGCCCAGCACTACCTGGGCGGCCCCACCGGCGAGGCCGTCGCTGCCGCACTGCTGCGCCGCCTCGACGACGGGGGCCCGTTCATCGCGCTCGCCACCCTGTGGCCCGGCCACGACAAGATCCTCACCTCCGGCCCCCCTGCCGTTCCCGGCAGGCCGGAGCCCCACCGGCAGGCCCGGACGCTGCTGAACCAGGCGCACTACGTCCACCTTCCCGTCTCCTTCGCCGAGCACCTGGACGCCGTCCGGCAGGCCGCCCGGCAGGACGCGTCCCTGGCCGCTGCCCTGGAGAGCGGCGGAACCGACGTCACCCAGGTGCTGGCCGCCGGACCGGACCTGGTGGCTCACTACGAACACCCGGACGGCCCGCACGGCACCTACGGAAAGGCCCTGGTGAGCGGGGCCATGGACGCCCACCGTCTCGGCGTCGCCGGGCCGTTGCCGGTGCCCCTCCTGCGGGACGCGGCACCCGGCTACCTCACCCGCGCGGAACGCGCCGCCGCCGACCCCGGCACCTGGTTCACCGGCGCCCTCGCCCATGCCCGCACCCTGCTCAAGCAGACCATCCGGCCACTTCAGGACGTGCCCCGTCCCTCGGGGATGGGGGCGCTGCCCGGCGTGGTCGTCCTGGCCGACTATCTCCAGCAGCACGGCGGTGTCCGGCGACACGACCAGGTGCCCCCGGACAGCTTCTGGCAGGCGGCCCTGGACCACGCCCTGCCCGCCGAGGACCGGCGCGTGCTCGCCGAGGCCGCCGAGGAGCGGGGCAGGTTCCGGTACGCGGCGCTCCTGCTGGCCCGCGCCGCCCGGGACGGCGACCGGGAGTCGGCGGTGCGCCTGGCACGCCTGCTGGACCATGCCGGGCGGACGGACGAGGCCCGGGGCTGGTGGCGTTGCGCCGCCGAGGCGGGCGACACGCAGGCCATGGTCACCGTCGGCGCGGATGCGCGACGACAGGGACACGGGGACGAAGCGCTGCGGTGGTGGACGACGGCGGCCGACGCCGGTGACGCCGAGGCGGTCTGCCTGGTGGCGTACCACCTGGACGCCGCCGGGCGCGGTGCGGAAGCCACCGACTGGTGGCAGCGGGCGGCGCGGGCCATGGGCGAGGACTACTACGCCAACCGGACGATCATGGACTTCCTGCTCCAGGAGGGCCGAAGCGACGAGGCGATCGCCTGGGCGCCCAAGCGGCGCAGCTACTCCGGAGGAGAGCACGGCTGGAAGAGGCTCGCGCGCCTGCTCCACCGGCAGGGCCGGACCGACGAGGCGATCACGTGGTGGAAGGAGCTCCTGGAGAACAAGGATCCGGACGACGGCGACTATGAGGACACCTTGCGCGAGGCCACCAAGGTCATGATCGCGGCCGGCGGGCTCGACGAGACGATCGCCTGGCTGCGTGACCTGGCCGACCTTGGCTACAAGCCCGCGCAGATCGAAGCGGTCGGTCAACTGCGCGCACACGGGCGCGCCGAGGAGGCGATCCAGTGGCTCAAGGAGGACGCCGCGGCGAGCGCGGACACCGTCGCGTGGGTAGCCGACCTGCTGGAGGCCGACGGACGCTCACCCGAAGCGCTGGCCTGGTCGCAGCAGTGGGCCGCGGCCGGGGACTGGCCCGCCCTGGCGCGAGCGGTCGCCACACTGCAGGCCCGGGGCCGGGCCGAGGACGCTCTGCTCTGGCTGGCCGGCACCGGGCCCTCCTCACCCGCGAGCACCGACGGCACCCGGGCACTCTGCCGGATGACCGGGCTGCTGTACGCCCGGCGCCATCGCTCGCTCGCCCTGCTCCTGGTCCAGGAGGCCGCGGATCCCGACGGCGGGGGCCAGCGTCCCTTCGCTTGGAGCTCCGACCTGTACGCACGTCACCGTCACGACGTCACACCGGCCGGGGCGGTCCAGGAATGGGAGGACGCCTACGCCTCCCTCGACGCGGTCGCGATGATGCTCGCCACAATCCTCCTCGACGCGACCGGCGTCTACGAGGACGTCCTCGGCCGCGTCCCCGCCCGCGAAGCCCGTGTCGGTGAAGCCGAGGACGCGCGTGAGACCCGGGACTGGATGCGCACCCGGATCAGCTCCGGCGACCCTCGCGCAATCAGCCGGGCGGCGCGGGTCGCCGAGCGCTCCGGCTTCCCCGACGAAGCCCTCCTCGCGTACCGGCACCTGCACGACACCGGACATGTCCTCCTGCCGGATACCGACCCCTTCGACCTCTCCCGCAGTCCGATCGTGAGACTGCTGGAGCAACAGGGCCGTGTCGACGAGGCCGTTCGGCACCTCCTCGGAGACGGCGGCGCCCGCCACCACCCCTCACGGCTGGCGGCGGTGAACGTCCTGACCCGCGCCGGGCGCGTGGACGACGCCCTCGCCCACCTGGCCCGCAGCCACGACCACGGCACCATCGCACGCCTCCATGCCGAAGCGGGACGCACCGAGGCGGCGATCAACGCCCTGCGGCACTCCGCCGACACCGGCAACCGGTACGCGATCGACGAAGCCGTGCGCCTGCTCGCGCAAGAGGGCCGGCCCGACAGGGGCCACCGGCTCCAGCGGTACGGCTGGAACCCGGACGGGACCGTCGCCCAACCCTGGAAAGCACCCGTACCGCCCCAGGCAGGAGCGACGGCGAGCCGTCCGTAGGCGCGGGGCGCCTCGGGAGCGAGAGCAGACGGCAGGGGCCGGCGATCAGGCATGTTCATGCCCCTGTTCCTGGTTCGTGCCGCCTTGCGGGTATTTTTTCGGCGTCGTACCTCGCCGCCATGGCTGCGCCCGGAAGGTCTTGACCGGTAGGCTTTCCGTGTGATCTTCAAGCGCATCGGAAACGGCCGGCCGTACCCCGACCACGGCCGGGAAAGCACCCGGCAGTGGGCGGACGTCGCGCCGCGCCCGGTCCGCCTCGATCAGCTCGTGACGACGAAACAGCAGCTCGACCTCGAGACCCTCCTCGCCGAGGACTCGACCTTCTACGGGGACCTCTTCGCGCATGTCGTGAAGTGGCAGGGCGACCTGTACCTGGAGGACGGCCTGCACCGCGCCGTGCGGGCGGCGCTCCAGCAGCGTCAGGTCCTGCACGCACGCGTGCTCGAACTCGACTGACCCTCGCCGGACGGGTTGGCCCTTTCGGGTCCCCCTGGGCGATGTCGAATGATCATCTAGTAGGCATCATCGCCCAGGCGCACTACGCTGCGCTCATGAGCATGCTGACTCCCCGAGGCATGGGCGGCAAGTACCGCATCACGGGCAACAAGTACCCCCGGATGCGCCGGCCCCGGCGACGCGGCAGGCTCGTCGCTCTGGGCGCCGCCTCCGTCGTCGTGCTGGGCGTGGGCGGCTGGGGCACCCTGCAGCTCATCGATGTCTTCACCGGCGGCGGAGAGAAGGCTTCCGCGGCCGGCGGCACGGACTGCGAGGCCCGGACCAAGGCCACCCCCTCGCCCAGCGCCAAGCCCCTGCCCGAGCCCCGCGCGATCACGGTCAACGTCTTCAACGCCACCACGCGCAGCGGCCTGGCGAAGAAGACCGCCGACGAGCTGAAGAAGCGCGGCTTCAGGATCGGCGAGGTGGGCAACGCGACCAAGGAGTACGACAAGAAGGTCAAGGGCCCCGGCGTGCTGCTCGGTCCCGCCACCGCCCTCGACACCGCGCTGCCCGTGCTCGGCACCCAGGTCCCGGGCGTCGAACGGCGTACCGAGACGGCCCGCAAGGGCGCTGCCGTCGACCTCGTCATCGGGGACGGCTTCAAGGAGCTGGCGAAGAAGAGGGACGCCGACCGGGCGCTGACCGAGCTGGCCAGGCCCGAGCCGGCGCCGACGACGAAGAAGAAGGGCTGCTGAGGGACCGTCCGGCCTACTCGGCCGCCCCGTACATCCGGTCCCCCGCGTCTCCGAGGCCCGGGACGATGTAGCCGTGCTCGTTCAGGTGCTCGTCGACCGAGGCGGTCACGACGGTCACCGGGGTGCCCGCCAGTTCGCGCTCCATGATCTCCACGCCCTCCGGCGCGGCCAGCAGCACCACCGCGGTCACGTCGTCGGCGCCGCGCCGGATCAGCTCCCGGATCGCCGCGACCAGCGTGCCGCCGGTGGCGAGCATCGGGTCGAGCACGTACACCTGACGCCCCGACAGGTCCTCCGGCATCCGGGTGGCGTACGTGGAGGCCTGCAGCGTCTCCTCGTTGCGGATCATGCCGAGGAAGCCCACCTCGGCGGTCGGCAGCAGCCGGACCATGCCGTCCAGCATGCCGAGGCCGGCCCGCAGGATCGGCACCACCAGCGGGCGCGGGTGGGAGAGCTTGACGCCCGTGGTCCGCGCGACCGGCGTCTGGATGTCGACCTGTTCGGTGCGCACGTCCCGCGTGGCCTCGTAGGCGAGCAGGGTGACCAGCTCGTCGGCGAGACGGCGGAAGGTCGCGGAATCGGTGCGCTGGTCGCGCAGCGTGGTGAGTTTGTGGGCGACCAAAGGGTGGTCGACGACGTGGAGACGCATGTCCACAACATTAACCGGGCAGGGTGGCCCGGGCCGCACGCCAGCCTCCCCGTACGGCCGTCGCCCGATCGCCGGCGTCAAACGACCCGTCCGGGGGAAGGTGGGAAAGACGGACTGGGGGTGGTGAGCCAGATGCCCGACCGGGAATCCCGAGACGATCCGTCGCCGCGCGCACCGGCCGGGACGGGCTGGGAGGCCGACCGGATGAACGAGCCGGACCAGCCGGATGAGTCGGACGCCGAGCGCCGCAGGCGCCGCGCCCGGTTCCTGCGCGACCTCGCCGAGGCCCGGGAGCTGCGCGACCGCGTCCAGCCGCGCCGCGCCAAGACGGCCCGGCTGCGGCACGCGATGCGCATGCGCACCTTCCGCTGGTAGCAAACGGGCGGGGAAACCTCCGGCGAAGATCACGAACCGCGCGGACGTTCTTCGCGGATGACCGTGCGTGGAGCAGGGGAAAGCCGCGTACGATCCGCAGGTGGCGGCAACAAGCGTGCGAGCAGAACTGCCGGACACAGGGGGCCGAAGGCATCCCCTGAACGCCTTGTTTCTGCCACGATTCCGAGTGGGTGGGGCTCGGACGAGCACTCCCCGCCCGTAACCTCCGCCGGGGGGACCCCCAACCGGCACGCCTCAGACCAGTGGGAGAGTCACGGTGTACTTCGCCGCACTGCTCGCGCGCACCGAAGACGGGTGGGAAGCGAGCGACACGGAGCTCGACGATGTGGAAACCCTGTCGGATCTGGCCGACCTCGCCCGTGAAGCCTCCCCCGACGAGGACACGGTGCTCGTACTCATCGAGCAGGAGGACGCCTGGTTCGGCGTCGTCCGCGTGGACGGCGAGGACGACCCCAGGATCTACGTCTCGGACGCCGCCGCCGCTGCCCGCAGCAGCTACGGGGAGATCCTGCTCACCGACGAGCTGCTCGGCCGTGATCCGGACGACGGGGACGACCTGGACGCCCTCGACCTCGACGGCACCGAGGACGGTGAGTCCGACGACGACGAGGATGAAGCCGACGCCGGTGACGGCGCCGGAGTGGCCGTCGGCTCGGCCGACAGCGTGCCGCACGGCCCGGTCGGCGACGCCCAGATCCTCGACGACCTCGGCGTGAGCGAGAAGGAACTGCGCTCCATGGCGACGGACGCCGTCACCGAGATCGCCGAGTCGCTGGGCGCCTCGGAGACCCTGGAGACCGTCCGCTGACCGCTCCCACCACCCCCGGACCGCCGGATCCGGTACGGGACCCCTGGCGGTCCGCGATGCGGCTCGCCCTGGACGAGGCCGCCGAGGCCGTCCGGGGCGGGGACGTCCCCGTCGGCGCCGTCGTCCTGGCGCCGGACGGTACGACCGTGGTCGCGACCGGGCACAACGAACGCGAGGCCGGCGGCGACCCCACCGCGCACGCGGAGGTCCTCGCCGTCCGGCGGGCCGCGGCCGCCCTCGGGCAGTGGCGGCTCGCCGGCTGCACCCTCGTGGTCACGCTGGAGCCCTGCACGATGTGCGCGGGCGCGATCCAGCAGTCCCGCGTCGAACGGCTCGTCTACGGCGCCCGGGACGAGAAGGCCGGAGCGGCCGGCTCCCTCTGGGACCTCGTGCGCGACCGGCGGCTCAACCACCGGCCCGAGGTGATCGAGGGAGTGCTCGCCGAGGAGTGCGCCCAGCTGCTCACCGAGTTCTTCCGCGGCCGCTGAACCGTCGCGAATCCGATTTCAAAGCACGCGGCACCTTGCTGTAAGGTCTCCCTCGGTAGCGTGTCCGAGCGGCCGAAGGAGCTCGCCTCGAAAGCGAGTGTGGCGCAAGTCACCGAGGGTTCAAATCCCTCCGCTACCGCCGAAGAAGGGCCCCGTCGTCAGACGGGGCCCTTCGTGCGTCCGGTCCTTCGTGTGATCCGCCCCTTCGTGTGATCGGACCCTTGTGCGATCATGTGCGCTGTTTGAGACACCAGTGACAGGGGAGGCCGCGATGGCGGTGAACGCGAAGAAGGTGGGCATCTTCGTCCTCGTGGCCTTCGCGGCGTACGTGATCATCACGGACCCGACCGGGGCCGCCGACTACGTCAAGATAGGATTCCAGGGCATATCGGACGCCGCCCATGCCCTCGGCGACTTCGCCACATGGGTCGCCTCCGGAGGAAAGTGATGATCCGCCACCTGGTCCTCTTCAAGCTCGACGAGGGCGTCGAGCGCGACGACCCCCGGGTCGTGAAGGGCGTGGAAGCCTTCCGCGCGCTCGACGGCAAGATCCCCGAGCTCCGCTTCTGGGAGCTCGGCTGGAACCTCAGCGACCGCCCCATCGCGTACGACTTCGCCATCAACTCGGCCTTCGACGACGCGGAGGCGCTGCGGCGGTACGTGGAGCACCCCGACCACCAGGCCGGTGTCGCACTGTGGCGGGAGTTCGCCACGTGGGTGATCGCGGACTACGAGTTCTGAGCCCGGCCACTCGGGTCACGGAGGAGCCCCCTGTCGCTTCGAAAAGGGGAGCCTCCCCCGCCCAAAGCGATTTTTTTGGCAATCCCCTCCCCCAACAGAATTATTTGGTGCTTTCACACAAGGGAACCG
>NZ_JBVIPD010000001.1:138015-412666 GCF_055578235.1 Streptomyces sp. NPDC033136
GTGTGGGGGGGTTTCGGGTTGGGTGGGGAGGGGGGGGTGGGGTTGTGGGTTGAGCATGGGGGGGTGGGGGGCGCGTCTTTGTTGGTGGGGGGTTTCCTCCCCCCCCCCCCCCGAGTCGATTTGTGCGGCATTCATTCCTCAACACGTAGTTATGCGGTGCTTGCACACAGTGCACATGTCTTGTGATGCTATGACCGCTTTTGATGGAAGAGTTGACGAATGAGTTGAACAACGACGAGGTGGAGTTGACCGTGCTGGCCAGTACCGCACCTCAGGCACCCACCTCGGAAGCCGCACCTCAGGCACCCACCTCGGAAGCCGCCCCGCAGCGGAGCCGCGGCGCCGACACCCGCGCCCTCACGCAGGTCCTCTTCGCGCAGCTCAAGGAGCTCCAGCCGGGCACGCCGGAGCACGACCGCGTGCGTGGGGCGCTCATCGAGGCCAATCTCCCGCTCGTGCGCTACGCCGCCGCCCGTTTTCGCTCCCGCAACGAGCCGATGGAGGACGTCGTCCAGGTCGGCACCATCGGACTCATCAACGCCATCGACCGCTTCGACCCCGACCGGGGCGTGCAGTTCCCGACGTTCGCCATGCCGACGGTCGTGGGCGAGATCAAGCGGTACTTCCGGGACAACGTCCGTACGGTCCACGTGCCGCGCCGGCTGCACGAGCTGTGGGTGCAGGTCAACAGCGCGACGGAGGACCTGACGACCGCCTTCGGGCGGTCCCCGACGACCGCGGAGATCGCCGAGCGGCTGCGCATCACCGAGGACGAGGTGCTGTCCTGCATCGAGGCCGGGCGCTCGTACCACGCGACCTCCCTGGAGGCCGCGCAGGAGGGCGACGGGATGCCGGGACTGCTGGACCGGCTCGGCTACGAGGACCCCGCGCTTGACGGCGTGGAGCACCGGGATCTCGTACGGCATCTGCTCGTGCAACTGCCCGAGAGGGAGCAGCGGATCCTGCTGCTGCGGTACTACAGCAACCTCACGCAGTCTCAGATCAGTGCGGAACTCGGCGTCTCGCAGATGCATGTGTCGCGATTGCTCGCGCGCAGCTTCCAGCGGTTGCGGTCGGCGAACCGGATCGACGCGTAGGCGCGAGGCGGTCGGTCGGGGCGGCCGGGAGCGGCGGAGGGGGCAGCCGGGGGCGGCGGCGGGTAACCGCAAGCAGGATCGAATGGTCACCGGGGAGAGCGAATCGCCCATCGGAGCCGTTCACGGCAGTTGCGTGCCGAAAGACCATCAGACCCCTTGTTTGCAGGGCGTATTCGCGTCTCAGATGTCGACATGTCACTACAGCGTGTTGCCGACATGTGACATTCTGCGGGAAGCGCGTTTGCCGGAGCTCCGGCTCCGGTATTCAGGTGAAGGCTGCGTTCCTCAGACGGGAGCGTTCGCCGCGACCGTCCCGCGACCCAAAGGGGGTGGCATGTCCGCAGAACAGGGCAGCTCGAAGGTGCTCACGCTCGCGGAGAGCGACACAGCTCCCCATGCTCTCGACTCACTCGGCCCCATCGATGACGTCCCGGCCCTGGCGGCCGAGCCCGTCCCGGCTCTTCCGGCCACGGGGGCCATCGACACCCGCACCCTGTCCCGCTCCCTGTTCCTGCGGCTGGCCGCGCTCGACGAGGACAGCCCCGAGCGTGCGTACGTCCGTGACACGCTGATCGAGCTCAACCTGCCGCTGGTGCGGTACGCGGCCGCGCGCTTCCGGTCGCGGAACGAGCCGATGGAGGACATCGTCCAGGTCGGCACGATCGGGCTGATCAAGGCGATCGACCGGTTCGACTGCGAACGGGGCGTCGAGTTCCCCACGTTCGCGATGCCAACCGTCGTGGGCGAGATCAAGCGGTTCTTCCGGGACACGTCCTGGTCGGTGCGGGTGCCGCGACGGCTTCAGGAGCTGCGGCTGGCGCTGACCAAGGCCAGCGACGAGCTCTCGCAGAAGCTGGACCGGTCGCCGACCGTGACCGAACTCGCGTCGGTGCTCGGAGTGTCCGAGGAGGACGTGGTCGACGGGCTGGCGGTGGGGAACGCCTACACGGCGTCCTCGCTGGACTCGCCGGCGCCTGAGGACGACGGCGGCGAGGGGTCGCTGGCGGACCGGCTGGGGTACGAGGACACGGCGCTCGAGGGCGTGGAGTACCGGGAGTCCCTGAAGCCGCTGCTGGCCAAACTGCCGCCTCGCGAGCGTCGGATCATCATGCTGCGGTTCTTCGCGAACATGACGCAGTCGCAGATCGGCGAGGAGGTCGGCATCTCTCAGATGCACGTCTCGCGGCTGCTGACGCGGACGTTGGCGCAGCTGCGGGAAGGTCTGATCTCGGACTGAGTGGGGTGCCTGCGGCGGCCCGTGGCTGCTTCGGCGTGGATGCGCGTAGCGCCTTCTCGCCGGGTGTGAGTCGGGGCCGCGCCGGAGGGTGTCCGTCCTCGGAACGGCGCGATGGGGTCGGTCGCCGGCTGGCTCCCCGTTGACACGCCAACCGCTACGGGTGGACACGCCCCGGCACGTCCCCTACTCGCCGTACGCGGGTGCGAGCGCGTCGGGGCCCCGCTCAGCTCCCTTGCTGCGGGCCGCCCTGGCGCTGGCTGCCCTGGCGCGGGCAATCGTGCCGCTAAGGGTGATGGGGTCCCCCTGCTCGAGCGGAGCTGAGAGCTTGGGGGAGGGTGGGCGCAGCGGCACCCCGCCCGCTCCGCCGGGGTGCGGACCCACCCGGCCCCGCTGCAACGCCGGGGACCTGAAGACGCCGGGCTGTGCGACACACCGCGCCGCCAGAGACCCGCCGTACGCGTTAGGACAGCGCCAGCCAAGCCACCGCCGCGATGACCGCGATCGCGGCGACGACGCCGAGGATGAGACCGATACGCGGCCCGCCGCTGGACGCCGCCGCTGCCTGCCGCCCCTGCGGCGCCTCGTCGACGAACGCGCGGAACATCTGGGTGCTGCCGGCAGGGTCGTGATTGCCCTGGGGGGCCTGGTTGTTAGCCATGGCCCGAGACCCTAGCGAAAACGCCGGGGCTCCCCAAGTGGGGGTTGGCGTTCCGTTTGGTCCCGCCTGACCCGTACCGCCGGGCTTGCCACCTGCATGTTTACTGTCGCAATACTTGCCTTTGCCAAGTTTTTGTACCGTGCCCCCGCTCTTTTATTTGCCTGTAGCAACCAACGGCTTCTATGGTTGCTCTAAGCAACGAAAGTGGGAGGGGCCATGGCCGAGAGGGCGCAGTACGAAGAGCTGGTCCGCCAGTTCAGTGCCTTCGGCGCCGTGAAGCGGGAGCTGGGCCGGATCATGCCGGCCGAGTGCCCCGGCGGGTCGGCGGCCGTACTGACACTGCTGGATCGCCATGGCGACATGCGCATGAGCAAGCTCGCCGAGCTGCTCGCGGTGGACATGTCGGTCACCAGCCGCCATGTCGCGCACGTCGTGGACCGGGGCTGGATCGAACGCTCCCCCGACCCGGCGGACAAGCGCTCGCGCATCCTGCGCCTCACGCCCGCGGGCCACGCACAGCTCGCCGAGCTGTCCCGGCGGACCACCGAGGTCCTCGCCGACCGCCTGAGCGACTGGACCGACGAGGAGGTCGGCCGGCTGACGGACCTGATGGCGCGGCTGCGGGAGAGCTTCGACTGCCGGTCCGGGAGCCGGACCGCACCGGCCGCTTTCGACCAGACCACCCGTACACCCGCAAGCACGTGAGAAAAGGAAGCCCATGGCAACGACCACACCAGCCGGTGTGCGGGCTCATGCCAAGCACGGGGGAGGCTCCCACGGCTCCTCCGGCGGCGGCGCGCCGATGACGCACCGGCAGATCATGGAGGCCCTCACCGGCCTTCTGCTCGGCATGTTCGTCGCGATCCTGTCCTCGACGATCGTCTCCAACGCCCTGCCCCGCATCATCGGCGACCTCGGCGGCGGCCAGAGCGCCTACACCTGGGTCGTGACCGCGTCCCTGCTGACGATGACCGCCTCCACCCCGTTGTGGGGCAAGCTCGCGGACCTGTTCTCGAAGAAGCTGCTGATCCAGCTCGCCCTGGTCGTCTTCGTGCTGGGCTCGGCGGCGGCCGGCATGTCCCGGAACCCGGGCATGCTCATCACCTTCCGCGCGGTGCAGGGCATCGGAATGGGCGGTCTGTCGGCACTGGCCCAGATCATCATGGCGGCGATGATCTCGCCGCGGGAGCGCGGCCGTTACAACGGCTACCTGGGTGCCGTCTTCGCCACAGCGATGGTCGGCGGTCCGCTGGTCGGCGGTGTCATCACCGACACCGACTGGCTCGGCTGGCGCTGGTGCTTCTACGTCGGCGTGCCCTTCGCCGTGATCGCCCTGATCGTGCTGCAGAAGACCCTGCACCTGCCGGTCGTGAAGCGGAAGGCCAAGGTCGACTGGGCCGGGGCGTTCTTCATCACGGCGGCCGTCTGCCTGCTGCTCGTCTGGGTCACCTTCGCCGGTGACAAGTACGACTGGAGCTCGTGGCAGACGTACGCGATGGTCGGCGGCTCGGTCGTGCTGCTGGCGCTGTTCGTCCTGATCGAGGCGAAGGCGAGCGAGCCGATCATCCCGCTGCGGCTGTTCCGCAACCGGACCATCGCGCTGGCGTCGCTGGCCTCGCTGTTCGTCGGTGTCGCGATGTTCGCGGGGACCGTCTTCTTCAGCCAGTACTTCCAGCTGGCCCGGGACAAGTCACCGACGATGTCCGGTGTCATGACGATCCCGATGATCGCGGGTCTGTTCCTCTCGTCCACCGTCTCCGGCCAGGTCATCACCCGGACCGGACGCTGGAGGGGCTGGCTGATCGGCGGCGGTGTGCTGGTGACCGCGGGGCTCGGGCTGCTGGGCACGATCCGGTACGACACCGAGTACTGGCACATAGCGGTCTACATGGCGCTGCTGGGTCTCGGCATCGGCATGATGATGCAGAACCTGGTGCTGTGCACGCAGAACCAGGTGGAGCCGGGTGATCTCGGTGCCGCGAGCTCCACGGTGACCTTCTTCCGGTCCCTCGGCGGTGCGGTGGGCGTCTCGGCGCTCGGCGCGGTCCTGGGCAACAAGATCACCGACTACGTGAAGGACGGCCTCGCCGGTCTCGAAGCGAAGGGCGCGGCCCTCGGCCACGCCGGCACGGGCGGTGGCGGCATCCCCGACCTCGACGCCATGCCCGCGCCGATCCGCACGGTCGTGGAGAGCGCCTACGGCCACGGTGTCGCGGACGTGTTCCTCTACTCGGCTCCGCTGGCGCTGCTCGCGCTGCTGGTGTCGCTGTTCATCAAGGAGGTCCCCTTGAAGACGAAGGGCGGGCTGGCGCAGGCCGCCGACAGCGACGCCGACGCGGAGGCTCCCGCCGGGAAGAAGACCGTGCCGGGCTGGGCCGTGGACGGGACCGGTGCCGCCGACGGGACCGGGCCCGAGGGCGCGCGGCGGCTCACCGCCGTGGCCACCGCGGCCCGTGCCGAGGAGCCGGCGTCGGGTGGCGGCGGCGTCCCGGTCCGCGGATTCGTCCGCGGCGCCGAGTCCGCGCCCGTGCCGCGGGCCGCCGTCACACTGATCTCGCTGGCCGGGCGCCAGCTGGGCCGGTCCGTGGCGCGGGCCGACGGCTCCTACGCGGTGGACGCCCCGGGCGCCGGGTCGTACGTCCTGATCGCCTCTGCCGACGGCTGCCAGCCGCAGGCGTCCACGGTCGTGGTGAACGCGGAGCCGGTCGCCTACGACATCCTGCTCAGCGGCACCAGCGGGCTGACCGGCCTGGTGCGGGCCGCCGGGAACGCGCAGCCGGTGAAGGACGCGATGGTCATCGTGACCGATGTGCGCGGGGACCTGCTGGCCACCCAGGCCACCGGCGAGCAGGGCGAGTTCTCCTTCGCCGAGCTGGTGCCGGGGGCGGTGACCGTCGCGGTGAACGCCGCCGGGTTCCGGCCGCGCGCCCTGCCCGTCGAGGTGGGCGGTGCCGGGGTCACCCGGGTCGAGATCGACCTGGAGGCGGGAGCCCGCGTCCAGGGTGTCGTCCGCGCCCCGCACGGTCCGCTGGCCGACGCCCGGGTGACGCTGATCGACCAGGCGGGCAACGTCGTCGGCTCGGCCACGACCGGGACGGACGGGGCGTACGCCTTCACCGACCTGGACGGCGGCGAGTACACCGTCATCGCCACGGGCTACCCGCCGGTGGCCACCGCCCTGACGGTGACGGGCCGCGGCGCCGACGCCCACGACATCGAACTCGCCCACCCCGGCGAGTAGTCGAACCCCGGCCCGTGGCGGTGGGCGCGCTTCGAGCGGAGGTGCGCCCCTGCCGCGGGCCGGTTTCCTTCTGAGGAGTTGCGTGAGATGGGACTGACCGCGAGGATCCGCACCCGGGACGGATGGGCCGTGTCGCACGCGGTCGTCACGGTGGCGGACATGACCGGTGCGCAGGTGCTGCGCGCCGAGGCCGACGCGGAGGGCGCCGTGTGGGACGCGACGCCGCTGCGGCCGGGGGCGTACACGGTCATCGTCACGGCTGTGGGGTACGCGCCCGCGGCCTCCAGTGTGATCGTCACGGCGAGCGAACGGGCCGAGGTCGGCTCGGTGACGCTGGCCCGGCAGGGCGGTACCGAGCTGCCGCCGTCGGGGCCGTGGACCGTCGACCCGGTGCACTCCAGCGTGGCCGCCGTGGCCCAGCACCTGGGCATCTCCAGCGTGCACGGCCGGTTCACGGAGTTCTCCGGCTCGATCGAGATCGCCCCGGACGACGTCACCAGGTCGCGGGTGGAGGCGGTGATCCGGGCCGCGTCCGTCGACACGGGCAACGGCACGCGCGACGGGCACCTGAGGTCGCCGGACTTCCTCGACGTCGAGCGGTTCCCCGAGATCACCTACCGGTCCACGGGGCTCACGGCGACCGGGTCCGACCGGTGGACCGTCCACGGCAAGCTGGGCATGCACGGTGTCGTACGACCGGTCGACCTGGACCTGGCCTACCTCGGCACGGGTCCGGACCCCTGGGGCGGCACCCGCGCGGCCTTCCGCGCCACGACCGAACTGCGCCGCGAGGACTTCGCGATGAACTACAACCAGGTCCTGCAGGCCGGCATCGCCGCGATCGGCACCACGCTCAGGGTGGAGCTGGACATCCAGGCCGTGCGGGGTGGGTCACTTCCGGCGGCCTGAGCCGGGGTCGGACACCTTCGCCACCAACTGGCCGCACAGGTCACGCAGTTTGACGTTGCGGTCCTGCGAGGCCCGGCCCAGCCGCTCCAGCGCGATGCGCGCGTCGACCCGCTCCCGGGCCATGAGGATGCCGATCGCCTGGTCGATGACGCTGCGGGAGAGCAGCGCGGTGCGCACGTCGGCCGCGGACTGCCGCCGGCGCTCGATGCGCAGCGCCACATTGATCGCGTCCCCCGCCCGGGAAGCGAAGGCACGGGCCGTCTCCCGGCCCGTGCCCAGTTCCTCCGCCCGCACCCCGTAGTAGTTGATGGCGGCGCCGCTCTCGTCCTCCACGGCGACCGGCACCGCCAGCACGCAGCGGACGCCCGCGGACAGCGCGTACCGCGTGTACGACGGCCAGCGGGACTCCGCCGCCAGGTCCGGCGCGTACTGCTCGACGCCGGTCTCGGCGGCGTCGACGCAGGGCCCCGAGCCGTTCTCGTACTGGCGCAGGTCCAGGCCGCTGGGCAGGCCGTCGCTGCCCGCCAGGGTGAGCAGCCGCCCGCCGCGGCACACCGTGATGCTGCACGCGGCGGCGCCGGGCACCTCCTGCGCCGCGCGGTCGGTCAGATCCCGCAGCAGGGTGTCGAGACCGCTGCTGCGCACCATCGCCTGGTCCAGCGTGTCGGACGTCTCGGAACTCATGACCGTACAGGTATCCCGTCGCCGGCCGAACACGCCTCTGGCGTGATTCACCTCGTCTCAGGGGGTGTTGTGCGCGCCGACGATCCCGCGGGCGAGATCGCGCAGTTTCACGTTCTCCCGCTGGGAGGCCCGCACCAGGCTCTCGAAGGCCGCCGACGCGTCGATGCCCCGGCGTTCCATGAGGATGCCGGTGGCCTGGCCGATCAAGTCCCGGGTGTGCATGGCCTCGGTCAGCTGCTCGCGTACGGTCGCGGACTCCAGGGCGATGCTGACGTGCGCGGTGAACAGCCGGCCGACGCGGGTCGCGTCCTCGTCGAAGACGCCCGGCTTGCGCGCGTAGGCCGTGAGCACGGTCAGCCGGCGGCGGTCGGCGCGCAGCCGCAGCGACAGCGCCGAGCGCAGTCCCAGGGCCGCCAGCACGTCCCAGCCGTCGTCCGCCTCGCTGTCCGTTATCCGCGCCACCGGGCTGTTCCACAACCGGTCCCAGTGCCCGTGCGGTTCCGGGCCGGTGTGCCGGACCTCGGCGGAGCGCACGACGTCGTCGGTCCAGGCGAGCGTGCGGAGCGTGCTGCCGCGCTCGATCTCGGAGATGCCGGCGTGCTCGGCGCCCGGCATGATGTGCACGGCCAGCCGGACCGCCGCGCGCAGGGTGCTGTGCGGCGTGAGGGTCTCGTGCAGTTGCTGAGACGCCACCGTCAGGGCCTCGGCCAGCTCGACGCCAACCGGAAAACGGGGCAAATCAGGAAACTCGGACGCAGCCACCACGAACCTCTTCGGCATGCACGGCCATGGCCGTGCGCAGGAGAGCTCCGCAGCACATTCCCGACTGCGAGCACAGGACGGACAGCACTCTAACTGCTCGGTTGCCTCGAAGTGACGTCCGGCCGACGGCCCGGCCCAGCGCTTCCGTGGCCGCCACCCGGCGTGATGGAATGAGCCGTGGGTCAGGAAGCGGCCTTACCGGAATCCGGACGAACGTCTGCCAGGTGAGTGCCGTGACCTTCTTCACGAATCCCACAGAACCCCGCGACCTGCCCGGCCGCGTCCACCTCACCCTGCCCGCGGAGATCGACTTCTGCAACGCCGCGGAGCTGCTGCCGCACATCATGTCCGCGGCTCAGGAGCGAGGGGACCGGCTGGAGGTCCTCGTCCTGGACCTGACCACGACGTCCTTCATGGACTCCCAGGGCATCCGCCTCATCAACGACATACGGCACCGGCTGCGCCCCGGGGCCCGGGTGCGCCTGGTGGCCCGTCCGGACGGCGTCGCACGCCGCGTCCTGCAGGTGACCGGCGTGCGCCGGGACGTCCCCGTGTACGACAGCCTCGCGGAGGCGCTGGCGTCGTAGGCTGCCGGGCATGGCACCGAACATCGCGACGAACACCCGCGTCTCCCTGGACGAGTTGCTCGACTTCGTACGGCCCCGGCACCACGCGGTCCTGCTGACCCGGCGGTCCGACGGCGGCCCCCAGGGCTCCCCGCTGACCTGCGGCGTCGACGACTCCGGCCGGATCGTGGTCTCCACGTACCCGGAGCGCGCCAAGACCCGCAACGCCAAGCGGGACCCGCGCGTGAGCCTGCTCGTGCTCAGCGACGACTGGAACGGACCCTGGGTCCAGATCGACGGCACCGCCGAGGTCGTCGACGCACCCGACTCCGTCGAGCCGCTCGTGGAGTACTACCGGAACATCTCCGGGGAGCACCCCGACTGGGACGAGTACCGCGCGGCCATGGTCAGGCAGGGCAAGTCGATCATCCGGATCACTCCGGAGCGGTGGGGGCCGGTGGCGACGGGCGGGTTCCCGGCGCGGCTGGTCGAGGGGGAGTAGCCCCTCGTTCGCGGGCGGTCATCGCATCGATGCCCGCGATCAGCAGTTCCATCGCGAACTCGAAGTCCCGCTCCAACATCTCGGCGACCGTGTCGCCGCCGCGCGCCGCCATGATCTCCTGGGACTCCTGGAGGACGTCGGCGGCCTGCGGGGCGTCGGTCACCGTGCTCAGGGCCTGCTGGAAGTACTCGTCCAGGGTCATGCCGCCGGCCGCGGCCCGGGCGCCGAGATGGCCCTCCAGGGTGCCGTAGCCGTAGACGAACTGGAAGACGGCCGAGATCGCGCCCGTCAGGCGTTTCGCGGGCAGCCCGGTCCTGCGCACGACGCGCTGGACCACCCGCGAGAAGGCCAGGTTGTTGGGGCCGATGTTGAGGAAGACGCCGACCAGCGCGGACACCCAGGGGTGGCGCACCAGCAGCGTCCGGTACTCCCGCGCGAGCGCCCGCACCTGGTCCCGCCAGTCCTCGCCGTCGTCCGGGTCGGGCAGCCGCACCTCGCCCATGACCTCGTCCAGGGCGAGTTCGAGGAGGTCGTCCTTGGTGTCGACGTACCAGTAGACGGACATCGCGGTGACGTTCAGCTCACCGGCCAGCCGCCGCATCGAGAACCTGGCCAGCCCCTCGGCGTCCAGCAGCCGCACGGTGACCGCGATGATGCGCGCCCGGTCCAGCCCCGAGGGCTGCCCTCCACCGCGCCGCCGGTGCGCTGTGCCTTCCAGCCAGACGCTGGACCGCGCGGCCTTCTCGGCTGCCTTCGCCATGGCGCACCTTCCTGACTGTGCTGATGCCGGTCATGCTAGTAGGGCTCCCCTGCCGGGGGCGCGGCGCTGTGCCGACCTGCGGCTCCGCCGCGTGGGCGCGACCAGAGCGAACGATCGACAGCAGCCCGCTACCCGGCAACCCCGCTACCCGGCAACCCGAGCCCTCAGGCGGACTCTGCCCGCTCAGCCCGCCGCAGCAACGCCGCCGCCACCCATCCGCCGGCCAGCACGGCCACCGCCCCCACCAGCTGACTGGTCTCCAGCCCGGAGGCGAACGCGTCGGAGATGCGCGCCCTCTCCTCAGCGCTGCCGGCCGCGGCCAGCGCCGCCGGCAACGACGCCGCGGACACGGCGACCAGGGAGGCGAACCGGGAGTTGAGCACGGCACCGAGGACGGCGACACCGAGCCCGTTCCCGAACTCCGCGAGCGTGCCGTTGATCCCGGCCCCCACACCCGCCTTCTCCGGCGGTATCGCCCCCATGATCGCGTTGGCCATGGCCGGCATGGACAACGCCACACCCGCGCCCATGACGACCAGGCCGAGCAGCATGCCCCCGTACCCGTGCCCGCCGAGCAGCGCGATCGCCGCGAGCCCCGCGGACACCAGGGTCATACCGAGCGCGATGGCCCCCGGCGTCCCCACCCGCAGCACCAGCTTCGCCCCGACCCCCGTGAAGTTGAGCGCGACCACGGTCAACGCCAGCGGCGCCGTCCGCAGACCCGCGTCCAACGGCTCGTAGCCGAGCACGAACTGCAGATGCTGGGTGAGCAGGAACAGCGACCCCGTCATGCCGAACGCCACGAGGATCGCGCCCGCGACCGCGCCCACGAACCTCTGGTTGCGGAAGAAGTGCATGTCGAGCATCGGATGCTCGGTGCTCAGCTCCCACAGCACGAACAGGCCGAGGACGATCAGGCCGATCAGCGCGGAGACCAGTACCTGCCCGGACGTCCAGCCGTGTTCGGGGCCGGTGATGATCGCGTACACGACGGACGTCATGCCGATCGTCGACAGCACCGCGCCGACCAGGTCGGGCCGGTCGCCCGCCTTGTGCCTGGACTCCGGCACGAGCGCGGCGACCGCGACCAGGCCGAGCAGCACGACCGGGATGTTGATCAGGAAGATCGCGCCCCACCAGAAGTGGTTCAGCATCACACCGCCGATCAGCGGCCCGGCCGCGAACCCGAGCGAACTGACCGTCGACCAGAGCGCGATGGCCTTCACGCGCTCCCTGTCGTCGAAGATCTGCACGACGACCGCGAGCGTCGTGGTCATCAGCAGCGCACCGCCGACGCCCATGCCCGCCCGGGCCGCGATCAGCTGGGCCGGGCTCTGGGACAGGCCGGCCGCCAGGGAGCCCACGCCGAAGATCGCGAGGCCCGACATCAGCATCAGCTTGCGGCCGTAGCGGTCGGCGGAGTTGCCCGCGGTGAGCAGCAGGCCGGACTGCACCAGCGAGTACGCGTTCATCATCCACTGGACGTCCGCGGTCGAGGCGTTCATCTCGCGGGTGAGCGAGGGGATCGCCACGTTCAGGATCGTGTTGTCGAGCAGCACGGTGAGCTGCGCGAGGCAGATGACACCGAGGATCAGCCAGCGTTGGGGATGGGCTGCGCGCACCGTCTGCGGCGGGGCCGCTTCCTGGGGGGACGTGGTCATGCTATACACCGTAGAACAGTTCCCGTACGGCGTACAACGAAGTTCCGGAGAAGGGCGGTGGCTCCCGGCCACCGCCCTTCTCCCCTGGAGGGAAGTGTCAGCCGCTCGCCTGCTGGGTGAGGTCGTAGAAGGTGGACGAACCGACCGTGATCTTCTCGAAGTTGGCCTCGGCCCAGGAGGTGATCTGGGAGGACGTGCTGTCGGTGCTGCCGCCCGGGCCGCCGCCCATGCCGCCGGAGGCGATGAAGTAGTGGATCTTCCCTTCGGCCACGTACTCCTTGAACTGGGCGAGCGTCGGGGACGGGTCCGTGCCGTTGAAGCCGCCGATGGCCATCACCGGTTCCCCGGTGGACAGCTGGTAACTCGCCGCGTTCTGGGCGCCGATGGCCGCCGCGGCCCAGGTGTACTGACCGGCGTCGGCCTCCAGCAGCTCCTTGGCCTCGGAGCTGACGCCGGCGCCGTTGAGCAGGCCGCCCATGCCGCCACCGCCGCCGTCACCGTTCTGCTGGTTCTGGCCCTGCTGGTTCTGGCCCGGCATGCCGCCGCCGGGGAAGCCCTGCTGATCCTGCTGGTTCTGCTGGTTCTGGCCCCCGTCCGGGAAGCCGCCGCCGGGGCCACCACCGCCGCCCGGAGCGCCGCGGCCGCCCGCGACCGCCGGTCCCGCCGTGACGATCGAGCCGGTGTGCCCCTCGTTCACCGTGGTGAGCGTGTACGCCGCCGGTCCCGCCAGTGCCGCCACGAGACCCAGCCCGGCCGCCCCCAGGGCCAGTCGGCGCCCCAGCCGCCCGGCGAAGATCAGGCCGAGGGCCGCCGTCAGGCCGCCGGCCAGGACGAACCACTTCAGCCAGGGCAGGTAGTCGGAGGAGCGGTTGAGCAGGACGTAGCCCCAGGCCGCGGTCGCCGTCATCGCGGCGGCCAGGGTCAGGGAGGCCCACGCCTTGTCCCGCTTCTCCCAGAGCAGCGCCACGCCCATGCCGGTCAGCGGGGCGACGTAGGGGGCGAGGGCCACCGTGTAGTACTCGTGGAAGATGCCCTGCATGTAGCTGAAGACCAGCATGGTCGTGAGCAGCGCGCCGCCCCACACGAGGAACGAACCGCGGGTCACCGACGTGCGCTTCGCCTTGCGCGTGGCCACCAGCGCCGCGACGAGCAGGATCAGCGTGGCCGGGATGAGCCAGGAGATCTGGCCGCCGATGGAGGAGCTGAACAGCCGGTCCCAGCCGGTCTCGCCCCAGTTGCCGCCGCCACCGCCGCCACCGCCGACGCTGCCGGTCTCCTCGCCGTTCAGCCGGCCGAGGCCGTTGTAGCCGAAGGTCAGCTCCAGGAAGCTGTTGCCCTGCGAGCCGCCGATGTACGGGCGGGAGGAGGCGGGCCAGAGTTCGACGATCGCGACCCACCAGCCGCCGGAGACGACGATCGCGGCCAGGGCGGCGGCCAGCTGCCCGATCCGCTTCTTCACCGTGACCGGGGCGCAGACGCCGTGGACGAGGGCGAGCGCCGGCAGGATCAGGAAGGCCTGGAGGGTCTTGGCGAGGAAGGCGAGTCCGATCGCGGCACCGGCCCACAGCAGCCACTTGGTGCGGCCGTCCTCCAGCGCGCGGATGACGAGGTAGCAGGCCACGGCCATCAGCAGGGCCAGCATCGCGTCCGGGTTGTTGAAGCGGAACATCAGCGCCGCGACGGGGGTGAGTGCGAGCACCGCGCCCGCGATCAGCCCGGCCGCGGGGCTGAACCGGCGGCGGACGGAGGCGTGGACGACGGCGACCGTACCGACGCCCATGAGGACCTCGGGGACGAGGATCGCCCAGGAGCTGAGGCCGAAGAGCCGCACGGACAGGGCCATCGGCCACAGCGCGGCCGGGGGCTTGTCGACGGTGATGGCGTTCGCCGCGTCCAGCGAGCCGAAGAAGAAGGCCTTCCAGGACTGGCTGCCCGCCTGTACGGCCGCGGAGTAGAAGGAGTTGGCGTAGCCGGAGGCGCTCAGGTTGTACAGGTAGAGCAGGGAGGTCGCGAGCAGCAGGGCGAGGAAGGCCGGGCGGGCCCAGCGGGGGTCCTCGGGCCGGCCGCGCCACAGTCGCCGCGGGAAGGGCGGCTTCGAGGCGGGGGGCGGCGGGGGTGCCTCGCCGGGGCGCTCCCAGGTCGAGGGGCTCGGGCCCGTCTCGCGGGTTCTCTCTTCTGAGTACGTCGTCATCGGGCGTTCCTCGGGTCGGTGTCGGCCGGGCGTACCGGCTGGAGTTGCACGGTGGCGTCCCTCGAGGTGCGGTCCGCGGCGTCACCGGCGCGGAACCGGGTCGTGTCGTACGGGGCGTACCGCCGCTCGGCCGGCCGCTGCGGGAGCGGGCCGTACGCGTGGCGCGGGCCGGGCGCGTGGCGCGGGCCGGACGCGTCGACGGTGGCGGGGGGCTCCTGCTCGTCGCGCCGGTCGGGGAAGACCCACGCGCGGAAGAGCAGGAAGCGCAGCACGGTCGCCGCGAGGTTGGCGGCGATGAGGACGGCCAGCTCGGTGGAGTGGGCGGGCTCGGAGGTGGCCGCGTTGAGCGCGGCGAGCGAGCCGCTGGTCAGGGCGAGCCCGATGGCGAAGACGATCAGGCCCTGCGCCTGGTGCCGTACGGCCCCGCCGCGCCCGCGGACCCCGAAGGTGAGCCGCCGGTTGGCCGCGGTGTTGGCGATCGCGGACACCAGCAGGGCGAGGGCGTTGGCGGTCTGGGAGCCGGTGAAGACGCGGAAGCCGCTGTAGAGGAGCAGGTAGAAGAGGGTGGACAGGCCGCCGACCACGCAGAACCCGACGAGCTGGCGGGCCAGGCCCGTCGGCACGTCCTGGATCTCGCGGTCGCGGGGGTCGTCGCCGAACGGCCGGGTGAGCCGGTCCAGCGGCAGCGAACCGGTGGCCAGGGCCCTGGCGACCCGCCACACGCCCTTGAGGTCGTCGGTCGCGGTCTTGACGATGTGCACGGTCGAGTCGGGGTCGTCGACCCAGTCGACCGGCACCTCGTGGATCCGCAGACCCGCGCGCTCGGCGAGCACCAGCATCTCGGTGTCGAAGAACCAGCCGGTGTCCTCGACCAGGGGCAGCAGCGCCTGCGCCACGTCACGGCGGATCGCCTTGAACCCGCACTGGGCGTCCGAGAAGCGGGCCTGGAGCGAGCCGCGCAGGATGAGGTTGTAGGCCCGGCTGATGAACTCCCGCTTGGGGCCGCGCACCACGCGGGAGCTGCGGGCCAGCCGGGAGCCGATCGCCAGGTCCGAGTGGCCGGAGATCAGCGGCGCCACCAGCGGGAGCAGGGCGTTTAGGTCGGTGGACAGGTCCACGTCCATGTAGGCGAGGACGGGGGCGTCCGAGGCCGACCAGACGGCCCGCAGGGCCCGGCCGCGGCCCTTCTGCTCCAGGCGGAAGGTGGTGACCTCGGGGATCTCCGCCGCCAGCCGTGCCGCCACCCGCGGGGTGGTGTCCGTGGAGGCGTTGTCCGCGATCGTGATGCGGAACGCGTACGGGAACGTGCGGGCGAGGTGCTCGTGCAGTCTGCGGACGCACGGCTGGAGGTCCTTCTCCTCGTTGTGGACGGGGATCACTACGTCCAGGACAGGCGTACCGGCTGGTGCGGCCGGGAGGTGCTCCCGCGCCGGCAGGGTGCCGGGAGAAGAGTCGGTTCGCATGGAACCGACTTTCGTCAGGCGCCCTGTCGTGCCCGTGTGGTGACGCTGTGGTGTGCCTGTGAGTGCTGTTGCCGGCTCATTTCCGGCTGCGGTGAGGGCGCCGACGCGGGCAGGTGCACCGTGAACACGGTCCGCCCGGGCACGCTGTCGACGGTCACGGTACCGCCGTGCGCGGTCACCACGGCCTGCACGATGGCGAGGCCGAGGCCGGTCGAGCCGGTGGCGCGGGACCGCGCGGAGTCGCCACGCGCGAAGCGTTCGAAGACGTGCGGCAGCAACTCGGCGGGGATGCCCTGCCCGTTGTCCTCGACGTCCACGCACAGGGAGGTGCCGCGCCGCCGGACGCGGGCGGTGACGGTCGTGCCGGGTGGCGTGTGGGTGCGGGCGTTGCCGAGCAGGTTGACGAGGACCTGTTGCAGCCGGGCCGTGTCCGCCGCCACGAGCGCGGGCTCGTCGGGCAGGTCGAGGCGCCAGCTGTGGTCCTGTCCGGCCGCGCGGGCGTCGCTGATGGTGTCCACCACGAGCGGTACGAGATCGGTCTCCTCGAACCGCAGGGGCCGGCCGGCGTCCAGCCGGGCGAGCAGCAGCAGGTCTTCGACGAGCAGCGTCATACGGCCGGCCTCGGACTCGATGCGCCCGAGGGCGTGCCGCGTGTCGGGGCCGACCTGCTCTCTGCCGCGCCGGGTCAGCTCGGCGTACCCGCGGATGGAGGCGAGGGGTGTGCGCAGCTCGTGACTGGCGTCGGCGACGAACTGCCGCACGCGCGTCTCGCTCTGCTGCCGTGCGTGCAGCGCGCCGTGGACGTGATCGAGCATCCGGTTGAGCGCGGCCCCGACCTGCCCGACCTCGGTGTGCGGATCGGTCTCGGAGTCGGGCACGCGCTCGCTGAGGTTCACCTCGCCGGTGTGGAGGGGCAGTTCGGAGACCCGGGTGGCGGTGGCGGCGACGCGGCGGAGGGGTCGGGTGGCCACGCCGATGAGGACGGAGCCGGCGATGGCGGCGGCGACCAGTCCGGCGCCGGTGACGCTCACCTCGACGAGGATGAGGGTGTTGATGGTGCTGTTGACCGACTCGGTCGGCAGGGCCACGTAGTAGTTGCCTCCGTCGAGCCCGTCGACGTACCGCACGCGGTACTCGCCGAGGTCGGGGATGTCGACGGTGTGCGTGCCCGTGGTCGGCACCTCGGCGAGGGCGGCCTTCTGCTCGTCGGTGAGGTCGACGGGCGAGTTCCGCTGGAAGGGGCCGTTGTCGTTGGAGGCCTCCCGGGCGAAGACCGCCTGGGTGAGCGTGCCGTCGGCGGCGACCTCGGCGGCGATGGTCTCCGGCAGCGCCGGTCCCTCGATGAAGCCCGTGATCCTGTCCGTCGAGTCGGTGTCGTTTCCACCACCGGGATTCACGGGCACCGACAGACGCTTGCCCGTGTCCTCGACCTGCCCGTCCAGTTGCTCGTACAGATGGGACCTGAGAGCGAGCGTCGTCACGGTCCCGATCACCGCGCACACCACGGCGATCAGCACCACGGACGCGACGACGAGCCTCGTCCGCAGCGTGCGTGGTTTGCCTGCTCGCTGCCCGCCTGCCTGCTGCTGCGTACGCGGCCGTCGCCGCCCGCTCATGACGCCGCGGGCTTGATCAGGTACCCGGCACCCCGCCGGGTGTGGATCATCGGCTCCCGCCCCGCGTCGATCTTCCGCCGCAGATACGAGATGTAGAGCTCGACGACATTGGCCTGCCCGCCGAAGTCGTACGACCAGACACGGTCGAGGATCTGCGCCTTGCTGAGCACGCGCCGCGGATTGCGCATCAGGAACCGCAGCAGCTCGAACTCGGTCGCGGTCAGGTGGATGTTGTCGCCGGCCCGGGTCACCTCGTGGCTGTCCTCGTCGAGCGTGAGGTCGCCGACGACCAGCGTGGAGTCCGACCGCCGGTCGGCCGCACCGGACCTCCGGATCAGCCCGCGCAGCCGCGCGACGACCTCCTCCAGGCTGAACGGCTTGGTGACGTAGTCGTCCCCACCGGCGGTGAGCCCGGCGATCCGGTCCTCGACGGCGTCCTTGGCGGTCAGGAACAGCACGGGCACGTCCGGCAACTCCCGCCGCAGCCGTCCGAGCACGGCCAGCCCGTCCATGTCGGGCAGCATCATGTCGAGGACGACGGCGTCGGGCCGGAAGTCGCGGGCGGCCTGGAGGGCGCCGGTGCCGTCGCCGACACTGCGGATCTGCCATCCCTCATAGCGAAGGGCCATGGACAGCAGCTCGGTGATCGACATCTCGTCATCCACCACAAGCACCCGGACGGGGCTCCCGTCCGGCCTCAGCAGTTCGGTGCGCCCCTGGGGCGAGGTCGTGGTCATGTGAACACGATGTCGAGAAGCTCTGAGAGCGTCCTTTCCACACCCTGTGAATTCCCTGAGAAACGCACAGGCGCCTCTCAGGAAGCGCCTGGGAAGGCCGGGCGGGTCAGAACAGCCCGTCCTGCACCCCCGCCGCCTCTTTGATCCGCCGCACCGGAACGGTCAGCTCACCCCCCGCGGCGGGCACCAGCCCCCACCCGGTCAGCAACCGCGTATCGACCACGACGACCCCGCCCTCCGTGGCCAGATGCAGATCGGGCCCCGCGGCGGCGACCAGCTCCCCGCTCACCACACCCCCGGCGACCAGCTCACTCACCTCCCCGACGGCGACGGGCAGCCCGGCGAGTCCGAACACGCCCACGTGGTCGACGACCCGCAGGGGCTCCCGCACGAGCGACTCCGGCCAGGCCGGGAGCGCCGCGGCCCGGGCATGCACCTCCGTGATCTCCGCGGCCCGCTCGGCCTCGGTGCCGGGCAGCGCGGACCGCACGGCCCGCTTCTCGGCGTACGGAATCCGGTCGGGCACCCGCAGCGCCGCCCGCAGCAGCTCCTCGCTGCGCCGCGCGGCCATCAGCGGCCCGACGCCGAGCCAGCTGAAGCAGACGGCCCCCTGCTCGAGCAGCCGCGCGGAGCCGCGCTCCTCCGCCGTGATGCCGACCTTGAGCATGCCGGGCCCGAACCACGCCAGATACACGTGGTACGGCCGCGGGTCGTCCGCGAGGGTGTCCGCCGCCACGGAGTGCGCCCGGTCCAGCCGCGCACACTCCTCGCAGCGGGTGCCCGTACTCCGCCCCGCCACGACCGCTCCCACCGGGCACACATGCCCCCGAGCCCCCACGCAGGTCCGCACATCCCCGTCCGCGACCCCGAAGGCCACACGTTTCCCCCAGGTCAGCGCGCTGCGCCGCCCACCGTCCCACGTCAGCACGGGACCGTGCGCCGACCACCGCAGCCCCGAGCACCTCCATGCCTGTGCCATCTCTGCCGAGAGTAGGCGGCACCACTGACAACGCGGGGTAGCCGACGGGGACCGGCCTCACCGCACGGAGTCGGCACCCACGGCATCGGCGGTCTCCGGCTCCCCGTCCCGCTGGACCGGCACGGCCGGTTCCCCCGAGCGTCCGGCACGCCGCCGTCCCCGCCCGGCCAGCCGGCACCCTAGGCACCCCTCATGCCCGCCCGGGGCCGCCGAGTCCCGAGCCCGCCACGCCCACTCCTCCCGGGGCCGCACGCCGGGCCCCTTCCCCCACCCGGCCAGGTGCAGGGCCCAGGTGACAAGGAGGCTCACCACCCCGATCGCGATACCACCGGCGATCAGCGCGCCCGAGACGGTACAAACCCCGACCCCGGCCACACCGGCCCCGACGCTCGCGATGCCGCATCCGACCCACCCCGCGACCGTGTGCCCGTGGTCATACTGATGTGCGCTCACGTGCTCCCCCTCCGACGGGGCCCCGTCCACAGGCCCCCAGAACTCCTCATGAACCACGACGTGCGGCTGAACCTCTCACGAGCCGTGGGATCTTGGGAATGGAAGCCGAGCCGCGTCCGGCAGCCGCACGGGAGCAGGCCCTGTGGGCGACGGACGACCTCATCGCGGCACACCTGGTCGGACATCACGGGATCACCCAACAGGCGGGAATGAGTGTGACCGACCTCACCTGCCTCGCCTACGTCATCCAGGCCGGCGAGACGCTTCCGACGCCCGGAGACCCGGCAGCCCGCGTCCACGTCACCACGGGCGCGGGCAGGCATCCTCAACCGTCCGGAGCGCAGCCGGCTGCCTCACCCGCCGCCTCGACCGACGGCGCAAGGGGCCGCGACGGTCTGACGGCACGGCGACAGGCAACACCAGAGGCCGTGTGGATCGATCCACAGGGCCTCTGGTCTGTGCCCACTCCGCTCACCTGGCCAGGCCGGGCACCCTTGCCGTACTGGTGGCCTGTCCGAGTCCAGGCCACGTGTGGAGCTATGCGGCCTTGGGCCGCCCGGCGCGCCCGGCCGGAACGGGCTCCCAGGCTTCCTCGGGCAGGAAGGTCTCGTCCTCCCCGAAGTCCGGGGCCTGGAAGGGGTTTGTCGTCGGAGGCGGCGACACCGCGCTGGGGCGGCTCGCTTGCGCTTCCGGAGCGGAGAACAGCGAAGTCGGTTCGATGAGAGTCTCTCTTTCGTCGTGACGGCTCTAGAGCTTGGTCATCTTGGCGTACGGGCTCAGGATCCGCATGGGTGCGGAGCCGAAGTCCACGAGCACCGCGATGCCGTCCTCGATGCCGATCACCCGGCCGAGGCCGTACACGTCGTGGGTGACCTGGTCGCCCACCGCGAAGTGCTTGGGTGCGGGCGCGACCGGGGCCTTGAAGGGGCTGGTGGGCAGATGACGCTTCTGTGCAGCAGGCTTAGTCATTGCCCTCAGTATGCGCCTACGCGCAACCCCCCGCTGCGGTCACTGCCGCATCTGAAACGCCGTAGGCCCCGGATCTCTCCGGGGCCTACGCTCTGTGTGCACTCGGCAGGATTCGAACCTGCAACCTTCTGATCCGTAGTCAGATGCTCTATCCGTTAAGCTACGAGTGCTTGTTCTGTTTTTTCGCCGCTCCCGGGCCTTTCGGCTCGCTCGCGGCGACAGGAAGAACATTACATGACTGCCGCCGCCATGTGAAATCCGTTAGCCGCACCCCTTGTGAGCTGCAGAAACGGCCCCAACGGGGGGGTAACGACAGCGAAGCCCCGGTCAGGTGACCGGGGCTTCGTGATCGAGTGCGGAGGCGGAGGGATTTGAACCCTCGATGGGCTTTAAGACCCAAACCGCATTAGCAGTGCGGCGCCATAGACCGGACTAGGCGACGCCTCCAGCGCATCCCCCCGCGCGAGCGCGAGTCGGTGCGTGCCGATGATGACACAGTCGGGCGCGGTGTCACCAATCGACCCCCACGGTACTAGGCGGGAAGGGCGCAGGGCAAAGGCCTTGTCGGGCCGTGGGCGGCCCCTGCGGGGGACTCGACGGGGCCCGGACGGGGGGCCTCGCGCAACATCCGGGACCGTGTCGCGTTAGGCAGGGCATGTTGCGTGCCACTCCCCGGGCCACCGCCCGCCCCGTACTGCGGCGTCTCCTCATCGCTGCCGCCGCCTCCGTCGCCACCGCCGGGTCGCTGGCCGCCGTGTCTCCCGCCGCTGCCGCCCAGGCCAGTGTGTTCGATCTGCTGCCTCCGCCCCGGCTCGGCGTGGGACAGGAGCGGGATCACCTCACCGTCACCGTCCGGAACGCCGGCGAGGGAGCCGACGGGACGTTCGAGCTGTACTGCGGGCCCGACGGCGGCAGCCACCCCGACCCCCGCGGCGCCTGCGCCGTGCTGGAGCGGGACACGCGTTGGGGACAGGACCTCTTCGCGCCCGCCCCGGAAGGCGGCTTCTGCACCATGCAGTACGGCGGACCGGCCACCGCGCACGTCACCGGCACCTGGGCCGGCCGGCCCGTCGACGCCACGTACGACCGCCGTGACGGCTGCCAGATCTCCCGCTGGGACCGGCTCGTCCCGCTCCTGCCGGGTGTGGGAGGCGAGGGAGGAGCCGTCTGAGCCTGCCTCGGATGAGGCGTGGGGGTCGGTGGGGTGGGACCGGTGGGGTCTATGGGGTCGGTGGGTCCGATGAGGCCGGGCGCTCGTGGAGTCTCCCTGCTGGCGCTCTGCCTCGTCGGCGCCTCGGCGGCCGCTGGGTGCCGGAGGCGGGCCGGGCTGAGCCGGGCGATGGGCCCCACGCACGCGTTCCGGAGCGCTTCGCGCTCCGCATATCGGCTCCGCATATCGGCTCCGTTACGCCGCCGGACGTACATGGGCCGCCGCGCCGACCCGCCCGGCCGCCCGCGCCCCGTACTCCCGTACCCCCGCCGGAGGGCCATCGCGTTCCGCGCCGGCCCCGACCCGCACCCCCCGTTTGCGCCACACTCCGCCCTCATCAGGCCAGCCTGGCCAAAAGGTACAGAAACGTCGTCGTCGTAAAGGTCCAGCGGAGGTCTCGCGACGTCGTCGCAGGACCGCGGGCGTTTCCGGTTACTCGGTCGTCAGTTCGGGGTCACTTCCTCGTGCGACCTCCCTCTCATCGGCGTCGCGAGCGCAACCGCAGCCCTTAGACTCCCTCGCGTGACACGCCGCGGGCAGGTTGGCAAGATGGCCCGAGCGGTCGGCTAGGTGCGGTAACAGGGAGGAAGCGTCTCGTGAGCAGCAGGCCATCCCGAGGCGCTGCTCGCCTCGCAGCCATACTGGACGCTCTTCCTGACGCGTTGGTGCTGGTCAATGCCAACGGGACGGTCGTCAACGCCAACACCATCGCCCTGGAGGCCTTCGAGACTCCGGGGACCGCCCTCGTGGGGCGCGGGCTGCTCGATCTGCTGCCGCAGTTCGACTCCAAGCTGATCCCCGGGTCCATGCGGCGGCCGGAGCACCTCGATCCGCGGGCCCGGACCAAGCCGACCCGGATGGTCGCGCGCAGGACGGACGGAACAGAGTTCCCCGTCGAGGTCACCAGTGCGAATCTGGAGAACGGGCAGCAGGCCTACGACAGTTACGGCTACACCGCCGACGAGCTGCTCATGCTCGTCGTGCGTGACCTGTCCGGGACCGTGGACACCGAGGCCGAGCTGGCGCGGTCGCAGCGGCAGACCGAGATGATCCTGCGGGCCGCGTCCGAGGGTGTCGTCGGGACCGACACCGACGGGCGGATCGTGCTCGTCAATCCGGCCGCCGCTCAGATACTGGGCTTCCGCGCCAGCGATCTCGGCGGGCGTGAGCTGCACACCCTCGTGCTGCACTCGCGTGCCGACGGGTCGCCCTTCCCGTACGAGGACTCGCCGCTCGCCGACACCCTGCGCTCCGGGCGCAAGCACCGGGTGCGCGGGCAGGTGCTGTACGCCAAGGACGGCGGGAAGGTTCCCGTCGACCTGACGACCGCGCCCGTGCGCGACGGCGACCAGCTCGTCGGCGCCGTCATGACCTTCACCGACCGGCGGCCCTACGACGCCGTCGTCGAGGAGAAGGAGGCGGCGGAGAAGGCGCACGCCGAGGAGCTGGAGCGGATCGCCGAGGAGCACGCCTCCGGGCTCACCGCGCTCCGCCAGCAGCACGTCACCGAGCTGGAGGAGCTGCGCGAGCGGCACGCCGAGGAACTCGGCGCGAACGAGGAGCGGTACGCCGCGCTCGGGGAGCGGGAGAAGGACCGGTTCGAGGCGCTCGCCGCACGGCACGAGCAGTTGCTGACCCTGCTCGGGCGCTCCCTGCGCGGGCCCCTGGATGAACTGCGCCGCGAGCTGGCCGCACTGGCCGCCGATGACGCGGGGCAGCTGTGGCCCGAGGCCAACCAGGTGCTGCATCACCTGTCGGCGGGCTATTCACGCATCACGACGCTGATCGACAACGTCCTCGGGTACCAGCGGCTCGACACCGGCAGCGAGAGCGTCACCCGGACGAAGGTCATGCTGGACGCCGTCGTCGCCGCCGGTGTCGACGGGGCCGTCGAGCTCATCGGGCCCGGGCGGGTGCAGTTCGCCGTGCACGCGCCGCCCATCGAGGCCGAGGTCGATTCCCGGCTGCTCGCGACCGCCCTCGCGCATCTCGTCGCCGACGTGGCCGGGGTCGACGCCACCGGCAACACGCCCGTGTCCGCGGGCGGCTACCTGGACAACACCGTCGTGGTGGCGGCGGCGCAGCGCGGCGAGGTCGTCCGCATCGAGGTGCGCGGGCCGTACGCCGGTGGTGACACGGTGCACGAGCCCATCGTGCGCGGCATCGTCCGGGCCCACGGCGGTGTCCTGCAGACGCATGACGTGCCGGGGATGAGCGGGAGCGCGTACGTCCTCGAAGTACCGCTCGGGGGCGGGGCCGGGGCCGTCCCCGACCAGCCGGTGGACGAGGGTGTTCCCGCCGCGCCCGAGGAGCAGACCTCCGGCGGGGGGCGGCGCCGGGCGCGGCGGTCCTCGACCGACGCCTTCCTGGACGGGGACGTTCCGGCCGGTGAGAGCGACGGGGCCGAGGGCGGTTCGCCCACCGGGCGGCGCCGGAGGCGGGCCGCCGGGGAACCGGCCGCCCTCCCGGCTCAGGCCTCCGGTGAGGGCGCCGTGTCGGGCGGTACCGGGCGGCGGCGCGGGCGGGCCGCCGAGGACGCTGGTGCGGATGCCGTCGGGAGTGCCGTCCAGGGTGTCGCCGAGGGGGCCGTGGTCACGGCCGCCGAGCATGCGGCGGGGGCCGCCGCCTCGAACACTGGGCTGGGCGGGACCGTTCCGCCGCAGGGTGTGCCCGCGCCGTCCGGGCGGCGGGCCCAGCGGGAGCCGGGTGAGCAGCACGCGCTGCCGCCGGCGTTGCCCGCGGCGGCGTCCGGCATGGCCCAGGGGCAGGGGCAGAGTGTGGGGCAGGGCCCGGCCGGGGCTCCGCAGCCGACAGGGCGTCGCCGGCGTGCGCTGGCCGCCGCGAACGAGCGGGCGGCGGCTGCCCAGGAAGCGGCTGCGGCCGGTCCGCGGCCGGTGTTCGCGCTGCCTCCCGCCGAGGCCGACCAATCCCCGGCCGCCCCTGAGACGCAGGCTGCGCAGAATGGCCAGGTACAGCAGCAGGCCGCAGACAGTGGCGCCGGGGCGCCGGTTCCAGGGCAGGGAGCCGTGGGAGTTCCCGGTGCGGCTGCCGCCGACGCCGGGGGCGTCGTCGAAGGGCGGCACGACGCCGTCCCGCACGACCAGTCCGCCGATCACACCCCGCCGCAGCCGCATCCGACCAGCGCACCGACCGGGCGCCGACGCCGAGCCGTGACGGCACCCCAGCCGGCCGAGGGAGCCGCAGCACAGGCGCCTGGCGCGGCTGCGGCCGGTCCGCCTTCCCAGGGACCTTTCCAGGGAGCCGGGCAGCACCCCCCGGCACCGGGGGGTGCCGACCAGGGGGGAGCCGTGCCGGGGGGCGCCGCGCCCGTGGGTCCCGGGCCTGCGGGAACCGCGCCCGTGGGTCCCGGGCAAGGTGTTCCCCCGCAGGGAGTCCCCGCGCAAGGGGCCTCCGCGCAGGACGCCACCGGGCAGATTCCGCCCGGCCAGGCCGCTCCAGGCCAGGCCGCTCCAGGCCAAGGCATTGCGGGCCAGGGTGCGCCCGTCCAGGTCGGGGCGGCCGCTGCCCAGGCCGCGCCGGGTACGGCCGTGCCGGCCCAGGGCGTGGCGGTCCAGGGCGTGGCGGTCCCGGCGCAGGACACCACCGGTCATCCCCAGGCCAACGCCGGTCACCCCCAAGGCACCGCCGCTCACCCCCAGGGCGTGGCGCTCCCCGCGCAGGACGCCACCGGTCACCCCCAGGCCAACGCCGGTCACCCCCAAAGCACCGCCGCTCACCCCCAGGGCGTGGCGCTCCCCGCGCAGGACGCCACCGGTCACCCCCAAGCCAACGCCGGTCACCCCCAAAGCACCGCCGCTCACCAGGGCAACGCCCCCCGGCCGCAGGCAACCGCCGTACCGCCGCAAGGCGTCGCCGTCCCGCCGCACGCGCATGCCGTCCTGCCTCAGGGCGTCGCCGTAGCGCAGCAAGGTGCGGCCGTAGCGCCGCAGGGCGTGTCCGTCCCCGCGCAGGGTGGTCTCGGGCACAGCGTGCAGGCGGCGCTCCCGGGGCAGCCGGTCCAGGTCCCCGCCCCTGCCGCGCCCCCGCCCGGGCCGCAGCAGGGCGTTCCCGCACCGGAGCAGCACACCTCCGCCGGTCAGCCGCTCCCCGCCGAGGCGGCCCCCGGGCAGAACACGGGCGCCCCGGCCCAGGGCACTCCCGCCCCCCAGCCCTGGCCCAGCGCCGACGGCACCTCGGGCACCGGTGTCGCCGTACCGCCGAACGGCGCCGCGCACCCCGCCCAGCCCAACGGCGCGCCGCCCCGGCCGAGCACCCCCGCCCCCGGCACGCCGCTGCCCCCGGAGGGTGCCGCTCCGCGTGCCGCCGCTCAGCCGCTGCCCGCGGAGGCCGCGACGGCCGTCGACCCCAACTCGACACAGGGGCGGGCGTTCAGCGTCCGGACGCTGGGGCAGGGCGTAGCCTTCAACCGGCAGGCGGCCCAGGCCCAGCAGCCGTCAGCCGCCGCCTCGGCGACGCCTCCCCCGCACCAGCCGGGCGGGTCGGGCCGCCGCCGCAAGCTCGGTACGCCGCCCGACCCGGCCACGCGTACGGAACAGGCGGCCGGGCCGGAGCAGGGCCCGCGTCCGTCGGCGCAGGCAGCCCGTCCCGAGCAGGCCCGGCCGCATCCGACGGCCGAGCAGACACCCGCGCCGGCCCCCGCAGGGGCCCAGGTCCCGGCGGGAGCCCAGGCTCCCGTCCCCGCGCAGCCGTCCCTGGCCGGTCAGACGCGGCTCGCGCAGATGACCGAGGGCGGCGGGCGGTCGTATGCCATAGGCGCGCCGGACGTGAACGCCGCCGAGGGGCCCGAGCCGCTGGACGGGCCCGGTGGGGCCGTCGAGGTGGCCGATCCGCCGCGGCCGCAGCCGATGGACGACGAGTTGCCGCCGGAGCCGCTGGACAACCCGCGGCGGCTGCTGGTGTGGCCCGCGCCGGACGTCAGCACGCAGCAGGCGCTGAGCGACCGCGGCTACCGGCCGGTGATCGTGAACTCGCGCGAGGAGGTCGACGCGCAGATCGCGGCCTTCCCCGCCGCGCTGTTCGTGGACCCGCTGACCGGGCCGATCACGCGGACGGCGCTGCAGTCGTTGCGGCAGGCCGCCGTGGCCGCCGAGGTCCCCGTCCTGGTCACGGCCGGGCTCGGGCAGGCCTCGCGGGACGCGGCGTACGGTGCCGATCCGGCCGTGCTGCTGAAGGCGCTGGCGCCGCGTGACAGTGAGCAGCATCCGCCACGGGTGCTGCTGATCGAGGAGCACGCGGAGATCGCGCTGGCGCTGACGGCGACGCTGGAGCGGCGCGGGATGCAGGTCGCGCGGGCCGCGAGCGACGCGGACGCGGTGACGCTGGCGGGACAGTTCCGGCCGAACCTGGTCGTGATGGACCTGCTGCAGGTGCACCGGCGGCAGGAGGGGTTCGCCGGGATCATCGACTGGCTGCGGGCGAACGGGCAGCTCAACCGCACCCCGCTGGTCGTCTACACCGCCGCCGTCGACCAGGCGGACCTGCCGCGGCTGGCGTCGGGGGAGACGGTACTGTTCCTCGCGGAGCGGTCGACCAGCAACGAGGTGCAGTCCCGGATCGTCGAACTGCTCAGCAGGATCGGGACCAACTAGCGGCCTCCGGGGCGCGAGCCGCCTTCGGGCTCCACCGCGCCGTCGCTCCACCGCGCCGTCGCTCCACCGCGCCGTCGCTCTACCGCGCCGTGAGCATCTGCCTCGCCGCACCGCTGCACCCGCTCATGGCCCGCGACTTCGGCGCGGCGCCCTCGGCCGTCGCCTGGACCGGGCGAAGAACAGCAGGCCGACCGGGCATCCGAGCCGTCCGACCGCTCGGCAACCGGCCGGGCAGGCCTTCAAGTGGCGGGCCGCCACCACCGCCACCCCACCCCCACCGCCACCGCCACCGCCACCGCCACCGCCACCGCCAACACGGCGTACGTGGTCGCCGGTTCCGCGGGTGGGGTGGGCGCGGTCGCGGGCGGGCGGCTGGTGCTGGGCTGGGGGCCGACCGCCGTACGACGGTGAGGGCTGCCATACGGCGGTCCCCCGGGCTGCCGTACGGCGACCCCCGGGCCCGTCAGAGCCGGGTGACGTCCAGCTCCCCTTGCGCGTACTGCCTGCGCAGGACCTTTTTATCGAACTTGCCCACGCTGGTCTTCGGAACCGCCTCGATGATCGTCCAGCGCTCGGGCAGCTGCCACTTGGCGATCCTGCCCTCGTCGGCGAGGAAGGCGCGCAGGGTCTCGAAGCCGGCGGTGGCGCCCTCCCTGAGGACGACCGTGGCCAGGGGGCGCTCGCCCCACTTGTCGTCGGGGACGGCCACGACGGCCGCCTCGGCGACGTCCGGGTGGGACATGAGCGCGTTCTCCAGCTCCACCGACGAGATCCACTCGCCGCCGGACTTGATGACGTCCTTGGCGCGGTCGGTGAGGGTGAGGTAGCCGTCGGCGGAGATGGTGCCGACGTCGCCCGTCTTGAGCCAGCCGTCCTCGCTGAACTTGTCGGCGGGGCGCAGGGGTTCCTCGGGTCCGTTGTAGTAGGCGCCCGCGATCCACGGGCCGCGCACCTCCAGCTCGCCGGCCGACTCGCCGTCCCAGGGGAGGCGCTCGCCGCCGGGGCCGGTCAGCCGGGCCTCGACGCCGGCCGGGAAGCGGCCCTGGGTGAGGCGGTAGGCGAACTCCTCCTCCGTGCCGACCGCACCGGCCGGCGGACGGGCGACCGTGCCCAGCGGGGACGTCTCCGTCATGCCCCACGCGTGGCAGACCCGCATGCCCAGCTTGTCGAAGGCCTCCATCAGCGACGGCGGACAGGCCGAGCCGCCGATGGTGACCTGGGTGAGGGAGGAGACGTCCCGGGGGTGCGCGGTCAGCTCGGCGAGCAGGCCCTGCCAGATGGTCGGGACGGCCGCCGCGTGGGTCGGCTTCTCGCCCTCGATCATCGCGGCGAGCGGGGCCGGCTGGAGGAAGCGGTCCGGCATCAGCATGTTCACGCCGGTCATGAAGGTCGCGTGCGGCAGGCCCCAGGCGTTCACGTGGAACTGCGGCACCACGACCAGCGAGGTGTCCTCGTCGGTCAGGCCCATCGACTGGGCCATGTTGACCTGCATCGAGTGCAGGTAGATGGAGCGGTGGCTGTAGACCACGCCCTTGGGGTCGCCGGTGGTGCCGGAGGTGTAGCACATGGACGCGGCCTGGCGTTCGTCCAGCTCGGGCCAGTCGTACGTGGTGGGCTTCCCGGCGATCAGGTCCTCGTACTCGTGCACCCGCACGGTCGCGTCGGCGAGCAGGGAGCGGTCCCCGGGGCCGGTGACGACCACGTGCTCGACGGTCTTGAGGTGCGGCAGCAGCGGGGCGAGCAGGGGCAGCAGCGAACCGTTGGCGATGATCACGCGGTCGGCGGCGTGGCTGACGATCCAGGCCAGCTGCTCCGGCGGGAGGCGGAGGTTCAGGGTGTGCAGGACCGCGCCCATGGACGGGATCGCGAAGTAGGCCTCCACGTGCTCCGCGTTGTTCCAGGCCAGCGTCGCGACCCGCTCGTTGCCGACGACGCCGAGGTCCTCCTTCAGCGCGTGCGCCAGCTGGGCCGCGCGGGCGCCGATCTCCGCGAAGGAGCGGCGGTGCGGCTCGTCCTCACCGGTCCAGGTGGTCACCTGCGATGTCCCGTGGATCGTCGACCCGTGGGTCAGGATCCTCGAGATCAGCAGTGGTACGTCCTGCATGGTGCTCAGCACGGCGTCCTCCCGGGGCGACATTGCCTACGCGGTGGCAAGGGATGCGCTGATTCTGCGCACATACCACGCGGTATGTCACTAGGACCGGGCGATCGATCACATCACGCCATGCCGGAGAAGCAGCTCACAGCGAGGCGGGGCGGCACCTCACCGCCGGTTCACTGACGGACGAGCCCCAGCTCAGCGTCCTCGCGGAGCTTGCCCAGCGCGCGGGAGACGGCCGATTTCACCGTGCCCACCGAGACGCCGAGCACCTCGGCCGTCTGGACCTCGCTGAGGTCCTCGTAGTACCTGAGGACCACCATCGCCCGCTGCCGGGCGGGCAGCCGCATGATCGCCCGCCACATCGCGTCGCGCAGGGCCTGCTGCTCGGCCGGGTCGTCGCCGCCGCGCACCGGCTCCGGCTCGGGCAGCTCGTCGCAGGCGAACTCGTCGACCTTGCGCTTGCGCCACTGCGAGGTCCGCGTGTTCAGCAGCGCCCGGCGCACATAGCCGTCGAGGGCGCGGTGGTCCTCGATGCGCTCCCAGGCGACGTACGTCTTGGCGAGCGCGGTCTGCAGCAGGTCCTCCGCGTCGCTCGGGTTGCCGGTGAGCGAGCGGGCGGTACGCAGCAGCACCGGCTGGCGTGCCCTGACGTACGACGAGAACGACGGATACGGAAGGGTCTGCGCCGCTGGTGCGGCAGCCTTCGAAGCGCTGGTGCAGACGAGTGTGGTCATGGCTCAACGCTATGAGCGGGGGGTGCCGAGCGGATCGGCCGCAGGTCCCGAAGCGGAGTCCCTCTCAGGTTGGAGGGGTAGGGGTCACCGCACCTCCTGTAGGTGGAGCGGAGGGGTCGGGGTCCTGCGGGTTCACCCGTGCGGGTCGGCGGTCAGGACGAGCCCCGACGTCGGCACGCCCGTCCCCGCCGTCACCAGGACCCGCTCCACGCCCGGCACCGGGTTCGCCGCCGTCCCCCTGATCTGCCGGACGGCCTCCGCCACCCCGTTCATCCCGTGCAGGTACGCCTCCCCCAACTGACCACCGTGGGTGTTGAGCGGCAGCCGCTCCTCCGCCACGAAGTCCGCCGCCTCGCCGGGGCCGCAGAAGCCGAACTCCTCCAGCTGCATCAGGACGAACGGCGTGAAGTGGTCGTAGAGGATCCCCACGTCGATGTCGGCCGGGGTGAGCCCCGAGGTCCGCCACAGCTGCCGGGCCACGACCGCGGTCTCGGGCAGGCCGGTGAGGTCCTCGCGGTAGAAGCTGGTCATCTGCTCCTGGGCGCGTCCGGCGCCCTGCGCGGCCGCCGCGATCACGGCCGGAGGGTGGGGCAGGTCGCGGGCCCGCTCGACGGAGGTGACGACGAGCGCCTGCCCGCCGTCCGTCTCCTGGCAGCAGTCCAGCAGCCGCAGCGGCTCGGCGATCCAGCGGGACGCGGCGTGGTCGGCCAGGGTGATGGGCCGGCCGTGGAAGTACGCCGCCGGGTTGGTCGCCGCGTGCTTGCGGTCGACGACGGCCACGTGCCCGAACGCCTCCGGGGTCAGCCCGTGGGTGTGGAGGTAGCGCTGGGCCGCCATCGCCACCCACGAGGCCGGGGTGAGCAGGCCGAACGGCAGCGACCAGCCGAGCGCCGCGCCCTCCGCAGTCGGCTCCCGGTGCCGCACCCCGGAGCCGAAGCGGCGGCCCGAGCGCTCGTTGAACGCCCGATAGCAGACGACCACGTCCGCCACGCCCGCGGTGATCGCCAGAGCCGCCTGCTGGACGGTGGCGCAGGCCGCGCCGCCGCCGTAGTGGACACGGGAGAAGAAGGAGAGCTCGCCGATGCCCGCGGCCTGGGCGACGGTGATCTCGGGGCTGGTGTCCATGGTGAAGGTGACCATCCCGTCGACGTCGGCCGGTGTCAGCCCGGCGTCCGCGAGGGCCGCGTGCACCGCCTCGACGGCCAGCCGCAGTTCGCTGCGTCCCGAGTCCTTGGAGAACTCGGTGGCCCCGGCACCGGCGATGGCCGCGCGCCCGCCGAGACCGTCCCGTCCTCGCAGGCTCATGCCGGGACCCTCGCCGTCACCGTGCCCGTGACGTGCCGGCCGATGCCGTTCGCGCCGACGACCCGGACCGTCACCAGGTCCCCGTCGACCTCCTCGACCGTGCCCGTCAGCACCATCGTGTCGCCGGGGTGGTTGGGCGCGCCGAGCCGGATGGCCACCCGGAGCAGTTCCGCCCGGGGGCCGAAGTGGTCGGTGACGTAGCGGCCGACCAGGCCGTTGGTCGTCAGGATGTTCATGAAGATGTCGGGGGAGCCCTTCTGCCGGGCGAGCTCCGGGTCGTGGTGGACGTCCTGGAAATCGCGGGACGCGATCGCCCCGGCGACGATCAGGGTCCGGGTGACGGGGATCTCCAGGGGCGGCAGCGGGTCGCCGGTGTTCACGGCGTCACCCCCTGGAAGACCGGCAGCACCAGCTCCTCGTCGTAGCGCCGGAACTCCAGCCGCACCGGCATGCCGATCCGCACCTTGTCGTACGGCACCCCGACCACGTTGCTGACGATCCGCACGCCCTCCGCGAGCTCGATCAGCCCGACCGCGTACGGGGGCTCGAAGGCCGGGAAGGGCGGGTGGTGCAGGACGACGTACGAGTAGACGGTGCCCTCGCCGCTCGCCTCGACGGTGTCCCAGTCCGGGGAGCCGCAGTCGTTGCAGCCCGGCAGCCAGGGGAAGCGCAGGGCGCGGCAGGCGGTGCAGCGCTGGATCAGCAGCGCGTGACGGGTCACTCCCTCCCAGAAGCCGGCGTTGTCGCGGTTGACCACGGGGCGGGGGCGGCGTTCGCGCGGCGGTGCCGGGCGGGGTGCGGGGGCGTACTTGAGGATGCGGAAGCGGTGGGTGCCGGCCCGTTCGCCGCCGGCCCGGATGTCGGTGCGGGTGGTGACGAAGTACCCCGTGCCCAGCTTCGTGGTCTTGCGGCCGGACACCGACTCGATGACCGAGTCGAAGGTGATCTCGTCGCCCGGGCGCAGGGGGCGCAGGTACTCCTGCTCGCAGTCGGTGGCGACGACCGCGTGGTGGCCCGACTCGTCGAGCAGGGCGAGGAGTTCGTCGTACGCCGCCGTGCGTTCCGGGCGGCGGTGGAGACCGGCCATCGTCCATGCCTGGAGCATGGTGGGGGGTGCGGTGGCGTCCGGTCCCGTGTACGCGGGGTGGGTGTCGCCCATGGCCTCGCACCAGTGCCTGATCATCGGCTCGTTGACGGGGTCCCGGCCGACCCCGGTGGCGGCGGCCGGACGGCCCTCGTAGGCCTTCAGGCGCGCCTCGAACTCCTCGTGGACCTCCGGCTCACCAGTCACAGTTTCTGACTGTCCGTCAGATCCGTCTCCCCGTCAAGAGCCGTAAGGAGCCGCAGGAACGGCAGGAGCCGCATGGCCGTATCAAGACCCGCCGAGGCCCGACGAAACCCGGTGACGGCCCGCAGGACGCGGAAAACGCCTGCGCGGCGGCACCGAAGCACCGCCGCTCAAACGCTTGTCCCCCCTCGAAGCACACCCACGCGGAAGGCGGGCCGATGCCGGCACACCGGCCCGCTCAGCTCACCACCACAGCGGGGTGAAGCTGATGGCGGTGTTGTCGTTGCCCTGGCTGACGGCGGTGAACGCCGAGCCGTTGACCTGGGCGGTGTTGCTCTGGTTCGCGGCGCCTTCGCCGACGGCCTGCTGCTGGGCGGTGTCCGCGTTGCCGAAGTTGTCGCCGCCGACGCCGCTGCCGAGGATGCCCTGCTCGGCCTCTGCGACGGACGCGATGGATCCGTCGTCCGCGAAGGCGCCGTTGTCCGCGAAGGCGCCGTTGTCCGCCGTCGCGACACCGGTGAAGAGGGCGGCTGCGAGCGGAAGGGCGGATACGGCCGCGATGACACGGGCGGTGCGGATGCTTGCCATGTTTCTTGTCCCTCCAGGACTTCCCAAACCGAGGGCGCACCGGCTCATGGCCGCCTGCGCGTGAACCACTGCTGCCACCAGGGAAGTTGGCCGACCACCCCGGTGCGGTGCTCGACGTCGCGAGTCCAGAATTGCCCACCGGCTCCGGCGAACCACATCGGAAACCGCTATTCGCACGCAAGCGTGAGGACAGGTCGATAAACCCCTATGCGTCACTTCAGCCCCAGATGGGAGCCGAAGCAGACGTTCGAGCCCGGGTGCCGCAAGGGGTGAAGCGTTCCCGCACTTCTCCCGGCCGGGACCCGGCCCTCGGCGCGTCACGCCCGCCCCCTCTTTCCTTTTTCGAACGTACGTACGAAACTAGGGGCATGGCCACCACCGACCGGCAGGCCACGACGCTGGCCCTCGCACACGCCCTGTCAGCCGCCGAGCGCGGACTGGCCGTCCTCCCCCTGTCCCGCACCAAGCTCCCCGCGCTGCGTTCCCCCCACCGTGCCGACCCCGCCCCGAACCCCTGCCACGGCGAGTGCGGCCGCCTCGGGCACGGGGTGTACGACGCCTCCAGCGACCCCGCCCGGATCCGCGAGCTGTTCGCCGCGGCGCCCCGGGCGACCGGCTACGGCATCGCCTGCGGGCTGCCCCCGCACCACCTGATCGGCATCGACCTGGACGTGAAGACCGGCACGGACTCCTCGGCCGCACTGCGGGAGCTGGCCTTACGGCACCTGTTCACGATCCCCCCGACGGTGGTCGTCGTGACCCCCTCCGGCGGGCGGCACCTCTGGCTGAGCGGCCCGCCCGAGGTGGTCGTCCCCAACTCGGCGGGCAGGCTCGCCCCCGGCATCGACATCCGGGGCGCGGGCGGCTACCTCGTCGGCCCGGGCTCCCGCACGGGCCGGGGTGTCTACGCCGCCGCCCCGGGCACCGCGCACCTGCCGCCCGCCCCCTGCCCGCGCTCCCTCCTGCGACTGCTGCTGCCGCCGCCCCGGACCCACCACCCGGCACCCTCCCCGGGCGGCGGACATGCGGCGCACGCGCAGGGCCTGGTCCAGTTCGTGCTCGCCGCGCACGAGGGCCAGCGCAACACCCGGCTGTTCTGGGCGGCCTGCAGGGCCTACGAGGACGGCATCGGCCCCACGCTCGTGGCACCCCTGGTCGAGGCGGCCCTCGCCACCGGCCTGTCCGAGCGTGAGGCCCGGGCGACGATCGCGTCGGCGGCACGGATGACGGGGCACCGGCCGTGAGCCGGGCCCCGTCCATGAGCACCGAAAGACCTCCATGCACCAGCACGTCAAAACGCCGGCCCTGGCGCTCGCCCGCCTCGTCCTGGCATCCGGCCGCCCGGTGGACCTCGCCGAGCTGCGGTTCACGTCGACGTACGGCGACCTGCTGGAGGGCTACCCATGCGCGCCGGTGAACGACCTGCGGATCCGAGGCCTGCTGCGCACCGCCGAGCGGGCCCGGCCCGGCACGCCGGTCCACCTGGTCCCGCCCCGGCGCGAGTACCCCGACCAGTACGCGGGTGGCCTCGGCCCGGTCGAGGTACTGCCGGCCGTGGCCTGCCTCGGCACGTTCCACTCCGCGGCCCTCGACCCGGCCCACGACCCGGTCGCCTACCGCTCCCGGCTCACCGTGCTCTGGTTCCAGGCCACGCCCCGCCCGCCGTCGGGCTGTGACGCGGAGCAGGGGCTGCGCGGAACCTCGACTGGGCGGGACTGGCGCGGGACGCCCGGGTGCTTGCGTAGGGTCGCCCGATGAACGCTTCCCGTACGGAACTGCTGCGGTGGCAGTTCGAGTTGACCTGGTCCCTGTTCGAGTACCACCTGGAGCGGCTGGAGCCCGGCGACTTCCTCTGGGAGCCGTCACCCCGCTGCTGGACGATGCACCGGTCCGCCGACGACACCTGGAAACCGGACTGGGCGGAGACGGAGCCCGACCCCGTCCCCGTCCCCACCATCGCGTGGGTGAGCTGGCACATCGGCTGGTGGTGGAGCGTCGCCCTCGACCACGCCCGGGGCCGCCCGCCCCGCGACCGCACGGACATCGCCTGGCCAGGTGAGGGCGCCCCGACGATCGAGTGGCTGCGCGACCTGCGCACCCAGTGGCTGACGCACCTGGACACCCTCACCGACCGGGACCTGGACACCACGGCCCCGTTCCCCTGGCCGGACGACCCTCAGTACACCGTCGCGCACATGGCGGCCTGGCTGAACACGGAACTGACGAAGAACGCGAGCGAGATCGGGCAGCTGCGGCTGCTGCGGGCGGCGTCCGCCTGACCCGGCGCGGTGCGTGACCATCGTGGATGCACGCGCGTCGGCGTCCGGCCGGCCACAACCTCGGCCCCGGTCCCGGTCCCGGCCGGGGTCATCTCCGCGGCCTGACACGCCTCGGCCCGCAGTGCAAAAAGGCCCGACCGCTGGCGACGGGGGATGCACCAGCGGTCGAGCTATGGCCAAGGGTAACAAGCGCTTGCCCACGCGGTGCCGACTCCCCGTCAGGAACACCCGGTTGTGACTCGTATCACTCACGTGTCGTGAGTACCCCGCCTCGGGGGCGGACGGCCGCCTCAGCCGTCGCACGGTGGATCGTACGAGAGCCGCGGCAGGTACTCCCGCCAGGTGTCGGGCGTCAGCACGTCCCGGGTCATCGAACAGACGCGGCGGGTCGCCTCGTCGACATCGAGGTCCCAGAGCCGGATGGTGTCGGCACCGCTCGAAACCCCGAGCATGTGGCTGCTCGGGCTGAACGCCAGGAAGTTGCCGGTCTTGGCATGAGGGCTCATCGACTGGCCGATCGCGGTGGCCCCCTCCGGGCCGGAGACGTTCCACAGGCGGACGGTGTTGTCGTTGCCGCCGCTCGCCAGGGTCCGGCCGTCCCGGTTGAACGTCAGGGACCCGACCGCCTCCGTGTGCCCCCTGAGGCGGGTGCGCTCCGAGGCCTCCGCGGGGTCGGTGACGTCCCAGAGACGGACCGAGGTGTCGTCACCGGCACTGGCGAGCGTCCGGCCGTCGCGGCTGTAGGCGAGGGCGTTGACCGCTCCGAGGTGGCCCTTGAGCGGAGCACGGATCAGGGACACCCGGCCGGGGTCCCCCGCGTTCCACAGCCGGATGGTGCCGTCCGCGCTGCCGCTCGCGAGCGTCCGGCCGTCCGGGCTGAAGACGAGGGAGTTGACGTAGCCCTTGTGACCGGTCAGCGGTGCGCCGAGCGGGCGCGGACGGGACGGGTCGCCGATGTCCCACAGCCGGATGGTCCGGTCGTCGTAGGCGGTGGCCAGGATCCGCCCGTCCGGGCTGAAGGCCAGCGGGTCGGCGTACCGGATGCGCAGGGTGACCGGGGGTCCGTGGGGGACGGGGCGGGCCGGATCGCTCAGGTCCCACAGCCGCACGGCCCGGTCGCCCGTCACCACCGCGAGGGTGCGGCCGTCGGGGGAGAACTCCAGGGAGCGGACGCCGCCGCCCTGCCCGGGCCGGAAGGGTTCGCCGGCGAGCACGGGCCGGCCGGGCGCCCGCACGTCCCACAGCCGGACACGTCCGTCGCGGGCCGCCGTCGCGAGTATCCGCCCGTCCGGCCGGAACGCCCCGGCCCGGCCGATCATGTCCGACGTCGGCAGCGCCCACAGGCGGACCTTGTTGTCCCCCGCCCCGGTGGCGAGGGTGCGCCCGTCGGGGCTGAACCCGAGCGCGAACATCTCACCGCCGCTGCCCGCCAGGGGACCGCCGACCTGCGAGGGGTGCGCCGGGTCCCGGACCTTCCACAGGCTCGCGGTGCTGTCGGCGCTGGCGGCGGCGAGCATGTCCCCGTCGGGGCTGAAGGCCACGGACCAGACCGGCCCGGTGTGGCCGGTGAGCGGTGTCCCGATCGCCGTCGGGTGGTGCGGATCGGCCATGTTCCACAGGCGTACGGTGCCGTCCTCGCCGCCGCTGGCGAGCGTCCGGCCGTCCGGGCCGAAGGCCACGGAGTGCACGATGGCGGCGTGCCCGGCCACCGGCCTGCCTACCGGCTCCGGACGCCGGGGATCGGCCACGTCCCAGAGCCGGAACGTGCCGTCGTCGGCCCCGGCCGCCAGCGTCCGGCCGTCCGGGCCGAACGCCACCGAGCGCACGGCGGACTTGTGCCCGGTCAGCGGCTCGCCCAGCGCCCGCGGCCGGCGCGGATCGGCCACGTCCCACAGCCGCGCGGTGTGATCGTCCCCTGCGGAGGCCAGCGTGCGTCCGTCCGGGCTGAAGGCGATCAGGTAGATCGTGCCGCCGTGGCCGGTCAGGGGCTCGCCGAGCCGCTTCGGCCGGCCGGGGTCGGTCACGTCCCACAGCCGGATCGTGCCGTCGTCGGAAGCGCTGGCCAGCGTCCGGCCGTCCGGGCTGAAGACCGCGCTGCTCACCCAGCTCGTGTGGCCGGTGAGGGGCTTGCCCAGGGGCTTGGGGCGCTTGGGGTCGGCCACGTCCCACAACCGTACGGTCCGGTCGTAGCTGGCCGTGGCCAGGAACCGTCCGTCCGGGCTGAAGGTCGTGAGGTAGACGGCGCCGGTGTGGCCGGACAGCGGCGTGGCCAGCGGGGCGTTCACGATGGAGATCAGGCGGCTGTTCGCGCCCTCGTCGTCCGGCCGCAGCCGGTGGGCCACCAGATCGAGCTGCGCGGACAGCGACGGGTCGGTGTCCTGGACGCGGTCGGCCTGCGCGAGCACCTGCTCGAACACGGCCTCGTCCCGCTGCTTCCAGGCGACGACGGCCGCCCCGACGGCCAGCACGGCCAGCACGACCAGGGTCGCCACCGCGCCCCGGCTGATCCAGAGGATCCGCCGGCGCAGCCGAACCGAGGCGGCCAGGAACTCCACCGCGCTGCGGGTCAGGAAGGTGCCCCCCGCGGACTTCGCCCAGTCGTGCGCCTGCTCCAGCCGCGAGCCCCGGTAGAGCAGGGACGTGTCGCGGTCGGACTCCTCCCAGGCCCGGCCGTCCTCCTCCAGGCGCTGGCGCAGCAGATTGCCCTGCCGGTCCTCGTCGATCCAGTCGCGCAGCCGCGGCCAGGCGTGCAGCAGCGCCTCATGGGTGATCTCGACGGTCTCGGCGTCGAGCGTCACCAGCCGGGCGCGGACCAGCGCCTCGAGGGACTCCTCGGTCTTGCCGGGGTCGGTCGACTCCTCCGCCAGCTGACGCCGGGTTCCGCGCCGGCGCGTGGCCTGGGTGTCCTCGCCCAGCCGGACCAGCCGGAGCAGGAGCAGCCGGGCCGCCGTGCGCGCCGCCGGGTCGAGCCGCGACCAGGCCTGCTCCGCGGTGGCCGCGACCGCGCCCTGGATGCCGCCGGCCGCGCGGTAGCCGGCCAAGGTGAGCCGGCCTCCCTTCCTGCGCTGCCAGGTGGCGAGCAGGGCGTGCGACAGCAGCGGCAGCACGCCGGCGTCGTGCGCCCCCCGGGGGCCATCGGCGCTGACCTCCCGGACGATCAGTTCGGCCAGGCCCGGTTCCAGCTCCAGTCCGACGGCCTTGGCCGGGCCGGTCACCGCCTCGCGCAGCTCCGCGGTGGTCAGCGGCCCGAGCACCATGTGCCGGTGCTGGAGGGCGTCGGCGAGTTCGGGATACCGCAGGCAGTATTCGTAGAAGTCGGCTCGTATGCCCAGGACCACGACCGCCGGGGCCGGTTCGCCGGGGCCGGCGGTCGAGCACGCGGCGTGCAGGACCTCGATGAAGCGCTGCCGGTCCGTCTCGTCGGGGCAGAGGGTGAACGTCTCCTCGAACTGGTCGACGATGAGGACCGGGCGCGTCCCGGAGGGCGCCTCCCGCCGCGACCATCCGGTGACGGCGGCACGGACGGCGTGCGCGAAGGGTTCCGGTGGAGCGGTGGGCTCGGGTGGAGCGGTGGGTTCCGGTGGAGCGGTGGGTTCCGGTGGAGCGGTGGGCTCCGGTGGAGCGGTGGGCTCCGGTTCACTCGCGGGGGAGCCGTCGGCCGTGGTGGAGGGGCCGGGCCCGGTCTCCAGGACGGGCCCCAGCTCGGGGACGCACCGGGTCAGTTCGGCCAGGGGGTCACCGCCCGGCACGAGCTGCACCACGTGCCCCGCTCCGCCGTTCTCCTCGCCGCCCAGCGCGCCGTCCCGCAGGGAGGGCACCAGACCGGCGTTCAGCAGCGAGGACTTCCCCGCCCCCGACGCGCCCACGAGCATCACCAGGCCGCCCGTCCCCGCCACGGCCCGGAGCTGCGCGACCAGCGCGTCCGTGCTGCGCTCCCGGCCGAAGAACCACCGGGCGTCCTCCCGGCGGTAGGAGGCCAGCCCACGGTACGGGCACACCCCGCCGGGCGCGGCCGGGGACTCGGCCGGAGCCTGCTCCCCGGCCGGGGAGGCGGCCGGACGCTCGCCGGCCGGGCCGGCCACCGCGCTCTCCCACAGCCGCTGCCACTGGCCGAGGTCGTACAGGCCCGGAGACACCGGCGTGGGCCGCGCGCGCCGCGCGTCGGGGATCAGCACCTGCAGCACCGCCGCGAGGGCGGCGAACTGTGCGGGTACGTTCCGGGCCCGCCGCCAGTCGCTGATGCGCTGGGCGGACACCCGCACGGGCCGCCCGCGCTCGTCGACCCGCTGCAGTCGCACGACCGCTTCGGACACGCGCTTGAGCGGAGGGTTACCGGCTTCCTTGTACAGCAGAGCGAGGCGTTCCGCGAAGGCGGTGCGCGCCCCCGAGTCGGAACTCATGGGTCTCCACTCCCCACTTCCCACGCCTGGACGTCCGGACCGGAAAACTCACTCTATACATCTGACCTGCGGCAACGCGGTCCGCTGGACCCCGGAACCTCCTCCTCCACGGCCGGAAATGGCAGGATCCGGACGCAGCAGCGCACCCATATCCGGTCAACTTCTATCCGAGCCAGACGACGGCGGCCCCACCGTTCGGCACCGGTCCCCACGAGGGGAGGGACCGGTGCCGGACGACGTGGTGATCCTCCCCCGCGGCCCGCGCCCGCCACCCCTGGATAACTGACGACACGTCAGCTATGGTCGCCTGGCCGTACCGCTTCCGCAGCGTTGGACAAGCGATGTACAAGCGACGTACAGGGGTGAGCGCAGTGGAGTCACGTCCCGAGAGCCCACGACCGCAGGGGGCTCCGCGCTGGGTGGCGATGTTCTACCGGCCGGCCGGGGGCTGCTGGCGGACAGCCGCGGAGTCGCCCCACCGTTCGCCCGTACTGTACGCGCTCGGCGAGATGACCCAGACCATGCGGGCACGCGGCGACGAGGTGACCGTCGCTCTCTGGGGACCGCGGGACGGCGGCTGGCACCTCTTCGACGCGCCGCTGAAGCAGGCGGCCGCACCCCGGCCCGTCCCGGCGGCCGCCCCCGGCGCACCGACCGGCCTTGCGGAACGGATGACCGGCCGCCGCCACCAGGTCCTCCTGGCGGGCCTGGGCAAGGCGGGCCTGAACGACCTCTCCCCCGAGGACGACACGACCGTCCAGGCCTTGGCCGAACGGCTCGACGAGGCCGCCGTACGCCGCGTCGCCCACTGGCTCGCGGCCGCCGGCGGCGCGCGCTGACGAGGCCGGTACAGCCGGTGGCGCGCGTCGACGGGACCGGTACTGCCGACGACGAGCACTGACGCGGGCGGGTCAGCCAACGACGAGCGCCGACGGGGCCGATACAACCGACGGCGCGCACTGGCACGGCCGAGTCAGTCAACGGCGCGCACTGACACGGCCGGTTCAGCCGACGGCGCGCACTGACACGGCCGGTTCAGCCGACGGCGCGCACTGACACGGCCGGTTCAGCCGACGGCGCGCTGGGCAGTCAACTCCATGCGACGGCGGGGCTTCCGCTGCCGCGACGAGGGGGTTGAAGAGGCATGAAGGTCTCCGTGGACCGCGAAGTCTGCTACGGCTCCGCCGAGTGCGCCCACCGGGTCCCGGCGGTCTTCGAGTTCGTCGACGGATTCGGCGTGGTCCGCCCGGGCCGCGAACGGACGGGCGAGGACCCGGAGGTCCTGGAAGCGGCGGAGAAGTGCCCGAGCCAGGCGATCCGGATCGCCTCGCCGCCGGACGGCCCCGGCGAGAGGTGATGCCGGCACGCGCATCCGCCACGACCCGGTCCCGGCCGCTCCGGCGCAGACGGAGCTGCTGCCATAGAGCCGCGGACGGGCCGCGGACAGGCGGTTCCACCAGACCGAGTCACTGCCACGACCGCCGCCGACAGACTCCCGTGGACCGCGCCGCTGCCATGACGCCGCCGACACGCCCCACGAGACCGAGTCACTTGTCAGGAAGCCGCCGACACGCTCCACCGCAGGCGGGACAACGCCTTGGCCCGGGCCTCCACGACGGCCATCCTCGCCTCCCGTTCGACCCGGTCCACATGCGCCGCCTGCCCGGTCACCTGCCCCTCCCACTTCCGGTAGAGCAGCCCCACCTCGGCCGAGAACCACCCCCGGCTGACGGCGTTCAGCGCGAGCAGCAGGCCGGTGTCCTCCGAGGCGGGCAGCGCCATCCAGCCGCCGAGCGCGAGCAGCAGCTCCCGCCGCACGAACAGCGAGGCCGGATGGACCTGCGCGAGGAACCCGTTCGCCTTCCAGTACGCGAGCACGGCCCCGCGCTCGATCGGTCCCTCACCGGGATCGCCGGGAAACCCGACGGTCGACCCGTCGGGCAGAAGGTCCAGCACCCGCGACGTCGTCCACCCGAGATCCGGGTCCCCTTCCAGCACGGCCAGGTCCCGGGCGAGCGCCCCCGGCGCCAGCTGGTCGTCGGCGTCCAGGACCTTCACATACGCGCCCTCGACATGGGCCAGCGCGATGGTCCGGGCCACCCCGGGCCCCCCGGCCCGGCCCTGCCGGAACGTCACCCGCGCGTCGCGGGGCACATACGGCCGCACCTCCGCGCTCTCCCCGTCCTCCTGGACCACCCAGTGCCAGTCCCAGCCCTCGGGAAGCCGCTGCGCTGACAACGAGGCGTAGGCCTCCGGCAGAAAGCGGGCATGCGGTCCGTGCACAGCGGTGACGACGACAACGCGCTTCTCCACGGCGTCCCTCACCTGCCCGGCCCGGCGCTCAGCTCCAGGGCCAGGTGCGTGATCAGCCCGCTCGTGCGCGCCTCGGTGTTCGTCATGCCACTCCTGGACCGGCCAAGAGGACGACCCGCGACCGGGACCCGGTCAGGGGCCGTGCTCAAACTGTTCATCGCGCGGAGAGGGCGGGACAACCCCCGCCTGCCCTTTGGGATTTGGTGAAGAAGGGCCGTTCGGTGGGGATGCTCGTCATCCTCGCCACCCAGAAGTCCACCGGCGATGCTTTCCCAACCTTCATCCGTGATGTGTGCCCCGTGGGCTTGAGCTTCGCCCAGAAGACCGCTGTCGCCGCTCTGGGCGAGGAGCGGGAGTGGCCCGATGACAACCCGATCAACCTCCAGGACCCAATGTTCGGCCAGGTGCCAGCAGTTCTTCCGCTCGGCACCCGATAGCAGCCCGAGCGCTACTAGACGCCGGTCCGTCCGTCGACGAGTTCACGCACGACATCGAGGTGACCGTTGTGGCGGGAAATCTCTTCGATGAGGTGAAGGATCACCCAGCGCAGGTCGACGTGGCGGCCGTCGCCGATAGGACGCTTGGCCGTCGAGTTCAGGTCGCGGTCGGCCACCAAGCGGCGATAGCGGGCACTCTGTTCCTCGTATTCGGCGAGAAGCTGGGGCAACGGGATGTCGACCGCCGTCCGCATCTCGGGGTCGGGATCGTCGTCGGTCGCCGCCGTGAGCGGCCCCTCGGGTTCCTCACCGAGGAACATCACCTGGACCCAGTGATGCTCGACCCATCGCAGGTGGCTGATCAGCCCGCACATCGTCATCAACGGTGAATTCGGGAGCGGCGCCTTGCGAGCATCTTCCTCGGACACGCCCTCGCACTTGGCTCGCGCCGTGTCCCGGGTGTAATCCAGAAAGGTGGCCAGCTGCGTGCGCTCGTCCCACGCGGGGGGTGTATCGGTTCGTTGTGTCATCGCGGGTGAGGTTCCCACAACTCGGCGACGGTGTCGCGTGGTTTGGAAGCCGCGGGATCTGCCGGACACCCCCCTGGACCGAGCGGCACTCCAACCACAGGCGCCATCCTCACCCCTACCCGGGAGAGGGTGTCGCCTTCTCGCTGTCCTGAGTATGGTCCACGCTTCGGGCCCGCACTGGTCTCTCTGACCAGCGGGTTCCAGGTCCCGGTGCTCCGGTTCTTGGTCCACGCCTGGTCCACACGCAGTGATCCACAACGCGACAGAGCCGGATCAAGGTGAGACAGGCCCCATGCAGAAGGGGCGCCCTCGACGAGGGACACCCCTTCTGACCTGCGACATCTATGACCTGCGCGGAGGCGGTGGGATTTGAACCCACGGTGACATCGCTGCCACGACGGTTTTCAAGATCTTCCTGCCTCACGGCCAGCATGCTAGTCGGCCGCAGGTCAGACGGGTACGGGCACCCCGGCTGAGCCGTCGTCATCGTCGTGCCCGCTACGTGCCCCAGAGGCACCATCATGCCCGACGAGCCTCACGCTGTACCCGACGTATCTCTCTCACAGTGAGTGCTCCGGCAGCGGCCGTCCCCATGGCAGGGAGAACCGGAAGCAGCACCCAGATTCCCCACGCGACGAGACCCCTTTCCACGGGTTCGTAACTGCCCCACGGTTTACGCACCACTCGAACGATCTCTCCCGGGTGGCCTTCGTACTGGACCTTCACCGTATGCGTCCCATTGCCCACCTGCGGGCCACTGCATACGGAGCGGCTTCCCGCGCGCCCTGCGCTCTCGCTGTGGCACTCTGCGAGTCGCACGTGAACGGCGTCTCCCCACAGCTCCAGCCGCGCGAGGCCGGTGATCACAGTCCAGGCCAACGCTGCGGTACCCAGCAGGGTAAGCAGGCTGTAGCCGGTGATCGCACGCCCTCGCCCCTTTGTCATAAGGCACAGCATGCCGTCCGGCCATCACAGCAGGCAGCTCACCTCCCCCGGAACGCCGAAGCAGCGCCCCCAACCGATCTTTCTGATGGACGCTGCCTCAGAGAACGGGAGACACCGCGTGCCCGGAGCCCCGGCCGGTCACCGGTCACGGGTGGGTAGGAGCCTCAGGGGAGCCGTGGTCATCGTCGCCGTGGCCGCTGAGCCAGTAGTCCGCAGCTTCGGCCACCTGGTCGGAAAAGCCGCAGGTCACGGGCGAAACGTCCCCGCCTCTCTCCTAAAGCGGTGCTCGCTGTCTCACGGGCCGGCCGGGGCCTTCTCCTCAGGGAGCAGGCACCAGAACATGTGCTCAACCAGAAAGCTATCCAGCTGTTGGGCGTCCGCGGACTCGGACGGCAGGTCGTCTGGGCGAGGTCGGTAGAGAGCGTTCAGTTCGTCCCGCAGCTGTGGGTCCAGCACGGGAGCCTGATACTCGTCGATGGTGCCTCGCAGAAGCAGCCAGTCGAACAGTCGAACCGCTGGGCTGCGCCCCGACTGGGGGCGCTCGGGCAGGTGCGTCTCCTGCCAGGAGCCGACGTAAAAGTAAGCCGCACCGGCCAGCGCTTCGGTGATCGCGCGGCCAGTACCCTGAGGTGGACCGCGCCCTGCACGGCCTCGGCGTGATCGCCCCGCGCCCGGACGAACCCGAGCGCGATTTCCCACCCTGCGCCACCCGGCTCTTGGCCACCCCTCCGTCGCCGTCGACGACGCTTCTCGGTTCCTGTGCGGCGTGCGATACGGCATGCCGTCTACGCCGCTTCGATCACCCCTGGCGGTGATGCGACCGACTCTCCGGCAACGCAAACGCGCCACATTCGAGCGCATGCCCACGTCAGTCATGTCCATGCCTTCCGCGTCGAGGGGTACTCCCTTAGGCTCCTCCGCCGGACCGCAGGCGTTACCGACGGTAGGGGAGACCGGTCATGGGGCGAACGGGCAGCACGCGACGCACCTTTGTCGTGGGGGCCGCGGCCGCAGGCGGGGCGGTGGCGCTGGGCACCGGCACGGCGGCTTCAGCGGCACCGGCGCAGGGACGGCAGCAGGCCGTCGCCGTGCTCGGCGGTGGCGTCGCCGGGCTGACCGCGGCGCATGAACTCGCCGAGCGGGGCTTCGCGGTGACCGTCTACGAGCGCCGGGCGCTCGGCGGCAAGGCCCGCTCCATGGACGTACCGGACAGCGCGAAGGGAAGCCGCAAGCCACTGCCCGCGGAGCACGGGTTCCGCTTCATCCCGGGGATCTACCACAACCTCCCCGACACGATGCGGCGCATCCCCTTTCCCGGGAACGCAGGCGGCGTCTGGGACAACCTGATCGCACCCAAGGAGATGATGTTCGCGCGGAACAACGGCCGTGAGGATCTGCGGATACCCATCCCCGGGGAGAAGGAGCCCGCCGAGCTCACCCTCGACGACATCAGACGCGCCCTCACCGGTCTCCTGGAGACGGGATTCAATCTTCCTCTCCATGAGATCGCGTACTTCGTGAACCGCGCCGTCGTCTTCCTGACCAGTTGCGACGCGCGCCGCAACTCCACCTGGGAAGCCACCCCTTGGTGGACCTTCGTACGCGCCGGGCAGATGTCGAAGGAGTACCAGCGCATCCTCGCGGTCGGCGTCACCCGCAACATCGTCGCCACCAAGGCTGAGGAGGCCAGCACCCGCACGGTCGGCACCCTCGGCGAGGCCTTCGTTTTCAACGCGCTCGGCCGGGGTGCGGACGGCCCACCCGACCGGATCCTCAACGCACCCACCAATGAGGCCTGGATCGACCCCTGGGTGGCTCATCTCACTTCCCTGGGCGTGCAGTTCCGTATCGGCTGGACCGTCCACGAGGTGAGGCTGGGCGGAGACGGGCGGGTCTCCGAGGCCGTCATCGAGGATGCGGACGGCGTCCGTCGCTCCATTACCGCCGATCACTATGTCTCCGCCATGCCGGTGGAGCACGCGCGGCGCACCTGGAGTGCCGGATTACGCGCTGCCGACCCACAGTTGGCGCGCTGCGACAAGCTGCAGACGGACTGGATGACGGGCCTTCAGTTCTATCTGACCGAGACGCCGCCCGTGGTACAGGGCCACTTCAACTGCATCGACTCGCCATGGTCGCTGACCGCGATCGCCCAGGCCCGGCACTGGCCAGGACGTGACTTCGCCGCCGGCTACGGCGACGGCGTGGCCAAGGAGTGTCTGTCGGTGGATATCTCCGAGTGGGACAAGCCTGGCGTCCTGTACGGCAAAACGGCCAAACAGTGCACCCGCGAGGAGGTCGCACGCGAGGTGTGGGCTCAGCTCAAGGACGCACTCAACGACACCGGCAAGACAGTGCTGCGCGACGGCACACTGCACTCGTGGTTCCTGGACCCCGGAGTGGACGGGATCGGCACCCCGCACCCGACCAACCAGGACGAGCTGCTGATCCACCCCGTGGGCACGCTGCACAACCGCCCTTCGGCCAGGACCACGGTCCCGAACTTCTTCCTGTCCGGGGATTACGTCGCCGTGGACATCGACCTCGCCACCATGGAGGGCGCGAACGCCTCGGCCCGTCAGGCGGTCAATGCCCTTCTGGATCGAGCAGGTTCGAGTGCGCCGCGCTGCACGGTCACCCCGCTGTTCCGGCCGCCGGAGCTCGAGAGCCTCAAGCGCCACGACCACTTCCGCTTCAAGGCGGGCCTGCCGAACGCGTTCGACCTGGGGTGATCCAGTCGGGAGCGGTCGCTCGACCGGATCAGCCATGGCGCCGGCGAGGGCACCCTTCTCGTCGCCCTCCCAGCTGTCAGCCGGGGAGCACTCACTCTGGAAAGCGGGGGCCCTGATCACCTGCGGACAGCGGCCTGCTCGCCCAGCAGCCCCAGGTGCGCGTCGGCACAGCGGAACGCGCGCGCCGGGCGGCCGCACCACAAGCACACCAGATCAGGCGGGGAACAGCGGGGAATCACGGTGAAAGCGGTCCAGCCTGAGGAGACGGCAACCAGGGCGTCGCCCTCGCCTGTGCCTGGTCGTCCCGGCCCACCTTCGCGCCACGGCGGCGTAGCTCCACGACGGCCCCGGCGAGAATCGTGCTCGCCGACGATGTGGCGTAGCCCTTGCCGTTCACTTGGCCCCGGTCCAGCAGCCACACGACGAACGCCACGAAGGCGCCGCGCGTGGCCTCCAGTTCGGAGAACCCCTGCGTCGCGCAGAACCGCGTCCAGACCTTCGCGTACGTGTCCGTCGTGTTGGCCGGCCGCAGTCGCCGCCGCACCTCGGCCGCGAAGTCCTCCGCGTTCGCGAGGCGTTGGGCAACCTCCACGCCGTGGCGTTCCGCCCACTGAACGACGAGGGGGACCGCTCTGCCGGAACCGGGCCGCGCCGGGCCCTTCTGCCGGGGGTCCGGTGGCGGTGGCCAACGGGCGCTCCTCCGATTGCTTCTGGCGTCGGATAAGGAGAGGCAGGCGACCTCATACTCTCCATGAAGAACCCGGATAACCGGGTAAGAATCTGACGGAAGGCCGTATGAAGATCACGATCGAGGGCGCAGACAAGGATCTCGCCGAGAAGCTCGTCGCGCTCGCCGCAGCGCATCACGCGGAGCTGACTGTCGCGGCCGTCGACACCAACTGGACCGTCGAGCGCGCCACGCGCTACCTGCGCTCGCTGCCCGCCGGCGCCCGCAGGTTCGCCGAGATGGTCATCGTCGACGGCGACGGCTATGTCGACGCGGACCGACTGCGCGCCGCCGTCGGGAAACTCAACGGCCCGACCGTCGCCCTGTCCCGCGCCATCCCGCGCGGCGTGCGCGAGGGCTGGTGGCCCGAGGGCATCAGCGCGCCCATCACTCCGGTGTACGACCCGGACAACCCGAGCTGGCACAAGAACATCGCCTACGAGATGACCAGGGAGAACGTGCCCGTCTTCCGTTCCGCCATCGCCGCCCTGGCCACCGATCGAAGGGTCCCCGCGTCACCGGAGCCGCCCATCCCTTGGAGCGGAGGGGCGCCGTCCGCCTTCGCCGTGCCGTCGGGCTGGGACTCCGCCGACGACGTCTCGAGGGTGGTGTTCGAGAACGACATCGAGGCGGGCCACGACACAAACAGTGGTCAGGGGCAGGGTGGTTGAGGCAGGTGAAAGGGGGTTGCGCGGCTAACCCCCCGCTCCCTGAGAGTCGGCGCGGCCCGTCACCCCGGCGGACCATGAACGCCGCCTCCCAGGAGTGATGTCGCCATGCCCGTCCTCGTCTCTCTCGCCCTCGACAAGGGTCTGGACCTTCTCGGCACGTCCCTGGGCCAGTTGCTGCTCGTCGTGCTTCTCGCCGCTGCCGCCGCCGGTTCCTGGCTGTACCGACGGAGCCGAGCCGCTCCCCCCGAGCCGCCCCGCGTCCGTCGTTTCACCCTCCTGCGAACCGAGAACGCCGACGGCACGGCTGTGCGGTACGAGACCACGCGGCCCACCGGGACCAAGATCACTCCTTGGATTGACGGCCGCCAGCGCCTCTACGAACTGACTGACGTACATCTGGAGGACGGGACATACGCAGCCGAGCCCCTCGACTTCTGACCAGCGAGTGCGGTCGATACAGCTCCCGTGGCGACGTGTCCGTGCTGACGCTCTCGTCGTCACACAGACAGCACATGCTCATGCGACAAGTCGCACGGTCAACTTCGGCTGCAAGCGCTCGTGGCGACCCTGCCGACCAGAGGGGCCGTCTTCGAGGTCGGCAAAAGCCCTCCGGGACGTACGAGTTCGAGTTCGGCGTCCTGCGGTTCCAAGACGCCTCCGGAGGCTGTGCAGTGAGCGCCCACTGCACAGCCACTCCGACCGCATCCGGGTCAGGGCCAGGAACTCAGCGTGTGGACTGACAGGAAAACGCAGAGCGTCAGCTGCACCGCCCCGATGACTGGGTGACCGAACCGCAGCAGTACGCCGACGTCGGTGAAGAGGGGTTCAAAGTGGCGCCGGGCGAACTCGGCGAGAACATCACCACGCGTGGCATCGATCTGCTCGGTCTGCCGGTCGGCACACTGCTGCGCATCGGCGACTCCGCAGTCCTGGAAGTCACCGGCCTCCGCGACCCCTGCCTGCAGATCGACGCTCTTCATGTATGAGGTGGACCTGACGTAGGTTCGGCTGGGTGGGATCCTGCGCGACGCGCGAGCGATGCTTGACCGTCACACCGGCGTGCACATCCCCCTCCACACCGAGCCCGGCGAGCAATCTGATGCTGTCACGGTTCGGCTTGGTGAACGAGTACTCCCCGTTGCTGCTGACCGCCGTCACTGTGCCCGCTCATACCGCGGAACCCCCTCGTCGGTGATCGTGTCCAGGCATGAGCCTATCCCTGGCCCTTCAATGCACAGCAACGATCGATCGCGGGTGGGCCGCAGTGGCGTGGAGCAGGTCGAGGGGCACGGAAGGCTCCGGCGTTCGGCAGAGGCGCCCAGAAATCCGCAGGTCAGGGCGTTCTTCCCAGGTGGCTGGCCTAGGATTGGTCTCCTCGCGGCATACTCGACGCATGGCTGGCATCGAGATCGACGACACCACCGCGGACGCGCTGCGGGCCCTGGCCGACGCGGCGGGGCTACCGCTGGACGCCTAACTCGCCCAGGTCGCCGAGGAGAAGCGGCGCGAGCGCGCGCTGGCCGACGGCGCGGAGATCTTCCGGCAGGTCACCAGCGACCCGGAAACGGCCGCTGCGTTCGACGCTGAGTACGGTGGCCCTGCGCCGGCCCGGACCGCGCCGCGGGCGGCCTGACCTGTGCCTGCCGAGTACTACGTCGACTACCGGTGGTTCCTGGAACGCCAGGCTGAGCTGCTGGACGATCTCGCGGTCAACGACTACTCCGTCTTCGTCGCCCTGGCCGCCCGGCACAAGGTCGACCCGCCCCGTCAGACCAGCACCACCCGGACGCCTTCTGGCGTGCGGCCGTGATGCTGGAGGAGTGCGTCCTGCTCCGGCCGCTGCCCGCTCGCAACGAGTTGTACGGCTTCGGCGTGGCCGTGGCCTACCTCGGGATCCACGGGGAGCGGGTGAACACCAAGTTCGAGGCCTGGCGGGACCTGATCGCCGACATCACCGCCCTGCGTCTCGACTCGTTCGCCGTCGCCGAACGCCTGCGCTCACTGCGCCTGCCGACGGCCTGACCTCGCTGTCGCCCTCCCCCATATCCGGGGTTTCCGCGGGCGGTCAGGTCCAGAGGTCAGGGTAGAGGCGAGAGCCGGGGCCTGTTGCTGCCGCGAGCACGGACCATCCCCGCGGATGCGGGATGCAGGCGGTGACCAGGCCGCCAAGGTCGCCCTTGAAGGGACCATCCCCGCGAGTGCGGGGAGTAGACTCGATGGTTGAACCTGGCCAATACCGAGCTCTGTGCTACACCGAGCGTCTCGAACATGAGGCCGCCGTGGCCTCGGTCGGCTCCAAGGGCGACTCGTACGACAACGCCCTGGCCGAGGCGTTCAACAGCCTGTTCAAGGCCGAGCTGATCCGCCACAAGGGGCCGTGGACCGGCATCAACGACGTCGAGGTCGCGGTCGCCGAGTACATCGACTGGTTCAACCAGCGCCGCCTCCACGGCGAACTCGGCCACATCACCCCCGCCGAACACGAGGCCGCCCACTACCTCTCGGCCGAACCTCCTGCGTCACTCCAGAAAACCAGCTAACTCAGTCTCCACGAAACCCGGTGCTTGACAACCTCACCGCTGGCTGACGTGCCGTATTCCCTGCGCCACGCGGGTGTCTCACTCTGGCTTGAGTCCGGCGTCTCCCCGGCAGAGGTCGCACGCCGTGCGGGCCACAGCATCGCTGTCCTGTTCCGCTTCTATGCCTCAGCCATCCACCGCAACCAACAGCGCGCGAACCAACAGATCGAGCGGGCCTTGGAGGCAGCCGACACCGAGTAGGCGCAGGCGCTCCGGCCGATCAAAGGCGCCATCCCACCGACGTAGGAGGGGTGGCGTCTTCGTCATCCCACCCTGTGCGTGTTCTAGATCGCTCCCGGAGACAGCGCTGTGAAGCTGTCGATGACGCGCAGAGTTATAGGCGGATGACGACGAGGGCGATGTCATCAGGGCCGCCACCAGCGACGTCGAGGCGGGCCAACAACGCGTCGGCCAAGTGGTCAGGGGAGAGGGAGCTGTTCTGAGCCAGGGCTGTGGTCAGGCGTGCCAGGCCGGCGTCGATGTCCTCGTCACGGCGCTCGATGAGGCCGTCGGTGTACAACACGAAGGTATCCCCCGGTTTGTAGGGCAGACCGGCCTGGGGGCGGGGGACATGGTGTGGGCGGGCGCCGAGTGGCGGATCGGTCGCCTGGTCCAGCAGTTCCCAGGTCCCGTCGGGGTGGAGCAGGACGGGCGGTGGGTGTCCGGCGCTGCTATAGATGATCAGACTGCTGCGAGTGTCGATGAGTGCCTTGACGGCGGTTGCGGCCGTTGCGCCGTCCAGTGAGCGGGCGTACAGACCGAGGACCTCCAGGGCCTGGGCGGGGCTGGGGATGGCGCGGATGGCTGCGCTGAGGGCGCTGCGGAGCATGCCCATGACGGCGGCGGCCTGCAGGCCGTGGCCGACGACGTCTCCGACGGCCACGGCGTAGCGGTCGGGGGGCAGGTCGACGACGTCGTACCAGTCGCCGCACACGTTCAGCGATGTGGTCGCCGGTAGGTAGCGCACGGCGATGTTGCTGTGCTGGTCCAGGTCGGGGACGGAGAGCATGGCTTCCTGCAGGGTGACGGCGACCTGCCGTTCACGGGCGTGGGCCTGACGCAGTTCCTGGTTCAGCCGGTGCAGCGCTCGGGCCCGTCCGTGAAGCTGGGCTGCTATGCCCTGATCCTGGTCGGTGAACTCCTCGGTGAGCCGACGTGATCGGCCCGAGCGGGCGAAGCCGGTGACGTCCTCGCTCCATTGGACGATCCACTTCACCCTGCCGTCAGCCCCGGGAATCGGGGTGTGGATCGCGGACCACCATCGCTCCTCGAAGCCACCCGGCCGGGGGATGTCGTACCGCTGCAGCACCATGGTGTCCGGCTTCCCGGTGTCCAGGACGAGGCGCAGTGACGCCTTCAGATTGCGCTGCGCCTCGTCGGGGGAACCGGGACGTTCCGGCAGGGCATCGAAGAAGTACTTCCCGATCAGCTCATCCCTGGCCCGCCCGGTGCTCTGCACGCATGCCGGGTTGACGTAGCGAATCACCAGATCCGAGTCCAGCACCAGGTACGGGCTTGGTGTGGCGTCGAAGAACGCCGCGAAATCGATGTCCGCTGTCATCACACGCTCTCCGGGGCCGCGAGCGCGACTGCTGGCACTTCCAATCTACGGGCAGTCCAGCGTCCGGGCTCGCCCGTGGCGGCTCTGGGACGCCTGCGTGGTGTTACGAGATCAGGCTGCCAATGCGAGAGACGCCCTCTTGAGGGCTGGTGGTGCCGCCTGGCCGCACGTAAGGCGCCTGGCCGTCAGGGTGATCGCCGCCCAGGTAATGTGCGCCTCCGAGTTGCCGTGCACCGTGCCACGACCCGCTGTAGGACGGCGCCTGACCTGCTACTTCTCTCGTTTTCTTGGTCCACGTCTGGTCCACACGCGGTGATCCACAAGGCGACAGGGCCGGATCAAGGTGAGACAAGCCCATGCAGAAGGGGCGCCCCTCACTGAGGGACGCCCCTTCTGACCAGCACATCTATGACCTGCGCGGAGGCGGTGGGATTTGAACCCACGGTGACATCGCTGCCACGACGGTTTTCAAGACCGTTCCCTTCGGCCGCTCGGGCACGCCTCCCCGCGCCGGCCGTGATCGGCGGCGCGGGGACAAGGGTAACGGGTCGGCGCGGGCGGGTGGGGGTCAGTTGTCGCCGACGCGGGAGCCCAGGGTGACGTCGGCCGTGCGCTGCTTGCCGTCGCGCTCGTAGGTGATGGTGACCTTGTCGCCGGGCTTGTGGGTCCAGATCTCGCCGATCAAGGTGGGGCCGGAGTCGATCACCCGGTCGTCGAGCTTGGTGATGACGTCGCCGGGCTTGAGACCCGCCTCGGCGGCCGGGCCGCCCGGCTCGACCGGTGCCGCGCCGCCCGCGCCCTGCTCTGTGATCCGGGCGCCGTCGGAGTTGTCGTCCAGGGAGACGGACGCGCCGATCTTCGCGTACACCGGCTTTCCGGTCTTGATCAGCTCCTGGGCGACGAACTTGGCCTGGTTGATCGGGATGGCGAAGCCCAGGCCGATCGAGCCGGACTGGCCGGTGCCGAAGCCGCCGTTGCCGGTGGACTGGATCGCGGAGTTGATGCCGATGACGTTGCCCTGCGCGTCCAGCAGCGGACCGCCGGAGTTGCCCGGGTTGATCGAGGCGTCGGTCTGCAGGGCGCTCATGTACGACGCCTGGCTGCCGCTGCCGTCGCTGGAGGCCACCGGGCGGTTCTTGGCGCTGATGATGCCCGTCGTCACCGTGTCGGACAGGCCGAAGGGGGCGCCGATCGCGATGGTCGCGTCGCCGACGGCCACCTTGTCCGAGTCGCCGAGGGGGAGCGGCTTGAGGTCATCGGGGGCGCTCCTGAGCTTGATGACCGCCACGTCGTAGCCCTGTGCGTTGCCGATCACCTGGGCGTCGTACTTCTTGCCGTCCGGGAACGTCGCCGTGAGCTTTCCGCCCTCCACCGCGTCCGCCACCACGTGGTTGTTGGTGACGATGTGGCCCTGCTTGTCGAAGACGAAGCCGGTGCCCGTGCCGCCCTCGCCGCTGGTGCCCTCGGCCTGGATCGTGACCGTGCTCGGCAGGGCCTTGGCGGCCACACCCGCGACCGTGCCCGGGTCACGCTTGAGGTCGCCGCCGCTGGTGGGGGCGGACACCGTAGTCGAGCCGGTGCTCTCGTTGTCCTTCGCCAGTGTGTAGCCGAGGCCGCCGCCCACGCCGCCCGCGACCAGCGCGGCCACCAGGGCCCCGGCGATCAGACCGCCGCGCCCGCGGCCGGGCTTCGGCGCCGGCTGCTGGTACGAAGCACCCCAGCCGCCCTCGCCGGACCCGGAACCGCCGTCGCCGTACGGGGCGGTCGGCGGCGGGGGCGGGGGCCAGGACGGGTCGGGCGCGGAGGAGGAGACGCCGGGGTGTCCGGCGTCACCTGCAGCGCCCCGGCCCTGCGGAGGCTGGCCCTGGGCGTCCTGCCCGTACGGCCTCTGAGGGCCCTGTCCCTGGGGCGCCGGAGCAGCGGGAGCGTCCACCGGCACGGGGGGTGCGGACGGGGCGGGGGGTACCGCGGTGCCCTCGTTCTCGGTGCTCACAGCTTCTCTCCTCGATCCACGGCTGTCCTCTGGGTCGCACTCGGTCGCGCTGTGTCACGCTGGTCGGCGGTCCGGCGCGATACCACTGTGCTTGTCCCTTTGTATGCCGTCAGCTTTTCCCACGGGCCGTCAGAGCACCATAAGCGGTTGCTGTGGGTCCGGGGCCATTCTTTATATAGGTTATTGAAGGCGAAAAGGGTGCAATGCCAATGCCTCCGTCCGGACCGCAGCAACCGCCGTGTCCGTCCGACCGGACGCGTACCCGCACACGGTGGCACCATGACGCGGTGACCCACGCTCGGCAGCATGTGATTCAAGTCGTCGCCCACCGCGGAGCCTCCGAGGACGCCCCGGAACACACCCTGGCCGCGTACACCAAGGCGATCCAGGACGGTGCGGACGCCCTCGAATGCGATGTGCGCCTCACCGCCGACGGCCACCTGGTGTGCGTACACGACCGCCGGATCAACCGTACGTCCAACGGCCGCGGTGCGGTCTCCGCACTGGAACTCGCCGATCTCGCAGCCCTGGACTTCGGCTCCTGGAAGACGGGCGAGGCCTGGAGGGCGCGCGACGAGGAACCCGACTGGGAGCACCGCCCGGAGGACCGCGAGGCGACGTCCGTTCTCACCCTGGAGCGGCTGCTCGAACTCGTCGCCGACGCCGGGCGCCGGGTGGAACTGGCCATCGAGACCAAGCACCCCACGCGCTGGGCGGGACAGGTCGAGGACCGGCTGCTGGTGCTGCTGAAGCGCTTCGGCCTCGACGCCCCGGCCTCCGCCGAGGAGTCCCAGGTCCGGGTCATGAGCTTCTCGGCCCGCTCGCTGCACCGCGTGCGTGCCGCCTCGCCGACCCTGCCGACGGTCCATCTGACCCAGTTCGTGTCACCCCGGCTGCGCGACGGGCGGCTGCCCCCGGGCGTGCGGATCGCGGGCCCCTCCCTCCGCATCGTGCGCAACCACCCCGCTCACATCGAGCGCCTGAAGGGGGCCGGTCACCAAGTGCACGTGTGGACCGTGAACGAGCCGTCGGACGTGGATCTCTGCGTAGGGCTGGGCGTCGACGCCATCATCACCAACCGCCCGCGCGCGGTGCTGGACCAACTCGGCCGCTGACGCCCCGCGCCGGCCCCGTCGACCCCACACGTCCCATAAGACCCACGCACACCTCTTGACCCCATGTGCGGACAGGCGGGATCCTCCCATCTCGGCCACACCGATGGTTTCCAGCCACGCGGTCACAGGGAGTGCTCCGGCGCGTTCGTTCCGTATTCGATCGTGGTGAATGCGTCACCGGACGCGGACCGGCCGGTTTCCGGTACAGGCCAATGGGGCATCCACACCGTGGCGTGGGGCGAAGGAGGTCTCGGGGGTGGCGTTGGTGGTGGCACAGGAGGTGCCCACGTCGTCGAGCATGGCCGTACCCCATGGCCCTGCGGGCGTGGGAGAAGCAAGGCACCGCATGCGTACGCAGTTGCGCGGAGGCGGTGTAGCGGAATCGGTCATCGACGACGCCGTACTGATCCTTTCCGAACTCTTGAGCAACGCGTGCAAACACGGCAGGCCCCTGGGCGACGCCCTCTCCGGCGACGGAGACGTCCGCGCCGCCTGGCGTGTGGAACCGGCCGGCCGGCTCGTCGTCGAGGTCACGGACGGAGGCGGCCCGACCCGCCCCGCCCCCGCGACCCCGTCCGTCACGGCGCACGGCGGCCGCGGGCTGAACATCATCACCGCGCTCGCCGACGACTGGGGCGTCCGGGACGACGTCCGCGGCGAGGTCACGGTGTGGGTCGTCGTCCACGGCGATGTGCACGACCCGGACGCCGGCCACCGCCGCGACGACTTCGCGGCCCGTGTCACGGCCCCGCCGGTGTCCCGGATACCCGGGCTGGACTTCGCGGACGCCTTCGACGACATGGACTGAACGCCGGACCCCTCCGATGACATGGACCGGCCGCCGGACGCCTCCGGTCACGTGAACCGAGCGCCGGACGCCTTCGAAGACGTGGAACAGGCGCCGGACCGGCCTTATCGGCAGCGGCCAGTCACCGACGGGGAGACGGAGTGCCGCGTGACACCCGTGCCATGGGCCGGGCGCCGGACGCCTCCCGTGACAGGAACCGGACCCCTCCGGTGACATGGACCGGGCCCGGGACGCGCGACGGACCGGGTGTTGTCCACAGGACCCCGTGGGCCGGGGCACGAACGGCTAGGCTCGCGACGTACGAGACGAGCCGTAACCGGGAGACCCATCGATGGCCAAGAAGCGACCCCAGACGAAGGCCAAGCGCCCGCAGATCACGGACGGCGAGGTCCCGGTCGTCGGCGCCCGCGAGCCCTGCCCCTGCGGCAGCGGCCGCCGCTACAAGGCCTGTCACGGCCGGGCCGCCTCCCACGCCGCGACCGAGCTGGTGCACCGCCCCTTCGAGGGCCTGCCCGGCGAGTGCGACTGGGTCGCTCTGCGCGAGCTGGTGCCCGCGGCGACGGTCGGGCTGACGCTCAAGGACGGCCTGCCCGAGGGCGTCCCGGCGGTCACGCTGGCCACGGTCCTGCCGATGGCCTGGCCCGCCCTGCGCCGCGACGACGGCTCGGTCCTGCTCGGCCTGCAGAACGACACCTCCTCGGGCGACATCAGCCGCGACCTCGCCGACACCCTCCAGCGCGCCCTGGAGGCCCAGCCGGGCACGCCCGTGCAGGGCCGCCGCGCCCCGTCCGACAGCCCGCGGCTGCAGGATCTGCTCGACCCGGAGGGCGCGTTCGAGCCAGAAGTGCACAGCGGCTTCGAGTTCTGGGTCCCCGACGCGGAGAACGCCACACCGGAGGTGGCCGCCTCCCTGGAGCGGGCCAACGCCGCGGCCATCCCGACCGTCAAGCTCCAGGGCGTGGACGCCGCGTACTGGTGCGAGACGCCGGAGAAGAACCATCTGCGGTGGGTCATGCCGCACGCCGAGGAGCAGCTTCTGGACGCTCTCGCGCGGCTGCACGCCGCGGGCCGCTCCAGCCTCGGCGAGGGCACCCGCCTGGTGGGCTCCTTCCGCGCTCACGGGCTCACGGTGCCGGTGTGGGACCTGCCGAGCGGGGTCACGGCCGACGACGTGGAGAAGCCCGCGGCGGAGTTCGCCGAGCGCCTCGCCGCCGCCCTGGCCACGGACGCGCCGCTCACGGCGGACGAGCGCCGCGCGCGGGGCGGTCTCACCAACCGGCAGGTCACGCTGAGCTGACGGCTGTCGCGGGGGCCGGCCGGCGATCACCCGGCCGGCCGACCGCCGCCAGTCCGCCACACCGGGGACACATCACAACTCCCTTCGGGGACAAGCCAGTCGGTGACCGGAAAGGCGAGATCGAATTTGCGAACCGCCGATCTCTTGTTACCGTTCCTGTAGCCCGGTTGCTGGTGCATCCCCCGTCGCCAGCAACCGGGTCTTTTCATGCTCGCGTGCCTTCACACGGCGCAGCCGATCGTCAACTGCCCGTCCAGGCAGGTGAGTTGCTTCCCGAGCGCAGCAGCAGCGGGCCCTGCCCGCCCCGCCGGGCGAACTCCGTGACCGCCGTGTAGGCCGCCGGATTCCCCCGCGTCGGCTCCCGGGGTGTCTCGCACGTCCCCAGCTCGTCCCCGGCACCCACCGCGCACGTCATCCGCACGGTCCGGTCGCCGGGCCCCATCAGGCTGAGGACGGCGTCCAGCGCCTCGCCGGTCGCGTTGCGGTAGTAGGTCCGTCCCCAGGTGCCCGCACCCTGCGTCACGACACAGGTCTGCGCCTCGATGCCGTCGGGGGAGGAGAGCTCGGGCCCGCAGCGCACGGCGGCAGCCGGGCCCCGGCCGAGCCCGGGCACGCCGGGCGCCTTGTCGCCGGCGCTCGAAGCGGACGTGCGCGCGCCGGCACCGTCCACCGCACCCGCGGAACCCTCGGACCGCACGGCCCCCGCGGCCGCCACCGCCAGTGGCAGTGCGACCGCGCACGCCGTCACGACGCCCGCGAGGGCGAGCAGTCTGGTCTTTCGGGGGTCCCGGGAACGACCCCGGGCATGACGCCGCATGGCCCCGGAACATAACGCCCCGGGGCGGGCGCCGGGCTCGGCGCGCCCTACGGTCCTAGAACTCGGGCGCGCTCACACCCGTACGAGTGAGCACGTCGACCACGGCGTCCACCACGGCCTCGACATCGGGCACCCACGGTGAGGCGGAGCCGGGCAGCGGTGCCCGCTCCCAGCGGATCTCGCCCTGGCCCGTCTCCGACGGAGGCAGGGCCAGGTAGCCGCCCTCGCCGTGGAAGCGGAGGGAGCCGGGCACGAAGTCCTTGGCGTAGAGCAGTTCGCCGAGCTGCTCCATGGAGTACGGCTTCACGAGGATCGCCCACCGGCTGGAGGAGGCGACGACCGGGCCGAGCCGCATGCCCGTGCGGTCGAGTGCCTCGAGGGCGCGGGCGGCCGGCACGGCCGGCAGGGAGACCGCGCAGGGGGCCTTGCCGCCGGTGGCCAGGACGATCGGCGCCGTCGGCCGGTTGCTCCACCACCAGCGGACCATGCGCCCGTCGGTGGTGGCCGCGAGGAGGCCGGGGTCGAAGGGGTGCGCGCCGGGCACCGTGCACTCCGGGTCGGGGCAGGCGCAGCGGCCCGGCCCCTGCGGGTCCGCCGCCACGCCCGGGAGTACGGGCCACTGCCATTCCGTCGCGTAGGTCAGCGCCGCGCCGATCAGTTCAGGCCTCCCGTCACCGCGCTGAGACAGGAGCCTGCGTCGCCTTCCGAGGATCTCGCGCATGAGCGCTCGTTCCTTTCCGTTGCACGCCTGGCAACACCGTGGTCCACATCACAACATGTGTCGATCACTTCACTGTGCGTACCTGTTGGCGCATCACACCCCTGCTGGAAGCAAGGGGAACCCCTATGGGTCGAGCGTGGGCTGCCTCCGCGGCCGTCCCGCCCATACTGCGTGTGTCAAAAGCACGGGCCTGGCGTAGGGGTGGCGAAGTATGGCGTTTGCCGTCGCGCGTATTTCTCTCCGCCTCCGCCACGGGAGGATGGGGCACGGTCGTCGGTGGATAGGACGCCCGGTTCCGTCACCAGGTTCCGGGTGATTCCCAACCACCCCTGGCCTTCACCGAGTACGTACCCATCACGACCGTTGTGACGCTCCGTCGAGCAAGCCCAGTCGACCGCAATAAGCCGTCCACTGCGGCAGTTTTAAGCCAAATTCACATTTCCGCAAGAGGAAGGAGAGTTGTTCCCTCGAACCTCACGGACACCAGGAATCCCAGCAGGACAATGCTGGACATCTCCTCACGAGTGCGTGTACATGTGGAGACACTGCTAGCGGCGCAGAATGACATGGGGGTTTGCGATGCTTTTGAGCAGTACGCGCCGGTCGGAAGGCCGGACGCCATGAACGCTCCGCACCCTCCGAAAGTGGCTGGAATCGATTCAACGGTTCCGCCGCCCGCCCACACTGTCGCGCCCGTCGCGGCGGGTGCCGCCCCGGCCGCCCCCGCACACCCCCCGGTCCCACCCGGCGCGATCCTGCAGGACCGCCTCGCCGGCTGGGTCTCCGACCTCACCACGCTGCACGAACTGACCGAACGCCTGGCCCGCACGGCCGCGCTCGACGAGGCGCTCCAGGAAACGCTGCGGGCCGGCGCCGCCCTCGTCGGCGCCCGGCGCGGACTGGTCGTCCTCGAACCCGGCGACGGACTCGGCCCGGACACCACCGTCGGCCTGGGCCTGGCCCGCGCCGACCTCGGCCACATCGAGACCGTGCCGCGCAGCGCCCTGTCCCACGGGCGGATCCTCGAGGGGCTGCCGGGCGGCGAGGGCGGCATCGCCGACCCCGACCTGTTCGCCGAGGAGGGGCTCCACCCCCGCCACCGCGAGGTCGCCGCCCGCCTCGGCTACGCCGCCAGCTACGCCCTCCCCCTGTCGACCGAGGCCGCCGGCCGCCTCGGCGCCGCCGTCTGGCTCTACGACGAGCCCGCCGAACCGGGCGAGCGGCAGCGCCATCTCGCCGGCCTGTACGCCCGGTACGCCGCCGAGCACCTGGCCCGGATCGTGGAACTGGAGCGCACACGCGCGTCCATGGCGACGATGTCCGACGAACTGCTGCCCGCGCGGCTGCCCCGGGTGGCCGGCGTCCAGCTCGCCGTCCGGCACCGCACCGGCCCGCGCGGCGGGGGCGACTGGTACGACGCGCTGCCGCTGCCCGACGCCGCCCTCAGCCTCGCCGTCGGCTCCGTCACCGGGTCGGGGCCCAGCGCGGTCGCCGCGATGGGGCGGCTGCGGGCGTCCCTGCGCGCGTACGCCGTGATGGAGGGGGAGGATCCGGTCGCCGTCCTGTCCGACCTGGAGCTGCTGCTGCGGCTGACCGAACCGGCCCGCTCGGCCACCGCCCTGTTCGGCTACTGCGAACCGGCCGCCCGCAAGATCACGCTGGCGGGGGCCGGGCACAGCCCGCCCCTGCTGATCGGACAGCGCCGCACGGAGTTCGTCGAGACCTCGGTCTCCGCCCCCCTCGGCATGCTCGCCTGCTGGGAAGCACCGAGCGTGGAGATCCTCGCCGAACCCGGAGAGACGGTTCTGCTCTACACCGACGGTCTGCTGCACCGCACCGGCGAGGCCACCGACCGCGCCTTCGCCCGGCTGCACGCGGCGGCGGCCGGGGTGCCCCGGGCCCTGCGGACCGACCCCGGCGCGATCGCCGACCACGTCCTGCGGAGCGTGCTGCCGGACGGGCTGGACCGGGGGGCACCTCCGGGTCGAGCGCATTCGAGACTGGGGGAGAACGACGCTGAGGACGTCGTCGTGCTGGCGGCGCGCTTCGAGTAACGCTCCTCGTCATCGGCCTGGGCCCGCTTTCACGCCGCCGTACAGTGGAGGAGGTCCAGTGCCGTACCGAGGAGGATGACCGTGGCCGAGGAGCTCACACCGGCGACCCCGGAAGAGAGCGAAGAGCCGATCAAGCAGCGGAAGAACGGACTGTACCCGGGCGTGTCCGACGAGCTGGCCGAGAACATGAAGAGCGGCTGGGCCGACACCGAGCTGCGTGACCTCGACCCCGTCCCCCAGGCCGCCGAGACCGCCGCCCGCCGGGCCGCGCTGTCGGCGCGCTTCCCGGGCGAGCGTCTGGTGATCCCGGCGGGCAACCTGAAGACCCGCTCGAACGACACCGAGTACGCCTTCCGCGCCTCCGTCGAGTACGCCTACCTCACCGGAAACCAGACCGAGGACGGCGTCCTGGTCCTGGAGCCCGAGGGCAAGGGCCACGAGGCGACGATCTACCTCCTGCCTCGGTCCGACCGGGAGAACGGCGAGTTCTGGCTGGACGGCCAGGGCGAGCTGTGGGTCGGCCGCCGGCACTCCCTCACCGAGGCCGAGAAGCTGTACGGCATCCCCGCCTCCGACGTGCGCGAGCTGTCCGGGGCGCTGCGCGAGGCCACCGGGCCGGTGCGGGTCGTGCGCGGGTACGACGCCGGCATCGAGGCCGCGCTGACCGACAAGGTCACCGCCGAGCGCGACGAGGAGCTGCGGGTCTTCCTCTCCGAGGCGCGCCTGGTCAAGGACGGGTTCGAGATCGGCGAGCTGCAGAAGGCGGTCGACTCGACCGTCCGCGGCTTCGAGGACGTGGTGAAGGTCCTCGACAAGGCCGAGGCGACCTCCGAGCGGTACATCGAGGGCACGTTCTTCCTCCGCGCGCGCGTCGAGGGCAACGACGTCGGCTACGGCACGATCGCCGCGGCCGGACCGCACGCCTGCACGCTGCACTGGGTGCGCAACGACGGGCCCGTGCGGTCGGGCGACCTGCTGCTGCTCGACGCGGGCGTCGAGACGCACACGTACTACACGGCCGACGTGACGCGGACGCTGCCGGTCAACGGGCGGTTCAGCGAGATCCAGCGCAAGATCTACGACGCCGTGTACGAGGCCCAGGAGGCCGGGATCGCGGCGGTGAAGCCGGGCGCGAAGTACCGGGACTTCCATGACGCCGCGCAGCGGGTGCTGACCGAGAAGCTCGTCGAGTGGGGGCTCGTCGAGGGTCCGGTCGAGCGGGTGCTGGAGCTGGGGCTCCAGCGGCGGTGGACGCTGCACGGGACGGGACACATGCTGGGCATGGACGTGCACGACTGTGCGGCGGCGCGCGTCGAGGCGTACGTGGACGGCGTGCTCGAGCCGGGGATGTGCCTGACCGTGGAGCCGGGGCTGTACTTCCAGGCGGACGATCTGACCGTGCCGGAGCAGTACCGGGGCATCGGTGTGCGGATCGAGGACGACATCCTGGTCACCGAGGACGGCAACCGGAACCTGAGTGCGGCGCTGCCTCGCCGGTCCGAAGAGGTCGAGGCCTGGATGGCCTCCGTCAAGGGCTGAGATTCAGCGGGGCGTCCAGGCGGGCCTGGGGTTCTGCGGCGCCCTGAGCGCGGGCCGTGGTGAGAGCGGTCAGGGCGCGGCGGACATGAGGGAATCCGGCCCTGGCCTCCCCTCTGGCGCCGGCCGCGCCGTAGCGGGCCGACATCGTGGAGCCGCGGGAGGGGCGGCGCAGGGCGCGGCGGTCCGGGTGGGCCGCGAGCTGTTAGGCCAGCGCCGTGGTGTCGGCCGGGCCGGCTCCCGGCAGCAGTGCCGCCGCCGCGCGCCCGAGGACCACCAACAGGCCCAGCGTCCACAGGGCGCCCGGTGGCCGCCGCCCGCCAGAGCTACCGTGTGTTCCGCGCGGAGCCGGGCGCTGGGCTCGCCCGGGCGGCGGGCCGCGGCGGCCATCGCCGTGAGACCGGGGAGCAGCGCCCTGGCCGACCAGCGCAGGGCGCGGTGGTCCCGGCGGATGGCCCGGGCCGTCAGGTCGCGCGGGTCGGACAGACCCGGCTTGGGGGCCAGGGCCAGCTGGTCGACCAATGCGCCGACGGCGGCCCGGGCGAGTGCCTCGTCCTCGTGGCCGTTCCCGTGATGCGTTCCCGTCATGGGGCCGGGAATCTGGGGGCGCCACCCGTCAGGGGTATGAGGACGGGCTGTGCGCCTGCTGTGGGCGGGCGGGAAGCGTCCGACCGGTCGGTCAAAGAACACCAGGTCAGCGGTAGTTGACGTGTGAGATCATGGCCGACCTTGCCGGGCCGACTCGGGGAACAGGCGCGATCACCATGAAAAACGTCCAGACGGCGCTGACCATGCAGGACGCCATCCTCACCCTGCAGAAGTACTGGAGCGACAACGGCTGCATGATCACGCAGCCGCTGAACACCGAGGTCGGGGCCGGTACGGCCAACCCGGCCACGGCTCTGCGGGTGATCGGTCCCGAGCCGTGGAGCGTCGCCTACGTGGAGCCGAGCGTGCGGCCGGACGACTCGCGCTACGGCGAGAATCCCAACCGGCTCCAGACCCACACCCAGTTCCAGGTCATCCTCAAGCCCGACCCGGGCAACCCGCAGGAACTGTACCTGGGCAGCCTGAGGGCGCTCGGTGTCGATCTGAACGCGCATGACGTGCGGTTCGTCGAGGACAACTGGGCCTCACCCGCGCTCGGCGCCTGGGGGCTGGGCTGGGAGGTCTGGCTGGACGGCATGGAGATCACCCAGTTCACCTACTTCCAGCAGGTCGGCGGTGTCGCCCTGGACCCGGTGTCGGTGGAGATCACGTACGGCCTCGAACGCATTCTGATGAACCTGCAGGGCGTGTCCCACTTCAAGGACATCGTGTACGCGCCGGGCATCACGTACGGCGAGGTGTTCGGGCAGAACGAGTACGAGATGAGCCGCTACTACCTCGACGACGCTGACATCGACACCAACCACCGGCTGTTCGAGTCGTACGCGGCCGAGGCCCGGCGCCTGCTCGACCTCGAATTGCCGGTTCCGGCGTACACGTACGTGCTGAAGTGCAGCCACACCTTCAACGTGCTCGACGCGCGCGGCGCGATCAGCACGACGGAGCGGGCCAAGGCGTTCTCGCTGATGCGCGGGCTGACGCACGAGTCGGCGAAGCTGTGGGAGCGACGGCGGGCCGCGCTGGAGCATCCGCTCGGGGTGGCACTCGCCCCGGCCCCGGCCGAGCGGGCACGGCTGCCCAAGGTGCCCGGTGCCGAGACGCTGCTGTTCGAGATCGGTGTGGAGGAACTCCCGTACGCCGACGTCCCCGCCACCACCGAGGCGGTGCGCGCGTCGGTCACCGCCAAGCTGGCCGAGACGCGGCTGGGGCACGGGGTGATCACCGTGATGGCCACACCGCGCCGGATCGTGATCACCGTCGACGGCGTGCAGCCGCGCGAGCGGGACACGATGCGGACCGTGCGCGGGCCCAAGGTCGCCGCCGCCTACAAGGACGGTGCTCCGACGCCCGCGCTGCTGGGCTTCGCCCGCAGTCAGGGGGCCGAACCGGCCGATGTGCGGGTCGTCGAGGTCAACGGGGTCGAGCACGTGGCGGTCACCCGGCACGAGGAGGGGCGTCCGGCCGTCGAGGTGCTCAGCGAGCTGCTGGCCGAGGTCGTGTCCGGACTGCGGGCCGGACGCAACATGCGGTGGAGCGACCCGGGTCTGGCGTTCTCGCGTCCCGTGCGCTGGCTGCTCGCGCTGCTGGGCCGCACTCCCCTGCCCGTGGTGGTCTCCTCGCTCGCCTCGGGCGACACGACCCGGGTGCAGCGCCAGGCCCCCTACCCGGAGGTCCGGGTGACCTCCGCCGAGGGCTACCCGCACTTCCTTCACATGCACGGCATCCTGCTCGACCGGGACGCCCGGCGCGGGGCGGTGGTGCGCGGCGCCCTGGAGGCGGCGGCCGAGGTGGGCGGGCGCATCGATGTGGAGGGCCAGTCCGGGCTGATCGACGAGATCACCGACATCCTGGAGTTCCCCTACGCCGTACGCGGTTCGTTCGACGAGCGCTATCTCGAATTGCCCGCGAGCGTCCTGACCACGGTGATGCGCAAGCACCAGCGCTATCTGCCGGTGCTGGACGGCGAGCGGCTCATGCCGCACTTCGTGACGTTCGCCAACGCCCTGTGCGACGACGACGTGGTGCGGGCGGGCAACGAGGCGGTGCTGCGGGCCCGGTACGAGGACGCCGCGTTCTTCTGGCGGGCGGATCTGAAGGTGGCGCCGGAGGAGTTCCGGCGGCGGCTGGACAAGCTGACCTTCGAGGACCGGCTCGGTACGGTCGCCGACCGTGCCGACCGGCTCGCCTCCCTCGCCGTCGACCTGGCCGGGCGGGCCGGGCTTCCGGAGGAGGCGGTGGGGGTCGTGCGGCGGGCCGGTGCGCTGGCGAAGTTCGATCTGGCCTCGCAGATGGTGATCGAGTTCTCCGGCCTGGCCGGAGTGATGGCTGAGGAGTACGCGCGCCGGGCCGGGGAGTCCGCCGAGGTCGCCCAGGCCCTGGCCGAGATGGAGTTGCCGCGTTCCGCCGGTGGCACCCTGCCGGCCGGGGACGCGGGTGCCGTGCTCTCGCTCGCCGACCGGTTCGACCTGGTGACGGGCATGTTCGTGATCGGTGCCGCGCCGACCGGCAGTTCCGACCCGTACGGGGTCCGCCGGGCCGCGATCGGGCTGCTCAACGTGTTGCGGAGTCTGCCCGCCGTGGCCGGGGTGCGGGTGAGCGAGGGGCTGCGCGCGGCGGCCGTACGGTATGCCGCGCAGGGCGTCGAGGTGCCCGCCGAGCGAGTCGCGGAGGCCGCCGAGCTGATCACCCGGCGCTATGAGCAGCAGCTCACGGACGCCGGGCACGAGCACCGGCTCGTGCAGGCCGTCCTGGTGTGGGCCGACCGCCCCGCGCACGGGGACCGCACGCTGGCCACGCTGGAACGGCATGTCGGGAGCGAAGCCTTCGAGGCGCTGGCTGCCGCGTTCCAGCGGGTGGTGCGGATCCTGCCCGAGGGCGGGGTCGAGGCGGCGGATCCGTCCCTGCTGACCGCGCCCGCCGAACTGCGTCTCGCCGAGAGTGCGCAGGAGGTACGCGAGGCCCTGCAGGGACGCGAGGACGATCTCGGGGCGCTGATCGAGGTCTCCGCCCCGCTGGTCGACGCGATCGGCACCTTCTTCGACGAGGTGCTGGTGATGGACCCCGACCCGGCGGTCCGCGCGGCTCGGCTGGCGCTGCTGACGGAGGTGGCGGGACTGGCGCGGACGACGCTGGACTGGGGAGCGCTGTAAAGCGGCCGCTATCGGGCGGTGTTTCACGTGAAACACCGCCCGGGCGGGGAGGTCACACGGCCATCAGCGGTGCGTTCTCACGCCACTTCAGGACCTTGTCGAAGCTCACCACGGCTCCGCCCCTGCCCGGCTTGTTGCCGATCTGGACGTGGTCGGCGAGTTCCTCGATGAGACACAGCCCCCTGCCGTGCTCCGCGTCGGAGTGGGCGGGCCGGATCTGCGGCCGGGACCGGCCGACGGAGGGCCCGGGGAAGCCCGGCCCCGCGTCGGCGACCTCGATCCTGCACTTCTCGCCGTCGAGATACGCGGTGACCCGGTACGCCTCCGAGCCAGGGTCGCACCCTGTCTCCCCGCCGTGCTCCACGGCGTTCGCGCAGGCCTCGCTGAGGGCGACGGAGAGGTCGTAGGAGATGTCGGGGTCCACGCCCGCGGTCTCCATCGTGCCGATCAGTAGGCGCCGGGCGAGTGGCACGCTCGCAGCTTCGCGCCGCAGATGGAGTGACCACCAGATGCTCATGCTCCAGCCTCCTGGCCGCGGCTCGACATACCGTTACGTATTGCCCCCAGTCCCCTCGCGTAAGCGCGAAGTTGACGTGATGCCGCCCATACGGCGGATGCGCACTGGTCCTGATCGGTGTATATGAGGGTGGATATCGGGGCATCGGGGTGCGAGAAGGGGCGCATCCCGGGACGTGCGGGATCAGAGGGTGACCTTCCTGTCGTACGGCATCTTGCGGACCTGGCGTACAGGGCTCGCGGGGCCAGTGCGATGATGAGCCCGCCATGTCTGCCCCCCACGCGTGCGCGACGCGCTCCGGACCCACGCTCCGGATTCTGCGGGCCGCGGTGTTCGCCGCGGTCTGCGTCGTGCTGGCCGGGGCAGGTCACGCGCTCGCCTCCTGCGACGGGATCCCGCTGTGGACGCTGGGCGCCGGGTTCCTCGGAGTGGGCGTCGTGGTGGCTCCCCTCGCCGGGCGGGTGCGCTCGCTGGCGGGGATCGCGGCGCTGCTCGCCGCTGGCCAGACAGTGCTGCACACCTTGTTCGGCCTCGGCCAGCACGGTACGGCCGCCGCCACGGCCTCGGTGCCGGCGGGCGTGAGCGATGCCGCGCTGGTGCAGCAGGCCGCGCGGTTCGTGTGCGGCACGACGGCGGCGGCGATCAGCCCGGCGCAGGCCCACAAGATCCTCACCGACGCCCGGATCCAGCCCGCCACGGGGGCGCACACGCACCTGCCCGCGGATGCCGTACCCGGGTCGTCGGCCTCGCTGTGGCCGTCCCTGCCGATGCTGCTCGGCCACGTCCTCGCGGCGCTCGCCGCCGGCTGGCTGCTGCGCCGCGGCGACCTGGCGCTGCTGCGGCTCGCCGAACTGTCGGCGCAAGGTGTCGCCGAGGGGGCGCTCGTGCGCTCTCTGCGGGCCGCGCTCGCACTGGTGCCCGCCCTGAGCGCCGGGCTTCCGGAAGCACCTGAGGCACGTCCGCGGCCCGCGCACGCCACGCGGCCCGCGCCGCCGATGCCCCGTACCACCGAGCTGCAGCACACGGTGATCCGGCGCGGCCCGCCGACGGTCACGGCTTCCGCAGCCGCGCTCGCCCTCGCCGCCTGACGCGACGCGACCACCACCACTGCGCTTCCTCGGACCCCGGCTCCTCGGAGCCTCCGGGTTTCCGGGATGCCCCGGAGGAGGGACGCCGTCGTGCGGCACGCGCGCGCATCCCTCTTCCTCATCCCGACCCGACTCACAGCGGAGTGCTTCCTTCCATGAAGGCTTCCCGTATCACCGCGGCCGGTGCCGCCGCCGGTGTCACCGTTCTCGCCCTGTCCTCCCCCGCCTTCGCGCACGTCAGCGTGCAGCCCGAGGGCACAGCCGCCAAGGGCGGTTACGCGGTCGTGGACTTCAAGGTCCCCAACGAGCGCGACAACGCCTCGACCACCAAGCTCGAGGTCACCTTCCCGACCGACCACCCGCTGTCCTCGGTGATGCCGGAGCCGATGCCCGGCTGGAAGATCGAGGTCACCAAGTCCAAGCTGGACAAGCCGCTCGAGATGCACGGCAAGAAGATCACCGAGGCCGTCACCAAGGTCACCTGGACCGCCGACGGCAAGGGCATCGAGCCCGGCTACTTCGAGAAGTTCCCGCTCTCCGTCGGCCAGCTGCCCGAGGACACCGACCGGCTGGTCTTCAAGGCCCTGCAGACGTACTCCAACAAGGAGGTCGTCCGCTGGATCGAGGTGCCGCAGGAGGGCCAGGACGAGCCCGACAACCCGGCCCCGGTACTGGAGCTGTCCGCCGCCTCCGAGGACGGGCACCACGACTCGTCGGCCGACGAGGGCTCCGACGCCAAGTCGGCCGAGAAGGCCTCCACCGAAACCGCCGCCTCCGCCTCCGACTCCGGCTCCTCCGACGCCACCGACACCACCGCCCGCGTCCTGGGCATCGTCGGCATCGTGGTCGGCGCGGCGGGTGTCGCCTACGGCGTTCTCGCCGGGCGTCGGCGTACCAACGCCTGACGCTGCTTCCGTTGCCTGGCGCGCACCGGGGTCACCGCCCCCGGGCGGGACACCCCGGTGCGCGCCGGGTCACCGACATCTGGGACATTTTCCAATGCGCACCAAGACCTTCGCCGCGGCCGCTCTGCTTGCCGCCGCCTCCCTGACCCTGACCGCCTGCGGCAGCGGCGACGACAGCAACAAGCCCGTCGCCGTGGTGTCGGAGGAGGCCGGCACCGACCAGGCCGCAACGGTCCTCGACAAGCCCTTCGAGAAGCCGGACCTGGTCCTCACCGACACGCAGGGCAAGAAGTACGACCTCCGCAAGGAGACCGAGGGCAAGCCCACGCTGGTCTACTTCGGCTACACCCACTGCCCCGACGTCTGCCCCCTGACGATGAACAACATCGCCGTCGCCAAGAAGCAGTTGCCCAAGGCCGAGCAGGACGAACTGCGCGTGGTGTTCGTCACCACCGACCCCGAGCGGGACACCTCGGCCGAGCTCGGCAAGTGGCTCAAGGGCATCGACCCCACCTTCGTCGGCCTCACGGGCGACTTCGCGACCATCCAGGCCGGCGCCCGCACCCTCGGCATCTCCATCGAGCCGACGACAAAGGACAAGAACGGCAAGCTCGTCTCCGAGCACGGCACCCAGGTCATCGCGTTCTCGCCGAAGACCGACGGCGGCTATGTGCTCTACGGCGAGGACGCAACCGTCGACGACTACACCAAGGACCTCCCCAAGATCGCCAAGGGGGATAACCCGTGAGGCGGCGACTCGGCCCGGCGGCCCTCGCCATAGCCGGGGCACTCGCCCTGGCGGGCTGCGGCGGCTCGGACTCGGGCTCCGCGGACTCCGGCGCCTCGGGCGGAGCGGCGGAACTCTCCGCCGGTTCCGCGTACATGCCGCAGCCGGTGTCCGACGACATGGCGGCCGGCTTCGTCACCGTCACCAACAAAGGCGGTGCCGCCGACGAGCTGACCGAGGTCACCAGCGACATCGGGCAGGTCACCGTGCACAAGACCGTCGACGGGGCGATGCAGGAGGTCAAGAGCCTGAAGATCCCGGCACACGGACAACTGGCGCTGAAGAGCGGCGGCGACCACCTGATGTTCGAGCAGCTGACGCGCAAGCCGAAGGAAGGCCAGACGGTCTCCGTAGAACTGCACTTCGCCCACTCCGACCCCGTCAAGGTCGAGATGCCGGTGAAGCCCGCGACCTACACCCCCAAGACCGGACACTGAGGGAGGGACCACTGTGACGCAGACCATCGCCCCCCGCGTCCGGATCCTGGTGCTGCTTTTCCTGGCCGCGACCTGCGCACTCCTCGCCGGAGCCGGTCCGGCGTCCGCGCACGCCGCGGTGACCGGCAGCGACCCCGGGCAGGGGGCGGTGGTCGACAAGGCCCCGTCCCGAATCTCGCTCACCTTCTCCGAGCAGGTCGCGCTCTCCGACGACTCGCTGCGCGTGCTCGACCCCGAGGGCAAGCGCGTCGACACGGGCGAGCCGTCCAACGTCAGCGGCACGACGTACGCCGTGCGGCTGCACTCCGGTCTGCCCGACGGCACGTACACGGTGGCCTACCAGGTCGTGTCGGCGGACAGCCACCCCGTCGCCGGCGCCTACACCTTCTCCATCGGCGCCCCCTCCAAGACGTCCGTGTCGGTGTCCGGGCAGTCGACGGACGACGGGGTGGTCGGCTGGCTGTACGGCTTCGGGCGGTACGTGTCGTACGCCGGGTTCATCGTGCTGGCCGGCGGCGCCGCCTTCGTGCTCGCGTGCTGGCCGCGCGGTTCCGGGGTGCGGCCGGTCCAGCGGTTCGTCGTCTCCGGGTGGGTCGCGCTCACCGCGGCGACCCTCGCCCTGCTGCTCCTGCGCGGCTCCTTCACGGGATCCGGGAAGGTCGCCGACGTCTTCGACCTGTCCCTGCTCGGGCAGGTGCTGCAGACCAAGACCGGCGCGGCCCTGGTGTCCCGGCTGCTGCTGCTGGCGGCGGCGGCGCTGTTCGTCGCCGTGCTGTTCGGGGCCTACGCCCGTCCGTCGCCCACCACCCTGGACGACGGCCCTCTGCGCCGACAGCCGGATGCGAGCGAGGACGCCCAGGAGAAGCGGGACCTCGCCTTCGGGCTCTCGATCGGCGGGGTCGTCGTGGCGGCCGGGCTCGCCGCGAGCTGGGCGATGTCCGAGCACGCCTCGGTCGGGCTCCAGGCGGGCATCGCCATGCCGGTCGACGTGCTCCATCTCCTGGCCGTCGCCGCCTGGCTGGGCGGACTGGGCGCGCTGCTGGTCGCCCTGTACCGGGCGCCCGCCGACACGCCGGTCGACGCCTCGGCCGTACGCCGTTACTCCCGCCTCGCCTTCGGCAGCGTTCTCGCGCTGATCGCGACCGGCACGTACCAGTCCTGGCGCCAGCTCGGCTCCTGGTCCGCCTTCACCGACACCCGCTACGGCCAGCTCCTCCTGGCCAAGATCGCCCTGGTGGCCGTCCTGGTCGGCGTCGCGTGGATTTCGCGCCGGTGGACGGGTCGGCTGGCGGAGACGGTTCCGGCGTCGGCGGATCGGGAGAAGGCGCGGGTCGGTGCGGGGGCCGAGGCGTCCGGCGGCACGGACACCGATGCCTCCGGCGAGAGCAGGTCCGGCACGGGCGCGGGCGGGAGCGCCGGCACGGGCACCGACCCCGACGAGCAGCCTGAGTCCGAGCCCATCGGCATCGAGCCCACCGGCATCGAGCCCACCGGCGCCGAGCCCGCCGACGCCGAGCGCGCCGCCCAGCTCGCCCGGCAGCGGGCCGCTCGGGACGCCGCCCGGCAGAAACGGCTGCGGGACGCGGACCCGAACCGCTTCGGCCTGCGCCGCTCCGTGCTGGCCGAGGCCGGCATCGCCGTCGTCCTGCTCGCCGTCACCACCGTGCTGACGCAGACCGAGCCGGGACGCACGGAGCAGGAGGCCCAGGCGGCCGCCTCGTCCTCCGCGTCCGCCTCCGCCGACGCGGGCGCATCCGGGGCGCTGACCCTGAACATGCCGTTCGACACCGGCGGCAAGGACGGCAAGGGCATCGCCACGATCGACCTCGACCCCGCACGCGTGGGCAGCAACGAGATGCACGTCTACGTGGAGCGGCCCAACGGCCGGGCCTTCGACATCCCCGAAGTGAAGGTCGAGTTCACCCTCGAAGCCAAGGACATCGGGCCCCTGCCCGTCGTCCCCGACCACATCGCTACCGGACACTGGTCGGCGACCGGAGTGCAGATCCCCATGGCAGGCGACTGGCAGGTCGACGTGACCGTGCGGACCTCCGACATCGACGAGGTGACCGTCTCCAAGAACGCGCAGATCGGCTGAAACGACCATGCCTGACCAGTCCATCCCGGAGGCCCGTACCCCCGGCACCGTTCCGGGTAAGACGGAAGCGGCCTCTGCCCAGGAGGGCGTCTCCCGCCGGCGGCTGCTCGCCACCGCCGGTGCCACCGGGCTCGTGCTCGGCACGGCGGGCGCCGCCGGGGGTTATGCCGCCGCCCCCTCCGAGGCGGCGGCTCCGCTCACCTCCCTCGGCACCGACCGGGAGATGTTTCACGGGAAACATCAGCCCGGCATCACCGAGGGCCTCCAGGCCCGCGGCCATCTCATCGCCTTCGACCTGGCCGCTGGCGCGGGCCGCAAGGAAGCCGCCGCCATGCTCCGCCGCTGGTCGGAGACGGCCCGGCGCCTGATGGCGGGCGACCCGAGTGCCCACGACGACACCGACGTGGCCCGCGACGCCGGGCCCTCGTCCCTGACGATCACCTTCGGCTTCGGTCACAGCTTCTTCGCCAGGACGGGCCTGGAGAAGCAGCGTCCGGTCGCCTTGGACCCACTGCCCGAGTTCTCCTCCGACCACCTCGACAAGAACCGCAGCAACGGCGACCTGTGGGTGCAGATCGGCGCCGACGACGCCCTGGTCGCCTTCCACGCCCTGCGCGCGATCCAGAAGGACGCGGGCCGGGCCGCCAAGGTCCGATGGCAGATGAACGGCTTCAACCGCTCGCCCGGCGCCACCGCCCACCCCATGACGGCCCGCAACCTGATGGGCCAGATCGACGGCACCCGCAACCCGAAACCGAGCGAGGCCGACTTCGACCAGCGTGTCTTCGTCCCGGAGAAGGGCGAACCAGCCTGGATGGCGAACGGCTCCTACGCCGTCGTACGCCGGATCCGCATGCTCCTCGACGACTGGGAGAAGCTCTCGGTCACGGCGCAGGAGGACGTCATCGGGCGCCGCAAGTCCGACGGGGCGGCGCTGTCCGGGGGCACCGAGACCACGGCGATGGACCTGGAGAAGACGGACGCCAAGGGCAACCTCGTGGTCCCGATCAACGCCCACGCCCGGATCACCCGACCCGACCAGAACGGCGGCGCGGCGATGCTCCGCCGCCCGTTCTCCTTCCACGACGGCATCGACGCCGACGGAGTGCCCGACGCGGGCCTGCTCTTCATCTGCTGGCAGGCCGATCCGCTGCGCGGCTTCGTGCCGGTGCAGCGCAAGCTCGACCGCGGCGACGCCCTGTCGGAGTTCATCCGGCACGAGTCGAGCGGGCTGTTCGCCGTGCCCGGTGGGGCCGCCCAGGGCGAGTATGTGGGGCAGAAGTTGCTGGAGGGGTGACAGTTCAGCTCTGGGCGGGCTTGTGGGGGATAGCGCTTCCGCGAGCCCATTAGGGTGAGATCATGCCAGCGAGCTATGCGTATCTCGGCCCCGAGGGCACCTTCACCGAAGTCGCCCTGCGTACGCTTCCCGAGGCCGCCACCCGGGAGCTCATCCCGTACGTGTCCGTCCAGTCCGCGCTCGACGCGGTACGCGCCGGCGAGGCCGAGGCCGCGTTCGTGCCGATCGAGAACTCCGTCGAGGGCGGCATCACCACCACCCTCGACGAGCTGGTCGCCGGCGCCCCGCTGATGATCTACCGCGAGGTGCTGCTCTCCATCACCTTCGCCCTGCTCGTCCGCCCCGGCACGAAGCTGTCGGACATCAAGACCGTCTCCGCCCACCCGGCCGCCCAACCGCAGGTGCGCAACTGGCTGAAGAAGCACCTTCCGGACGTGCACTGGGAGTCGGCCGCCTCGAACGCGGACGCCGCCCGGCTGGTCCAGGAGGGTCAGTACGACGCCGCCTTCGCCGGTGAGTTCGCGGCCGCCCGCTACGGCCTTGAGGCCCTGGAGACCGGGATCCACGACGCGGAGAACGCCCAGACACGATTCGTGCTGGTCGGCCGGCCCGCCCGGCCCGCGGCGCCGACCGGCGCCGACAAGACCTCCGTCGTGCTGTGGCAGCGCGACGACCACCCCGGCGGTCTGCGCGACCTGCTCGGCGAGTTCGCCACCCGCGGGATCAACCTGATGCTGCTCCAGTCCCGGCCCACGGGCGCGGGCATCGGCAACTACTGCTTCTGCATCGACGCCGAGGGCCACATCTCCGACCGCCGGGTGGCCGAGGCCCTGATGGGCCTGAAGCGGATCTGCCTCCAGGTGCGCTACCTCGGCTCGTACCCGCGCGCGGGCATGCGGCCGGAGGAGGTCCAGCCGCCGCGGCTCGGGACGTCCGACGACGAGTTCGTGGCGGCGGCGGACTGGGTGGCGCGGTGCCAGGACGGCCGGTTCTAGGCCGTCTCCAGGGCGTCTTCAAGGCGCTTCCGGGGCGCATCCGGGCCGTCGTCAGGGCGCCTCAGGTCGGTCGTACCTGCTGATTGTCGTTATCCACAGAAGTTATCCACAGGTCCGCTTCTCGACCTGGGGACAAGTCGACAACGAAGCATGAGTCAGTCGACAAATCGCCCTACGGGTCCCTGATGGGTCCATCGACGGCCAGGTCGCCCTTCGTCCATCGTTTTCCCTTGCGTAACCCTTCAGGGTGACCCATATCCACTCGAAAGTGAGGATAAGACGGTCTTGCATCGGGAATTCTCAGGAGTGATCGAGCCTTCCGGAGTGATCAATTCCGAAGTCCACAGATCTTCCACACAGCCTGTGGATAACTTTCCGGCACGCGAGGGCCCCTGTGGACAACCGAGTCCCAAGTCCCTTCCCGCACAAGGGATTCGAGTCAAGGCGGCACCCTCAGCATGCCTCGTTCCGGGGAGAGGCCCGCTCTCTATTGACACGATGCGCAATCCACCCATAGCGGTACGTAAGACGCCACCGGAATAGTGAGTCGTGGGCGGTCACCCCACACCGGTAGCCTTGGGCGCGTGATTGACCTTCGCCTGCTCCGTGAGGACCCCGACCGTGTGCGCGCATCGCAGCGCGCCCGTGGAGAGGACGTCGCGCTCGTCGACTCCCTCCTGTCCGCCGACGAGCGGCGCAGGTCGTCCGGCGTCCGCTTCGACGAGCTGCGCGCCGAGCAGAAGGCGCTCGGCAAGCTCATCCCCAAGGCGAGCGGGGACGAGAAGGCCGAGCTGCTGAAGAAGGCGGGCCAGCTCGCCGCCGACGTCAAGGCGGCCGACACGGACCGCGACGCTGCGGCGACCGAGACCCAGGAGCTGCTCCTCCGCCTCGGCAACCTCGTCCACCCGGACGTGCCCGTGGGCGGCGAGGAGGACTTCGTCACGCTCGAGAAGCACGGCACCATCCGCGACTTCGCCGCCGAGGGCTTCGAGCCCAGGGACCACCTGGAGCTCGGCCAGATCCTCGGCGCGATCGACGTCGAGCGCGGCGCGAAGGTCTCCGGCTCGCGCTTCTACTTCCTGACGGGCGTGGGCGCCCTCCTGGAGCTCGCCCTGGTGAACGCGGCGATGGCCCAGGCCACCGCGGCCGGCTTCACGCCGATGCTGACCCCGGCCCTGGTCCGCCCGCAGTCCATGGCGGGCACGGGCTTCCTCGGCCAGGCCGCCCAGGACGTCTACCACCTCGCCGACGACGACCTCTACCTGGTCGGCACGTCCGAGGTGCCGCTCGCGGCGTACCACATGGACGAGATCCTCGACGCCGACCGCCTCCCCCTGCGCTACGCGGGCTTCTCGCCCTGCTTCCGCCGCGAGGCCGGTTCGCACGGCAAGGACACCCGGGGCATCTTCCGCGTGCACCAGTTCGACAAGGTCGAGATGTTCTCCTACGTCACCCCCGAGGACTCTCAGGCCGAGCACCAGCGCCTGCTGGAGTGGGAGAAGCAGTGGCTGACCTCGCTGGAACTGCCGTACCGGGTGATCGACGTGGCGAGCGCCGACCTGGGCTCCTCGGCCGCCCGTAAGTACGACTGCGAGGCGTGGATCCCGACGCAGGGCAAGTACCGCGAGCTGACCTCGACCTCGGACTGTACCGAGTTCCAGTCCCGCCGCCTGTCGATCCGTGTCCGCGAGGGCAAGCAGGTCCGCCCGCTGGCCACCCTGAACGGCACGCTGTGCGCCGTCCCGCGCACGATCGTGGCGATCCTGGAGAACCACCAGCAGGCCGACGGCTCGGTGCGCGTGCCCGAGGTGCTGCGCCCGTACCTGGGCGGCCGGGAGGTCCTGGAGCCGGTGACCAAGTGACCGGCACGGCTCCCTCGGCTCCTTCGGACGGCTTCCCGTACCGGCTTGTCGCCACCGACCTCGACGGGACGCTGCTGCGTTCCGACGACTCGGTGTCGGCGCGTACCCGTGACGCGCTCGCCGCTGCCACGGCGGCAGGCGCCGCGCACATCGTCGTCACCGGCCGCGCGGTCCCCTGGACCCGGCACATCCTCGACGACCTCGGCTACCAGGGGCTGGCCGTCTGCGGCCAGGGCGCGCAGGTCTACGACGCCGGCGCGCACCGCCTGCTGACGTCGGTGACGCTGGACCGGCAGCTGGCCGGGGTGGCGCTGGCCAAGATCGAGGCGGAGGTCGGCCCGCTGTACATCGCGGCGAGCCGTGACGGCCTGGACGGCGAGGTGCTGGTCGGCCCGGGGTACGCGGTGCAGGGTGCGCTCCCCGCCACCCCGTTCACGGACGCGTCCGATCTGTGGAGCGCGCCCCTGAACAAGCTGTACATCCAGCACCCGACGCTGACGGACGACGAGCTCTGCGAGGCGGCCACGCGGACGGCCGGCGGTTTCGTCAGCGTCGTGATGGCGGGCGAGGGCATTGTCGAGCTCCTCCCGCTGGGCCTGTCCAAGGCGACCGGCCTGTCGCTGGCGGCCCGGCGGCTCGGGGTGAAGGCGGCCGAGACGATCGCCTTCGGCGACATGCCCAACGACATACCGATGTTCGCCTGGTCCTCCTACGGCGTCGCCATGGCGGGCGCCCACGAGGAGCTGAAGGCGGTGGCCGACGAGGTGACGTCCTCCCACGACGAGGACGGCATCGCGGTGGTGCTGGAGCGGTTGCTGGGCTGAGTCCCGGGCCCGTTGCCCGGGGCACGGTGGTGCTCGGTAGTGCTCAGTGGTGCTCGACAGTGCTCGGCGGAGGATGCACGGATCGAACGTGCGCGGGCTTTCCAGCCCGACCACGGCTCAGTGAGCCAGTGCCTTACCGCTCGGCCAATCCTCCGGGTGGGCGGCCCACGCGATGTGCGATTCGCGTGCTCGAAGCGGCCGCCCCGGGCAGCTCCCCGTGCGGGGCGGACTCGACGGAGGGGTAGCGACTACTCCGGAGCCCGCCGCGGGCTGCCCTGACGGGAGCGGGACGTACTGCCGTGCATGGGCATCGTCCCGCTCCTCTCCCCGTTCGTGACGCCGGAGCCATGAGCCCGGCGGCGACGACAACTACTCTGCCTGCCGGGCGAATGGGACGCCACTGAATAAATCAGCGGTGGGCGCGGAGCCTCGGCCGGCTAGCGCCTGCGCCACCTGCGCCTGCGGGCCTTGCTGAAGAACCAGCCCGCGGGCGGCTCGTCGGAGCGCCAGGGCTGGGGCTCCGGCTCCTCGCGGCTCCAGCGCGCGGCGAGCATCCGGGCCCGGGCGGACGGCTCGGAGGTCCCGGCGGAGCGTATGAAGTCCTCGTCCAGAACGACACCGTCGAGGTCGTCCCGCGCACCGTCCCCGGGCCCGCGAGCCGCGTCCCCGGACTGCCCGCGGTCGTCGTGTTGAGCCTTCTCGCGTGCCATCCCCGCTCCTCCCAGCCGTCCAACTCCCGTGACGATTCCCTGCATTCCGTTCGCCCAGTGTGCCCTGACAGAGGTGAGGCCCCCGTCAAGGCCGGGCACATCACTCCTCGCCGGCGAGTGTGAGCGAGCGCAGCTTCTGGCCGGCGTACCAGGTGGCCAGCGCCGTGACGGCCACGAGCAGCACCGTCGCCGTGGTGAGACCCACGTCGGAGGAGACCAGGTCCCCGCCGGACACCTTCTGGGCCACGGCCAGCGACCACTGCTGGACGCTCAGCGTGCGGGCGCCCGGCACCAGGGAGCCGAACAGGGCCTCCCAGACCAGCGCGTAGACGAGCCCGAACACCACCGCGTGCCGGGACACCGTGCCGAGCAGCAGGAACAGCGCCGCGTAGGCGATGGACGCGACCAGGGCCGCCACCGTGTAGGCGACGGCGACCTGCTGGCCGTTGCCGTTCAGGATGAACCCGGCGATGAGCGTCGGCACCGCGGAGAACACCATCGTCACCGCGATGGCGACGATCAGCTTGGTGAAGATGATCGTGGGCCTTTTGATCGGCTTGGACAGCAGGTACACCACCGAGCCGTCGTCGATCTCCGGGCCGATCGCGCCGGTACCGGCGATGACGCCGATGATCGGCACCATCGTGGCGAGGGCGAGGCCGCCCAGCAGGTCGGACGCCGTCTGGTCGTCCGCTCCGGCCAGACCGCGCACCGCCACGGCGATCACGATCAGCAGCAGTGGCAGGGCGCCCAGGATGAGGGCCCGGCGCCGGCCGAGCAGGGCTCGGTAGGTGAGCCGGGCGACTGTGGGGTCGTACATCAGGGCCTCCTACGCCGCGACGAGGTACGAGAAGACGGACTCGAGGGACTCGTCGGACGGCGAGACCGTGAGCAACCGGATGCCGTGGTCCCTGGCCACCCGCGGCAGCAGGGCCGTGAAGCGGCCGAAGTCGACGGCCTGGACGCGCAGCGCGCCCTCGGCGAGGTCGACCTCGATGCCGGATGTCGACGGGTCGGCGATCAGCGCGGCCGCGAGGGCACGGTCGTCGCTGGAACGCACCAGGTAGCGGTGCGGCCGGTCGGTCATCAGACGGCGGATCTTGCGGAAGTCACCGCTGGCCGCGTGCCGCCCGGCGACGACGACCTCGATGTGCCAGGCGAGTTGCTCGACCTCTTCGAGGATGTGGGACGAGAACAGCACCGTGCGCCCCTCGTCGCCCATGCGCCGCAGCAGGTCCATCAGCTGCATGCGCTGGCGCGGGTCCATGCCGTTGAAGGGCTCGTCGAGCAGCAGCAGCGAGGGGTCGTGGACGAGGGCGCTCGCCATCTTCACGCGCTGGCGCATGCCCTTGGAGTACGTCTGGATCTTGCGGTCCTGCGCGTACTCCATCTCGACCGTCGCGAGCGCCTTCTGGGCCGCCTTGGCGCCCAGGCCGTGCAGTTCGGCGTTGGCGAGGACGAACTCCTTGCCGGTGAGGAAGTCGTACATCGCCTCCCGCTCGGGGACGACGCCGATCTGCCGGTAGATCCGCTCGTTGCGCCACACCGGCTGCCCGTCGAGGGTGACCGTGCCGGTGGACGGAGCCAGGAAGCCGCCCATCATGTTGATGAGGGTGGACTTTCCGGCGCCGTTGGGGCCGAGCAGGCCGGTGACGCCGGGGCCGATGGTCATGGTGATGTCGTTGACGGCGACCACGTTGCCGAACCAGCGGGAGACGTGGTCGATGGAGAGCGTGGTCACAGTCCCACCTTCTTGTAGCGGCGCATCAGGAGTCCGTAGCTCGCCGCGATCAGGCCCAGGGCGAGGAGGACGTAGACGACGCCCTCGGCGCTGCTCGGGCCCACCCCGCCGGGGAAGGCGGAGGTCGCGCCCAGGAACGCGGACTGCACACCGTCGATGATCGTGATCGGCGAGAAGAGTCCGATCCACGGCACGGCGTCGCCGCTGCCCTGTGCGTCGGCGATGGCCTGGAGGGTGGAGACCGCGCCGTAGGTGATGGTCAGCACGGCGATCACGGCCGCGATGCCGAAGCCGCGGCGCGGGGTGAAGGACGCGATGACCAGGCCGATGCCGGCGAAGAGCAGCGAGAGCAGTGCCACGGACACGAGTCCCTGTGCGAATCCCTTGGTCTGGTCGGCGAAGTCGAGCTTGGCCAGCAGGGCGCCGACGTAGAGCACGAGGAGGGGAGCGGCTGTGAGGACGAACAGGGCCGAGGCCAGCGCCGCGAACTTGGCGCGGACGTAGTCGGCGGTCTCGATCGGCCGCGAGAAGTACAGGGGCACGGTCTTGAAGCGCAGGTCGCGCGAGACGGACTGGGGTGCCTGCGAGGCGACGTACAGGCTGATGACCGCCTGCATGACGATCGCGTAGCGCGTGTAGTCCAGGGGCAGGGCGTTGGCCTTGGTGGCGACCGCGACCGCGACCATGATGGCCGCGGGCACGCACATCACCACGAACAGGAGCATCGGCAGCACCTTGGACTTCACCGAGCGGCCGAGGCCGTAGGAGCCGCGCAGGGACTGCGAGTACAGGGAGCGGCGGGCGTAGGCACGGCCCAGGCGGGGGCCGTCGTAGCTGCGGTAGCCGATGTTGTGGATGCGGGTCTGGTCACCCGGCGCCGGGGCGGATGTCCCCGTGGAGTGCTCAACCGCCATGGCCGACCGCCTCCTTCCGCTGCTCGTGCTGATCACTTGCCGTGAAGACCTCGGAGATGTGGTGCCGACGCTGCTCCATGCGCACCAGGCCGAGTCCGAGGTCGGCGATCACGTCCCGGACCAGGTCGTACGTCTCCTCGCCCTGCGCGGTGAGCAGCAGGATGTGGCCGGCGCCCGGCAGGCCGCTGCCGTCCTCGACGCTCACCCCGCGCGCGTGCAGGGCCTCGCGGACCGCGCGGGTGCCGTCCCGGTGCTCATCGGAGTCGGTGACCTCGATCGCGAGGGTCGTGGTGGTCTGGGTGAAGTCCGTGGTGGAGCTGGAGCGCAGCAGTTTGCCGCCGTCGATGACGACGACGTGATCGCAGGTGCGCTCCAGTTCGCCCAGCAGGTGCGAGGTGACCAGGACGGAGATGCCGAAGTCGGTGTGGATCCGGCGGATCAGGCCGAGCATCTCGTCGCGGCCGACCGGGTCGAGGCCGTTGGTCGGCTCGTCCAGGAAGACCAGTTGCGGGTCGTGGACGAGGGCCTGTGCGAGCTTCACGCGCTGTTTCATGCCGGTCGAGTAGCCGCCGATGGGGCGGTAGCGCTCCTCGTACAGACCGACGTGACGCAGGGTGTCGGCGGTGCGCTCGCGCGCGGCCGTGGGCGGCAGGCCGGACATGCGCGCCATATGGACGACGAACTCGGTGGCCGAGACGTCCGGCGGCAGGCAGTCGTGCTCGGGCATGTAGCCGACCCGCTCGCGGATGGCGGCGCCCTTGGTGGCGACGTCGAGGCCGAGCACGTCGGCGCGGCCCTCGGTGGCGGGGGACAGACCCAGCAGGATCTTGATCAGTGTGGACTTGCCGGCCCCGTTGGCTCCGACGAGTCCGGTCACACCGGGCCCGACGTCCACGGAGAGCCGGTCAAGCGCGGTCACCCGGGGGAACCGCTTGCTCAGGCTTTCGGTCGCGATCACAGTCACGCTTCGAAGGTAGGGCCCGCGAGCGTGGCGGTCGTCACTCCGCAGAGCTGTCTTGGGGTCAGCCTGGAGTATTACGGGCCCTTAGGGGACCTGATTCCTGAGAGTTACCACGACCGGGCCTCCTGTTGACGAACTCTCTAACAACTGCCAGATTCGCCGGATGACGTTGCTCACGGGCGCGCGGGAGCGCAGGGTGCGGACCGGCGAAGTCGAGCTGTGTGTGGCCGAGCTGGGTGATCCGGAGCGGCCGACGATCGTCCTGGTGCACGGCTACCCCGACAGCAAAGAGGTGTGGTCGGAGGTCGCCGCGCGGCTCGCCGGGCACTTCCACGTGGTGGCGTACGACGTGCGCGGCAACGGGCGGTCGACGGCGCCCCGTCCGCTGCGGGGCGGGTTCACGCTGGAGAAGCTGACCGACGACTTCCTGGCCGTCGCGGACGCGGTGAGCCCGGACCGGCCCGTGCACCTCGTCGGGCACGACTGGGGCTCGGTGCAGGCCTGGGAGTTCACCACCGTCGCACGCACCGAAGGGCGCATCGCCTCCTTCACCTCCATGTCCGGCCCGTCCCTCGACCACTTCGGCCACTGGATGGCCCGGCGGGTGAGGCGGCCCACCCCGCGTCGGGCCGGGCAGTTCCTCGGGCAGGGCGCCAGGTTCTGGTACGTCTGTCTGCTGCATACGCCCGTGCTGCCCGAGCTGGCCTGGCGCGGCCCGCTCGGCAAGCGCTGGCCGAAGGTCCTGGAGCGCGTCGAGAAGGTGCCCCGTGGGAACTACCCGACCTCGTCCCTGCCCTCGGACGCGGCCCACGGGGTTTGGTTGTACCGGGACAACATCCGGTCCCGGATGTGCCGGCCGCGCTCGGACGCGTACGCCCACGCGCCCGTGCAGATCATCACACCCCTGGAGGACCGGTTCCTGTCGGAGCGGCTCACCGACGAACTGGAGCACTGGGTTCCACAGCTGACCCGCAGGACGATCCAGGCGGGGCACTGGATCCCACGCACCCGTCCCGACCAACTGGCCGCATGGATCGAGGCGTTCGTGACGTCCGTCGAGAGCGGACGGTCCCCGAGGGCGGCGAGCGGGAAGCACGCCGAGCGGTTCTCCGGGCAGCTCGTGCTGGTCACGGGGGCGGGCAGCGGCATCGGGCGGGCCACGGCGCTCGCGTTCGCCGAGACCGGCGCCCGCGTGGTGGCCGTCGACCGGAACGCCGAGGCAGCGGCCCGGACCGCCGAGTCGTCCCGCCGGGCAGGCGCCGCCGAGGCCTGGGCGGAGACGGCCGACGTCTCCGACGAGCGGGCCATGGAGAAGCTCGCCGAGAAGGTCGCGACGGAGTACGGCGTGGTGGACGTCCTCGTGAACAACGCCGGGATCGGGCTGTCCGGTTCCTTCTTCGACACCACCCCGGAGGACTGGAAGAAGGTCCTCGACGTCAATCTGTGGGGTGTCATCCACGGATGCCGGCTCTTCGGCCGGCGGATGGCCGAGCGCGGACAGGGCGGCCACATCGTTAACGTGGCGTCGGCCGCGGCGTACCAGCCGTCCCGGGCCCTGCCCGCGTACAGCACTTCCAAGGCGGCCGTGCTGATGCTCAGCGAGTGCCTGCGGGCGGAGCTCGCCGGGCAGGGCATCGGCGTGACGGCAGTCTGCCCCGGCTTCGTCAGCACGGCCATCACGTCAACGGCGCACTTCGCCGGGGTCGACGCCCAGGAGGAGAAGCGGCTCCAGAAACGCACCGCCCGCCTGTACGGCCTGCGCAACTATCCGCCGGAGAAGGTCGCCCGCGCGATCCTGCGGGCGGTGAGCCGCAACGAGGCGGTGGTACCGGTGACGCCGGAGGCACGGGGTGCGCGCTGGCTGTCGCGGTGGGCGCCCGGGGTGCTGAGGAAGATCGCTCGAGTGAAGCCGCCGGTGTGACGGGCCGCCAAAATCCGTACCATGAGGGCTAGTTGTCCACAGAGAAGCCCATTCTCTCTGTGGATAACACCACTTGGCTGTGGATCAAACCCGGGAAGTGAAACTCAATCGCGTGATTCACGTCTCTCCCGCACCCTGGCGGGATGGACGAAAGACGCACCGTGAAGGTGTCGAAGTACCTGTCGAAGCATCTGCGCCACCAGCCGGAACGGATAGGGCTCACACTCGACGGGGCCGGCTGGGTGGAGATCGACGCCCTGATCGCCGCGGCCGTCGCACACGGCTTCCGGCTCACCCGCGATGAACTGGATCACGTCGTCGCCACCAACGACAAACGGCGTTTCGCCGTGGAAGGCACCCGGATCCGCGCCAGCCAGGGTCACAGCGTCGAGGTCGACCTCGAACTGCCCACGGCGACCCCGCCCGCACACCTCTACCACGGCACCGTCGCCCTCCATCTGGACGCGATCCGGGCCGAGGGCCTCCGGCCGATGAACCGGCACGCCGTGCATCTCTCGCCCGACCGCGAGACGGCGACCCGCGTCGGAGCCCGCCGGGGGCGGCCAGTCGTGCTGGGAGTGGACGCGGCCGCCATGCACGCAGACGGCCATGTCTTCCACGTCAGCGCGAACGGGGTGTGGCTGACCCAGGCTGTACCGCCGCGCTACCTGCGCTTTCCCGGGTCGCGCTGACCTGCTGGTGTGGCCAGACGCTCACGACGGCTGTTTCACGTGAAACACGGGTGCTTCTTCAACCTTGCGCCACCGGCCATTGCCCGGCGGATCAAGGCTTTAGGCCCGGTGCCATGAGTCTGCGTCTGAGCACCGTGATCCTCCCGTACCGCCGCTGATGCCAAAGCGGCCGTGCGGCCTGTACACGGGCCGAGCAACTCGGGTTCGAGACCGCGTACACCTACGACCACCTGTCCTGGCGCAGCTTCCGGGACGGCCCCTGGTTCGGTGCGGTACCGACCCTCACCGCCGCCGCGACCGCCACCGAGCGGATTCGCCTGGGTACCCTCGTGACCTCAGTCAAGCCCCCTCGACCGGGTCACGCTGGTCGAAGCGGTCGCTCTGCCCGAAGGCGACCAGATGCCCTTTCAGGCCACGGCAGCTCCAGGATTCCGATCGACTGCTGCTTGCCGCCGCGAGCAGCGTCTACCGGTCGACCGCGGTCGAGTCCTTCCGTCCCGCGGCGAAGCGGTCCACCACGGTCGACCCGTCCGGGAGGCGGTACCGCAGAAGGAAGTGGTCGATGACCGAATCGCCTCGCCCTCGGCCAACTGCCGCTCAGGCCCAGCGGCTTCCAGGAGGGGACTGGATCTGGGAGCAGGAGCGCGCCCGCGTCTTCGCACGCTACCGCGGGGCTGAGGCGACCCCCAGCCGGGAATGTCCGGCGCTGCCGTTGCTCCCAGCCACCGGAGCATAGGGTCGTGGGCATGCGACTGAGCACCGTAATCCTCCCCATCCACAGGTGGGACGAGGGGCAGAAGGTCTGGCAGCGCGCCGAAGACCTCGGCTTTCACGCCTCCTACACCTATGACCACCTCTCCTGGCGCACCTTCCGGAACGGGCCCTGGTTCGGGGCGGTACCCACGTTGACCGCAGCGGCGACAGCTACGCAGAGTATGCGTCTGGGTACTCTTGTCACCTCGCCGAACTTCCGGCACCCGGTGACGCTGGCCAAGGAGCTGATCTCCCTCGACGACATCTCCGGCGGGCGGGTCACGCTGGGCATCGGCGCGGGCGGCTCCGGATTCGACGCCACCGCGCTCGGACAGGAGCCGTGGACCCCGCGCGAGCGGGCCGACCGCTTCGGTGAATTCGTTCACCTGCTCGACCGGCTGCTCAGCGAGGACACGGTGTCGTACGAGGGCGACTTCTACTCGGCCCACGAGGCGCGGAACATCCCCGGCTGTGTGCAGCGCCCCCGGCTGCCGTTCGCGGTGGCCGCCACCGGGCCGCGCGGGATGCGGCTCGCCGCCCGGTACGGGCAGGCGTGGGTCACCACCGGTGACCCCAAGCTGTACGAGAACAGCACCCCTGAACAGTCGATTCAGGCCATTCGCGGGCAGACGGAGAAGCTGGCCGACATCTGCGCGGAGACCGGCCGGGACATGACCAGCCTCGACAAGGTCCTGCTCACCGGTTTCACCCCGGAGCGCGGCGGGCCGCTGCGGTCCCTGGACGCCTTCGTCGACTTCGCCGGCCGGCACGCCGCACTCGGCTTCACCGAGCTGGTGATCCACTGGCCGATCCCCGGCTCGGACTTCGCGGCCGACGAGAAGACCTTCGAGCAGATCGCGATGGAGGCACCGGCGCAGCTGCGCTGAGGGCCCGCATGGGCCCCACTGACGAGCGCCGGCGAGGAGTCCCTGGTGAGGGCGGTATCCACTCACCTGTGCGGAGCCCCGCACGCCCGTGCAGGCATGTGCGGGACAATGGCCGGGTGACCTCAGCGACCCGACAGCCCGAGACCGCGGCCAAGGCCCTCCCGCCGCGGCTGATCGCCACCGACCTCGACGGCACCCTGCTGCGCGACGACAAGTCGGTGTCCCCGCGCACGGTCGCCGCGCTGGCCGCCGCCGAGGAGGCGGGCATCGAGGTCTTCTTCGTCACCGGCCGCCCGGCCCGCTGGATGGATGTCGTCAGCGACCATGTGCACGGCCACGGGCTGGCGATCTGCGGCAACGGCGCCGCCGTGGTCGATCTGCACGGCGGCCCCGGCGCCCACCGGTTCGTGAAGGTGCGGGAGCTGGCACGGAAGAACGCGGTGGAAGCCGTGCGGCTGCTGCGCGAGGCGGCGCCGGGCACGGTGTACGCGGTGGAGCAGACGTACGGCTTCTACCAGGAGCCGGCGTACCCGAAGCTGCACATGGAGATTCCCGACAGCCTCGCTCCGGCCGAGGAGCTGTTGTCCTCCGGCCATCGGGCAGCGGCGGAGCCGGTGCTGAAGATCCTCGCCTACCACCCCGAGATCGACCCCGACGCCTTCCTGACCCTGGCCCGGCTCGCCATCGGCGATCGCGCCAACGTGACCCGCTCCAGCCCGAGCGCCCTGCTCGAGATCAGCGGCCCCGGCGTGTCCAAGGCCAGCACCCTCGCCCTGTGCTGCGCCGAGCGCGGCATCTCGCACGAGGAGGTCGTCGCCTTCGGTGACATGCCGAACGACGTGGAGATGCTGACCTGGGCAGGCCGCTCGTACGCGATGGGCAACGCCCACCCGGACGTGATCGCCGCCGCCTCGGGCCGGACGGTCGCGAACAACGAGGACGGGGTGGCGGTCGTCATCGAGCAGCTGATGGCCGAGCGGCCGTAGCAGCCGGGTGCCGGCTCTCCGCTCGGTCACATGGTGGGGTGCCCGGCTTCCCCTGGGCCAGCTCGGTCATCCCCCTCCGTGACGGCCGGTCCGTCCGGTCAGAGCGACACCCCGCGCGCCGCCAGCCACGACACCGGGTTCACCGCCGAGCCCATCTCCGGCGTGACCCGGGTCTCGAAGTGCAGGTGCGGACCGGTGGAGTTGCCGGTGCTGCCGGACTGGCCGATCCACTGGCCGGGGCTGACGCGCTCCCCCTGGTCGACCGCGACGGACGCGAGGTGGGCGTACTGCGTGTAGTAACCACCCGCGTGCCTGAGCACGATCTCGATGCCGAAGGCACCGCCGCAGGACACCCTCACGACCCGCCCCGCGCCCACGGCCCGCACCGCAGTGCCGATCGGCACTGCGAAGTCCTGCCCGGTGTGCCGGCTCGACCACCGCGCACCGCCGCTGCCGTAGGACGCGGACAGCTCGTACGTCTCCACCGGCGCGACCCAGTCGCTCGTGAAGCCCGTCTCCGGCTGGTCGAGCCGGACGGCCCCACGGCACGCCCCGGCCGTGACCGCCGCGTCCGCCTGCCCCTGAAGCTGTGAGCGGGCCGATTCGAGCTTCTGCTCGATGTCCGCCTTCAGACCGGCGAGTTGCGTGTTGCGCCGCTCCAGCGCCTGCCACCGGGCCGCCGCCTTGGCCTCGTCCGCGGCCAGCCGCGCCTCGGCGCGCTGGTTCTTGGCGATCGCGTTGTTCACGGCGAGATCGGCTTGGGCGAAGGCGTGCTGACCTCGCATCAGGGCGTCAGGGCTGTCGGCGAGGATCATCTGCGCGGCCACCGGCAGGCCACCGCTGGTGCGGTACTGGGCCCGGGCGATCCGGCCCAGATCCTCCTGCAGGGCGGCGATGTGCCGCCGCTGGGCATCCAGGAGCTCCTCCGCCCGCTGGGCCTTGGCCCGTTGCTCCTCGGCCTCCCGACGCCCCGCCTCGTACTGCCGAGTCGCCACCGCGGCCTCCTCGTACAACCGCGCCACCTCGGCGCTGAGGCCCGAGTCCCCGCCGCCGGTGCCGCTTCCGGGTTCCTTGTCCGTCGCGGTGGGCCGGGCCGCGAGGACCGCCAGCGCGCACAGCAGAACGGGAACGAGCAGGCGATGGCGGCGAAGTGAGCGCATGTCAGCGATCGTCGCCCAGCCCACGGCCCAGGTCTCGTTCATGTCCTGCGGCCGGGGGACCGGCTGAGCCGAACGGCTCAGTGCGCGGCACGCCAGGCCACTACCGCGCTGCCACCAGCGACTCCGACGCCGCCTCCCGCTCGGCCATCCCCCGCAACGGCCCGTCCACCGCCGCCAGCTCCGCGTACCGCCCGCGCTGGACCACCCGGCTCCGGTCCAGCACGATCACCTCGTCCACCGCCTCCAGACCGGCCAGCCGGTGCGTGATGAGCAGCGTCGTCCGGCCCTCGGTGGCGGCCAGAAGGTCGGCGGTGAGCGCGTCGGCGGTCGGCAGGTCGAGGTGCTCGGCGGGCTCGTCGAGCACCAGGACGGGGAAGTCGGCGAGCAGCGCCCGGGCCAGGGCCAGCCGCTGCCGTTGTCCTCCGGACAGCCGCGCCCCGTGCTCGCCGACGAGCGTGTCGAGCCCGTCGGGCAGGCTGCCGGCCCAGTCCAGCAACCGGGCCCGGCCGAGCGCGGCGCGCAGTTCGTCCTCGGTGGCGTCCTTCTTCGCGAGCAGCAGGTTCTCGCGCAGCGAGCTGTCGAAGAGGTGGGCGTCCTGCGCACACAGCCCGACGAGCCCGCGGACGTCGTCACTGTGCAGCGCGTACGCGTCCACGCCCGCCAGCGTGTACGAGCCCGCCCGGGCGTCGAGGAACCGCAGCAGCACCTGCGCCAGTGTCGTCTTGCCGGAGCCGGAGGGTCCGACCACGGCGATGCGGCGGCCCTCCTCGAGGGTCAGGTCGAGTCCGGTGAGCGCGTCCCGGCCCTGCCCGGAGTGCCGGGCGGCCAGCCCCCTGACGACCACCGGGAAGGGCGACGCGGGCGCCTGCCGGGGCTGCTCCGGCTCCTCCACGGGCTCCGGGGCGTCCAGCACCTCGTACACCCGCTCCGCGCTCCGGCGTACCCGCTGCCGGTACTGCACGGCGAGCGGCAGCCCGAGGACGGCCTCGAAGGCGGCCAGCGAGGTGAGGACGACCACTGCCATGGTCACGCCGCTCAGCCTCCCGGCAGCGACCGCCTGCGCGCCGGCCAGGGCGGCGGCCGTGACGGTCAGGCCGGAGATCAGCGCGGTGAGCCCGTCGCCGAGGGCCGTCGCGGTGGCGGCGCGCGAGGCGATCCGAGTGAGCATCCCGTCGGCCTCGCGGGCCTGGGTGGTCCGCGCGGGCAGGGCGCCGGCGACGGTCAGCTCCGCGGTGCCGGTGAGCAGGTCGGTCACCCGCGTCGCGAGTACCCCGCGGGCGGGCGCCAGCCGGTGCTCGGCCCGCCGCGCCACAGCACCGGTGACCAGCGGCACACCCACGCCCGCGGCGAGCAGCCCGACCGCCAGCACGGCCCCGGCCTCGGGCAGCAGCCACGCCGTGAAGCCGATGGACGCGGCCGACACGACGACGGCCGCCCCGGCCGGCAGCAGCCACCGCAGCCAGTAGTCCTGCAGCGCGTCCACGTCCGCTACCAGCCGGGAGAGCAGATCGCCCCGGCGGGCCCGGCGCAGCCCGGCGGGCGCCAGCCGCTCCAGCCTGCGGAACACCGCGACCCTGGTGTCCGCCAGCATCCGCAGCACCGCGTCGTGGGACACCAGCCGCTCGGCGTACCGGAACACGGCCCGCCCGATCCCGAACGCCCGGGTCGCCGTCACGGCCATCATCAGATAGAGCACGGGCGGCTGCTGCGAAGCCCGCGAGATCAGCCACCCGGAGGTCGCCATCAGCCCGACGGCACTCCCGAGCGAGAGACTCCCCAGCAGCAGCGCGAGTCCCAGCCGCCCGCGCCGGGCACCGGACATGGCGCGGACGCGTGCGAGGACACCGTCTGAAACAGGCTCTTCGGCAGATGCGACCAGTGCGGCCGGGGCGGCCGCAACCGGCAGCGCGGCCTCGGCGGAGGGCGCTCCGTGGAGCGCGGCGGGCACCGTGGCTACCGCGGCGACCTCGGGCTCGGGCAGCCGCACCACCCGGTCCGCCACCTCCAGCAGCGCCGGCCGGTGCACTACCAGCAGAACCGTCCGCCCGGCCGCCAGCCGCCGTACCGCCGCCACGACCTCAGCCTCGGTGGCCCCGTCCAGTGCCGCGGTCGGCTCGTCGAGCAACAGCACGGGCCGGTCCGCGAGGAACGCCCGGGCCAGCGCAAGCCGCTGCCGCTGCCCGGCGGACAGCCCGGCCCCGTCCTCGCCGAGTGCGGTGTCCAGACCCTCGGGCAGGGCGTCCACAAACTCCAGCGCCCCGGCATCCCGCAGCGCACGCCGTACGGTCTCGTCGTCGGAGTCGGGCCGCACCAGCCGTACGTTCTCGGCGATCGTCCCCGCGTAGAGGTGCGGCCTCTGCGGCACCCAGGCGATCCGGGACCGCCACTGCTCCAGGTCGGCGTCGACGAGGTCGACTCCCCCGACCCGCACCCGGCCCTCGGCCGGCTGCACAAACCCCAGCAGGGTGTTGAGCAGCGTCGACTTGCCTGAACCGCTCGGCCCGACGAGGGCGACCGTCTCCCCGGACTCGACGGTGAAGGACACGTCCGAGACGGCGTCCGCCGAACGTCCCGGGTACCGGACGGTCACATCCTCGAAGGACAGAGCACCTCCTGGCACGGCCTCGGAGCCGGACACCGGGACAGGTGTCTCCAGGACCTCGAATATCTCCTCGGCCGCGGCGAGTCCCTCCGCCGCCGCGTGATACCGCGCCCCGACCTGCCGCAACGGCAGATACGCCTCCGGCGCCAGGATCAGGACGACCAGGCCGATGTACAGGTCCATCTCCCCGTGGACCAGCCGCATGCCGATCGTCACGGCGACCAGCGCCACCGAGATCGTCGCGAGCAACTCCAGCGCGAAGGAGGAGATGAAGGCGATCCGCAGGGTCCGCATGGTCGCCTGGCGGTACTCGCCGGTGATGCGCCGGATCGACTCGGCCTGCGCCTTGGCCCGCCCGAAGACCTTCAGCGTCGGCAGCCCGGCGACGACGTCCAGGAAGTGCCCGGACAGCCGCGACAGCAGCCGCCACTGACGGTCCATCCGCGACTGGGTGGCCCAGCCGATCAGCACCATGAAGACCGGGATGAGCGGCAGGGTGCCCACGATGATGGCGGCGGAGACCCAGTCCTCGGTGACGATCCGGGCCAGCACCGCCACCGGCACGACCACCGCGAGACCCAACTGCGGCAGATACCGCGCGAAGTAGTCGTCGAGGGCGTCGACACCCCGGGTGGCCAGGGCGACCAGGGAACCGGTCCGCTGCCCGCTCAGCCAGCCCGGCCCCAGCTGAGCGGAACGCCCCAGCAACCGCCCCCGCAGCTCGGACTTCACCGCCGCGCTCGCCCGGTGCGCGGCGAGTTCGGTGAGCCAGCCGACCAGCGCCCGGCCGACCGCGACAGCGGCCAACAGCATCAAGGGAGTGCCGAGTTCGGACGCCGCCATACGGTGCTGGAACGCGCCGACCACCACCTCGGCGATGAGCATCGCCTGCGCGATGACCAGCGCCGCCCCGACGGCGCCCAGGGCGACGACCGCCACCAGGAAGACGCGAGTGGCACGGGCGTACCGGAGCAGACGCGGATCGATTGGTTTCACGTGAAACACACCTCAGTGCGCGGTCTCGGCGATGTGCTGCGTACCGATGCGCTTGCGGAACACCCAGTACGTCCAGCCCTGGTAGAGCAGGACGACCGGGGTGGCGATTCCGGCACACCACGTCATGATCTTCAGCGTGTACGGGCTGGACGAGGCGTTGGTGACTGTCAGGCTCCAGTCCGGGTTCAGCGTCGACGGCATGACGTTCGGGAACAGGGTCAGGAAGAGCATCGCCACCGTGGCCACGATGGTGAGCCCCGACAGGGCGAATGCCCAGCCCTCGCGCCCGGCCCGTGCCACGACCAGAGCCATGACCAGCGATGCCACGGCCACGACGACCGCGACGAGCGACGCCCCGTCGCCCCGGTCGGCCTGCGTCCACAGCAGGAAGACGAGCGCCAGCAGGGCGGTCACCAGCCCGACGCGCAGCGCCAGCCCCCGGGCCCGCTCCCGGATCTCCCCGACCGTCTTGAGCCCGACGAACACCGTCCCGTGGAAGGTGAACAGCGCCAGCGTGACGAGACCGCCCAGCAGCGCGTACGGGTTGAGGAGATCCAGGACGCCGCCGGCGTAGTTGAAGTCCTGGTCGATCTTCACGCCTCGCACGATGTTGCCGAAGGCCACACCCCACAGGAACGCAGGGAGCAGCGAGGTCCAGAAGATCGCCGTCTCCCAGTTGCGCTGCCAGTTCTCCTCGGGCCGCTTGACCCGGTACTCGAAGGCGACGCCCCGGACGATCAGGCAGACCAGAATGAGCAGCAGGGGCAGGTAGAAGCCGGAGAAGAGCGTGGCGTACCACTCGGGGAAGGCGGCGAAGGTCGCGCCGCCCGCCGTGAGCAGCCACACCTCGTTGCCGTCCCAGACGGGCCCGATGGTGTTGATCAGGACCCGCTTCTCGGGCCGGTTGCGGGCGAGCAGCTTCGTGAGCACCCCGACCCCGAAGTCGAAGCCCTCCAGGAAGAAGTAGCCGGTCCACAGGACCGCGATCAGGACGAACCAGACGTCGTGCAGTTCCATGACTGTGCAGCTCCCTCGGCCTAGTACGAGAAGGCCATCGGCTTGTCGGCGTCACGGGAGTCGCCGCCGATCTTCGTGGGCGGGTTGAGGTCGGCCTCGGTGAGCTCCGGCGGGCCCGCCTTGACGTACTTGACCAGTAGCTTCACCTCGACGACGGCGAGGATCGCGTACAGCGTGGTGAAGACGATCATCGAGGTGAGGACTTCGCCCTGGGAGACACCGGGGGAGACCGCGTCCCGCGTCTGGAACAGGCCGTAGACGACCCATGGCTGGCGGCCCATCTCGGTGAAGATCCAGCCCCAGGAGCTGGCGATCAGCGGGAAGCCCAGGGTGAGGATCGCGATGCGCCAGTACCACTTGGTGAGGGTCGGGCCGAGCGCCTTCTTCGGCAGGAGCACCAGATGCGGCACCTCGTCGTCACCGACCCGCAGATACCGGGGGAGGAGGAACTTCTTGCGCGTCAGCCACAGCCCGGCCAGGCCGATGGCGAACGACGTCATGCCGAAGCCGATCATCCATCGGAAGCCCCAGTAGGCCACGGGGATGTTGGGCCGGTAGTCACCGGGCCCGTACTTCTCCTGTTCGGCCTTGTTGACGTCATTGATGCCGGGCACGTACGAGGAGAAGTCGTCCTTGGCGAGGAAGGACAGCAGGCCGGGTATCTCGATGGCGACCTTGTTGTGCCCCTTGTCGACGTCACCGACGGCGAAGACCGAGAAGGGCGCCGGCTTCTCGCCGTCCCACAGGGCCTCGGCGGCGGCCATCTTCATCGGCTGCTGCTGGTACATGATCTTGCCGAGTACATCCCCGCTGATCGCGGTGAGCAGACCGCCGACGACGACGGTCACCAGGCCCAGCCGCAGCGAGGTCTTCATCACCGGGACGTGCTTCTTGCGGGCCAGGTGGAACGCGGCGATGCCGACCATGAAGGCGCCGCCGGTCAGGAACGCCGCGGTGAGCGTGTGGAAGACCTGGGCGAGCGCGGTGTTCTGGGTGAGTACCAGCCAGAAGTCGGTGAGTTCCGCCCGCCCCTTGGCCTCGTTGATCCGGTAGCCGACCGGGTGCTGCATCCAGCTGTTGGCCGCGAGGATGAAGTACGCCGACAGGATCGTGCCGATCGAGACCATCCATATACAGGCCAGGTGGATCTTCTTCGGCAGCTTGTCCCAGCCGAAGATCCACAGGCCGATGAAGGTGGACTCGAAGAAGAAGGCGATCAGGGCCTCGAAAGCCAGCGGTGCGCCGAAGACGTCACCGACGAAGCGCGAGTAGTCCGACCAGTTCATGCCGAACTGGAACTCCTGCACGATGCCGGTGACCACGCCCATCGCGATGTTGATCAGGAAGAGCTTGCCCCAGAACTTGGTCGCCTGGAGGTACTTCTCCTTCTCCGTCCGCACCCAGGCGGTCTGCAGACCGGCCGTGAGCGCGGCCAGCGAGATCGTCAGGGGCACGAACAGAAAGTGATAGACGGTGGTGATGCCGAACTGCCATCGCGCCAGGGTCTCCGGCGCCAAAGCCAGGTCCACGTCGCCGCTCCTTACCTACGCTTGTGAAAGCGTTCACATTCACAAGCAATTATGACGCATGGCTGTTCGAGGCCGGAGAGGCGGGGGGTCCCTGAACGGTGCCGACCGGCCCCACCAGGCATAGCCCGACCGGCACCTGGCACTGGAGGGTCGATTTCTGGGTTCGCTCAACGGTGCACTTCGGCGCAGAAGTGCACCGTTTCACGTGAAACGGACGCACGTCAGATCGGGAAGCGACCTGCACATCGTGACGGCGGTGCGCGACCGCAATCCCGTGGAGGTTGACACGGTGAGTGACTAGAACTCCTTGCGGAAGCCCTCCGCCACCTTCAGGAAGATGTCGTTCCCCTCGGTCTCCCCGACCGTCACCCGCACACCCTCACCCGGGAACGGCCGGATCACCACGCCCGCCTGCTCGCACGCTTGGGCGAACGAGACCGTGCGCTCCCCCAGCCGCAGCCACACGAAGTTGGCCTGTGTCTCGGGCACCGTCCAGCCCTGGGAACGCAGCCCCTCGACCACGCGCGTGCGCTCGCACACCAGCGAGCCGACCCGGCCGAGCAGTTCGTCCTCGGCCCGCAGCGAGGCGATCGCCGCCTCCTGCGCGAGCTGGCTCACCCCGAACGGCACCGCCGTCTTGCGCAGCGCCGCGGCCACCGGCTCGTGAGCGACGGCGAATCCGACCCGCAGCCCGGCGAGGCCGTACGCCTTGGAGAACGTCCGCAGGACACAGACGTTGGGCCGGTCACGGTAGAGCTCGACCCCGTCCGGCACCTCGGGGTCGCGGATGAACTCACGGTAGGCCTCGTCGAGCACCACCAGAACATCACCGGGGACGCGGTCGAGGAAGCGCTCCAGCTCCGCCCGCCGCACGACCGTGCCGGTCGGGTTGTTGGGGTTGCAGACGAAGATCAGCCGGGTCCGGTCGGTGATCGCGTCGGCCATCGCGTCGAGGTCGTGCACGTCACCGGGCGTCAGCGGCACCTGGACGGACCGGGCGCCGCTGATCTGCGTGATGATCGGGTACGCCTCGAAGGACCGCCAGGCGTAGATCACCTCGTCACCGGGGCCGGAGGTGGCCTGGATCAGCTGCTGGGCGACACCGACCGACCCGGTACCGGTGGCCAGGTGGGACAGCGGCACCCCGAACCGCTCGGACAGCTCGTTCATCAGCGCCGTACAAGCCATGTCCGGGTAGCGGTTGAAGTTGCAGGCCGCGGCCGCCACCGTCTCCATGACGCCCGGCAGCGGCGGGTAGGGGTTCTCGTTGGAGGACAGCTTGTAGGCCACCGGCCCGTCTGCCGCGGCGGGCCTGCCCGGCTTGTAGGTGGGGATCCCCTCCAGCTCGGCGCGCAGCTTGGGGCTCGTCTCGCTCACCGCAGTCCTCCTCGCGAAGACCGGCGGCCCATGACCGCCGCCGACATCCAATACTCCTCACCTTATGAGGATTCGGCGCCGCTGCGTATACCCGCGGCGGAGCGACCCGGCGGCCACGCGGAACGACCGGCTCCGGGCTGCCCGCGTCCCACCGGCATCAGAGACATCGCCGCACGAAAGCGTACGGACCTGGGGGCGCGTCGCACATATATCTACGCGCCGGTGGCTCACGCCCTGGCGCGCATCACCCGTGCAGGTGAGTTGAGACCTCTTCGCAACATCGGCCCGTTGGCAGGCCTGTGCGCGCCGACACGTCACGTACTGGCATGGGAACGCTCAACCTCCTTTGTTTCCAAAGCTATTGAGGTTTAATGATCATGCAGAAACGTGCCTGTCAACGCGTGCATATGCGTCCGCACTACCCCACCGCATGAGCCCTACTATCGGCTCGCCATGACAGCAGCAGGGAAGCACCAGGTGAGCCGCGCGGAAACCTCACGGCGAGGCAACAGGCCGGGTCGGGCCGGCATCAGAGACGTGGCCGCCGCAGCCGGAGTCTCCATCACGACCGTCTCCGACGCCCTCAACGGCAAGGGCCGGCTCCCGGACGCCACCAGGCGCCATGTCCGCGAGGTCGCCGACCGGCTGGGCTATCGCCCCTCGGCCGCCGCCCGAACTCTCCGTACCGGCAAGTCGGGCCTCATCGGCCTGACCGTGACGACCTACGGGGATGAACCTTTCACCTTCACCGAGTTCGCGTACTTCGCCGAGATGGCCCGGGCCGCCACCTCCGCCGCGCTCGCCCGCGGCTACGCCCTCGTCATCCTGCCCGCGACCTCCCGTCACGACGTGTGGTCGAACGTCGCCCTGGACGGCACCGTCGTCATCGACCCCTCCGACCAGGACCCGGTCGTCAGCGAGCTCGTCCGGCAGGGTCTGCCGGTCGTCTCCGACGGCCGCCCGGCCGGCGCGCTGCCGGTCACGGCCTGGGTCGACAACGACCACGAGGCAGCCGTCCTCGGCATCCTCGACCACCTGGCCGACGCCGGCGCCCGCCGCATCGGCTTGCTGACCGGCACGACGACGGACACGTACACCCACCTGTCGACCACCGCGTACCTGCGCTGGTGCGAGCGCGTGGGCCAGGACCCGGTGTACGAGGCCTACCCGGCGCACGATCCGTGCGCGGGAGCCGTCGCCGCCGACCGGCTGCTCGCCCGGCCCGACCGGCCCGACGCGGTCTACGGACTGTTCGATCCGAACGGCACCGACCTGCTCGCCGCCGCCCGCCGCTACGGCCTGCGCGTCCCGGACGACCTGTTGCTGGTCTGCTGCAGCGAGTCCACCGTGTACGCCAACACCGAGCCGCCGATCACCACGCTCTCCCTGAAGCCGCGCCACATCGGCACCGCGGTGGTGCAGCTCCTCATCGACGCCATCGAGGGTGTGGAATCCGACCGTCCGGTGGAACAGGTGATACCCACGGAGCTGATCGTGCGCACGTCATCCCAACGTCGCCCGCCGCGCACGACGGTCAGCCCGCCGCGGTCACCCGAGGGCGCGTAGGCCCCGCACCCCGGGCAAAAAGAAGGTCGTACCCCTGGGGAGAAACGGGGCTGGTCCCCAGGAGAGAAGGCATCGTTCTCGCGAAGACGACAAGAGCGAGGACGGTCACACGGTGGTCGAAGACCGGCCCAATCGGGGCGAAAGCCGCAGTGAACCGGAGTCTTGCTCTGATTCACCACCCCTGGGTCATCACATGGCGCGATCCGCATTCCTATGATGGGCCCACGACACCGGCGGGCCGCTACGACCAGGCAGTCCGATGCGGTGCAGATGCGGCGCGATGGTGGAGGGGTCGATGACTCAGGGGGCCGGTCAGGGACCCGAGGTGGAGCGGACTGCGACGCTGCGCGACTTCCGGGTGCCCGCGTACGTCCACGAGACCGGTCCGTACGTCCACAGCGTCCACCCCGGCGAGGTCGCCCCGCCGCCCGAGGAGACCTACCCCGAGGGCTACACGCCGACCCAGCGCGACCTTCCCGTCGTCAACCGGGGTGACACTGTCCAGGTGACAGTGGACCCCGAGACCACCGCAGCCCCGCAGGCCGGCACCGGGCAGGGCCCGCTGTACGTCGTGGGTGACGTACACGGCTACCTCGACCAGCTCGTGGCCGCCCTGCAGGACAAGGGCCTGCTCGACACCGCCGGCAACTGGTGCGCGGGCACCGCCCGGCTGTGGTTCCTCGGCGACTTCACCGACCGCGGCCCGGACGGCATCGGCGTCATCGACCTGGTGATGCGGCTGTCCGCCGAGGCGGCCGCGGCCGGCGGCTACTGCAAGGCGCTCATGGGCAACCACGAACTGCTGCTGCTCGGCGCGAAGCGGTTCGGCGACACGCCCGTCAACTCCGGCGCTGGCACCGCCACCTTCCAGGCGGCCTGGCTGCTCAACGGCGGCCAGAAGACCGACATGGACCGCCTCCAGGACCACCACCTGCAGTGGATGGCCCGCCTGGACGCCGTCGAGGAGGTCGACGGTCACCTGCTCGTGCACTCCGACACCACCGCCTACCTCGACTACGGCCGCTCCATCGAAGAGGTCAACGACACCGTCCGCGAAACGCTCACGCGCAACGACGCGGACGAGGTCTGGGACCTGTTCCGCAAATTCACCAAGCGGTTCTCCTTCCGCGACGAGGGCGGCGCGGACGCCGTTCGCTCCCTGCTCGATACGTACGGGGGCACCCGCATCGTTCACGGACACAGCCCGATTCCCTACCTCCTGGGCGAGGTCGGCTCCGAGGAGGACGAGGACCGGAGCGACCCCGTCGTCGAGGGACCGCACGTCTACGCCGACGGACTCGCCATCGCGATGGACGGCGGCGTGACCATGGCCGGAAAGCTGCTGGTCCAGCAACTGCCGCTGGCCACGTGAACGTTCACCGGACAGGCGTTCTCCGTCGGACGACCGGACCGGTGAGGGGCCAATTTCGGTAAACCCCCTGTCACCGCATACCGTCACCGCTCTACCATCGGCTTATCCGTAGCAGGCTCCCCTCCGTTTCTGCCCGACGGCTCGTCAGCATGCCGAGCCCCAAGCCCTACGGAGCATCGGGGGATGCACATGAACAGCGTTCCGCAGCACCTGTTGAGCGAGGACCGCCAGGAATTCGAGCGGATCCTCGATGAGGCGCTGCGCTCCGCACCACACCGTCCTGAACTGGCCGCTGTCGGACAGCGGCTCAACCCCGAACAACTGCGCACCATGGCGCTGAACGCCACCGCGCTCATCACAGCGGCCGCTTCGGCCGAGTACCAGCACTACGTCAAGGTCCGCGACGAGCTGCGCCAGCCGGCGTCGTCCTCCTCGCCGTCCGTGCCCGAGTCCGGTTCCTCCGAGCCGGGCACGGGCGCGGCGGGGCTCGCCGCCACCATGGGGGAGGTCGCGGCCGAGACCGCCGGCGCGGGCGCCGTCGCCGTCGTCGCCGTCCTCGCGCCCGTCCTGGCCGGAACCGCCGCGGCGATTTTCCTGCTCGTTGGCTACATCTTGCAGATGCTCGACCCCGAGCAGGGGTTCGCCCGGACCATGCTCACCACGGGCTGGGTGTTCGGCGCCGTGACCGCGGTGGCGATCCTCGTCGCCGCGGTGGGACTGCTGCTCACCGCCCTGCGCAACAAGCCGACGGCCGAAGGCGGTCCGTACGGCGAGCTGCAGAGGGAGGTCGACCAGGCCAAGGAGGAATGGCGCGAGGCCCTGCTGGAGCGCGGCGTCCTGCCCTTCCTGCGGGAGTCGCTCGCCGACCCGGGCGCAGCCGCCGCGCTGCACCCCACCTCCTCGTCCGCACCGGTCAGCCGCATGCCGCATCTCGGCTACGACCGCCCGGGTTTCACCAGCCCGGACGACGGCAGCCGCGGCTCACGGCCGAGCTTCAGCAGCCCGGACTACACAAGTCCGGACTTCGGAGGGCCGGAACACCAGCCGGAGTAGCCGCCGGCGCCCGCCTCCAGCGACCGCCGGTCGGCTTGCGCTCCCCCGTGCGACGCACCTCAGGGAGCGCAAGCCGGTCATCCGGCCCCGCGCAGCGCACCGTGCTGTCGGGTCAGTCCGCGATCGGCAGGTACACACGGTTCCCGCTCGCCGCGAACTCCTCCGACTTCTGGGCCATGCCCTCCTCGATCTTGGTCCGTGTGCCGCCGTGTTCACGGCGGATGTCCTGCGAGATCTTCGTGGGCAAACGCGAGGAGTTGGTCAGCAAGCTGCGAGGTACGCCCGAGGGACTGCCGTCCGTCGAGGAAGTGCGCGCCATGCTGACTGCCGACCCGGAGCTGAAGTGCGTCGTCTGCTACGCACGAATCGTTCGACGGCCGGGTGAAGGACGCCCACGGCGTCGAGGACCAGCACCGGGACATGACCGGGACCGCCCCGAAGGTTCGGATGGCTCGTCGTCTACCGCTACACGGACAACGACAAGAGCGCGCGCAAGGAGAACATCGTTCGCGATGACTTCGAGCAGCTGCTCGCCGATCTTGCTGCCGGAACGACGCAGGACGGGTACCCGATCCACGGCGTCATGGCAGTCAACGACGACCGGCTGTACCGGCGCCCAAGTGACTGGGAGCGGTAACTGAAGGGGTTCACCACTCAGGAAGGACGCGTCTACCACGACTTGAGCGGCATCCAGGACCTCTACGCCGAAGGCTTCGAGATCAAGGGGCTTCTGGGGTCGCCATGTCCCTCAGCGAGACGGAAGAAGGAGCGCAGGAGCAGGAACAGCCACCGCAGCCGGGCGATCCGTGGGCAGTCGGTAGCGGCGTGGCGCCCCTTCGGATGGGAGGACGACAAGGTCTCGTTGCGCCCGGACGAGGCAGCAGCCATCCGTCAGGCGGTGAAGGACGTGATCGCGGGTGCCTCCATTTCCGAGATCACGCGCGGGTGGAAGGAGGCCGGGTTCATCACGAGTCGCGGGAACGCCTTCCAGTACCAGACCGTCAAGCAGGTCCTGGTGAACGCGCGGCTGTGTGGATATCGCGAGATCAAGGGCGAGCTTGTCCGTGACGGCGACGATCAGCCCATCGTGGGCGAGTGGGAGTCGATCATCACTCCGAAGGAGTGGTTCGCGGTCACAGCCAAGATCAGGGAGCGTGGACGCGGAACCGGTATGCCGCGCGGTGGCCTGGTCCACAAGTACCTGCTGACCGGCATCCTGCGATGCGGCCACGTGCTGGAGGACGGCACGGTCTGCAACAACAAGATGATCGGGATCAAGGCGAACGACTGGCTCAAGACCGCACGGCCTCGATGAGCCGGTGCGCGGCCCAGGGCGGAGGTTCGTCCGCCGGTCCGTTCGGGCCGTCGAGGCGGACGACTGCATGCACGTGGACGGCCGCCCGTTTTCCGGTACTCGGCGACGCGGGCGAAGGACAGCCGGGCATGCTCCTGGAAGTGGGACTGTACGAGGCCGACCGAGGAGGCAAGCCGCCGTCGGACGTCGATGACGAACCGATCCCACAGCTTCGACGCATGCGCGTGCCACAGCACGTGGCCGGTGTAGTCATAGCAGTCGGCACACAAGGGCCTGCCGGCGGAGGGATCATCGGGACCGTGGACAGCGCCGCAGCTCCGAGGACGGTCGTGTTCGCATGTCCCACGGTCACGGCGTGGGCGGCACAGCTCCCCGGCGCGGTGCACGGGGCCGAAGGACGGGGCAGTCAGGGTGACGAAGAGCCGGGGGCGGTGGCGGACTGTGGCAGGGACGTTCTTGCCGCCGAGGAGGCCCGCGCGGACGAGGTGGAAGGTGTCGCCCGCGTGGAGGCGTGAGCACGCGGGGCAGACGGTTGCCCGGCGGTTGCGGCAGCGCACGAGAAGGCGTTCACCGGGTTCGGTGCCGGTGATCTACTCTCATTCACACGTTAGGTGACCGACTTCTAGGTAGGCGACTGTCGCATCGGGGTCATGTCCCGTGTAGTGGTGTAGCCGGGTCGGCGAACAGCGGCTGGGGCAGCTGCGGGTGGGCGAAACCGTCGGGCACCTCCGCCCGAACGGCTGCCTGGCCCCGCTCAGCTCTTCCGCTCACCCAGGACACAGAATTCGTTGCCCTCCGGGTCGAGGAGGGTCACCCAGTGCTGCTCGTCCTGCACGGTGTCGGCGCGCCGGGCACCGAGGGAGAGCAGCCGGGCGACCTCGGCCTCCTGGTCGTCGGGGCGGAAGTCGGGGTGGAGCCGGTTCTTCGACGTCTTGCCCTCGGGGACAGGCACGAAGAGCAGCCCCGGCATCTGGTCCGGCTCAGGCCGGATCTCGATGATCTCCTCGGATTCGTCGACCACTACCCAGCCGAGAGCCTCGGCCCACCAGCGCCCGAGGGCGATGGGGTCGGAGGAGTCGACGATGATCTGTTCCCATTCGAGTGCCATGGGCGTGAGCATAAACAGGGTCGGCTGGCTGCCAGGGCTGGGGGTGACTGCCGTCGAGCGCCGGTCCGGTGTGCGGATCGTGTCCCGCAGAGCGGCGTAGTAGCGCGATGTGGAAGCAGCAAGTCGCGAGAAGTGATCGCTGCTACACCACTCCAGGGGACACCACGCGCATCGCAGGCACCTGAATGTGTCCGTCCGTATTCAGATGTCCCCGGCCGCCCTGTCACTGCTACTGACAGCTCTGGCCGCGATCGGCGGCAGCGCCTGGGGGGTCATGCAGCGCTGACTACAGCGCTGCGCTTGCGGCCAGTAGTACATGGTGTCAGCGCGGGCCGGAACCAAGCTGCGGTTCCGGCCCGTCGCTTCGCAGTAGTAGTACTTGCCGCGAGTCGTTGACTCCAGCGCTTCAGGCTCAGTCGGCGATCGGCAGGTACACCCGATTGCCTGCCTCGGCGAACTCCTTCGACTTCTGGAGCATCCCCTCAGCGATCTCCTCGGACGAGGCTCCCTCCGCCGCCGCACCACCGAACCGCTCTGTGATGCTTTGGCTAATCTTCATGCTGCAGAACTTGGGGCCGCACATCGAGCAGAAGTGAGCCGTCTTGGCGGGCTCCGCCGGCAGGGTCTCGTCGTGGAACTCCCGTGCCGTGTCCGGGTCGAGGGCCAGATTGAACTGGTCCTCCCACCGGAACTCGAAGCGGGCATCGGACAGCGCGTCGTCCCACTCCTGCGCGCCCGGGTGTCCCTTGGCGAGGTCGGCCGCATGGGCGGCGATCTTGTAGGTGATGACGCCCGTCTTGACGTCGTCGCGGTTCGGCAGGCCCAAGTGCTCCTTGGGCGTGACATAGCACAGCATCGCCGTGCCCCACCAGGCGATCATCGCGGCGCCGATGCCGGAGGTGATGTGGTCGTACGCCGGCGCGACGTCCGTGGTCAGCGGGCCGAGCGTATAGAACGGAGCTTCATCGCAGATCTCCTGCTGAAGGTCGATGTTCTCCTTGATCTTGTGCATCGGGACATGGCCCGGGCCCTCGATCATGGTCTGTACGTTGAAACGCTTCGCGATCCGGTTGAGTTCCCCCAGCGTCCTCAACTCAGCGAACTGCGCCTCGTCGTTGGCGTCCGCGATCGAGCCGGGCCGGAGGCCGTCGCCGAGCGAGTACGTGACGTCGTACGCGGCGAGGATCTCGCAGAGCTCCTCGAAGTTCTCGTACAGGAACGACTCCTTGTGGTGCGCGAGGCACCAGGCCGCCATGATCGAGCCGCCGCGCGAGACGATGCCGGTCTTGCGGTTCGCCGTGAGCGGCACGTACGCCAGGCGCACGCCCGCGTGGACCGTCATGTAGTCCACGCCCTGCTCGGCCTGCTCAATGACCGTGTCCTTGTAGATCTCCCAGGTCAGCTCCTCAGCCCGGCCGTCGACCTTCTCCAGGGCCTGGTAGAGCGGCACGGTACCGATGGGGACAGGGGAGTTGCGCAGGACCCACTCGCGCGTGGTGTGGATGTTGCGGCCGGTGGACAGGTCCATGACCGTGTCGGCACCCCAGCGGGTCGCCCAGGTCATCTTCTCGACCTCCTCCTCGATGGAGGACGTCACGGCCGAGTTGCCGATGTTGGCGTTGACCTTCACCAGGAACCGCTTGCCGATGATCATCGGCTCGATCTCCGGGTGGTTGACGTTGGCCGGCAGCACCGCCCGGCCGGCCGCGATCTCGTCCCGCACCACCTCGGGCGAAACGTTCTCCCGGATGGCCACGTACTCCATCTCGGGCGTGATCTCGCCGCGGCGGGCGTACGCGAGCTGCGTGACCGCCTTTCCGTCCCTGCTGCGGCGCGGCTGGCGCGGGCGCCCGGGGAAGACGGCGTCGAGGTTGCGGAGGCCGCCGCGGGGCGAGGTGTGCTTGATGCCGTCGTCCTCGGGGCGGACAGGGCGGCCCGCGTACTCCTCGGTGTCGCCGCGGGCGATGATCCAGTTCTCGCGCAGCGGCGACAGGCCCCTGCGCACATCGGTCTCGACGAGCGGATCGGTGTACGGGCCAGACGTGTCGTAGAGCGTGACCGACTGCCCGTTGGTGAGGTGCACCTGACGGACAGGCACGCGCAGATCGGGGCGGGTGCCCTCGACATACGCCTTGTGCCAGCCGATGGACTTCCCGGCCTCCTCGGACTGTCCGTCCTCAACGAAGGCAGGCGTGCGTGCGTCCTTGTTGGTCATGAGACCTACTCCCTACGCCGGCATTACCCGGTAACAGGTTCGGCGGTCGACGCAGCGGTATCCGTCTGCCGATGTTCCGTGTGAAACATCACTCGACTTCGGTGATGTTTCATGTGAAACATCGCTGGAACGGAGGTCAGCGCCCTCTCAGCCCGGTGCTCCGAGCTCCCGCGTGTACAAAAGGTGCCTCCACGCTAGCGGCAATTCTGGCGCGGTGAACAGAGGGCCCCCCTCGTTCTTGCGATGATCGGTCGGTGACCACGATGCAGCGCCCCCCTTACCCACCGCCCGACCCTCCCCGGGGATCCGGCGCCTCAAGCGGCAACGGCCATGGCGACGGCCATGACTTCGCCGCCGGGGCCGGGCACGGGCCTGCCCGGGGGCAGGGGCCGGCGCAGAGGCATGGGCAGGGCCCGCGTTCCGGAGGGCCGGGCTCTGGCTCCGCAGGACAGGGCCCGGGTACCGGAGGAGAGGGCTTCGGCTCTGGAGGCGGTCACGGCCCCGGGCAAGGCGGCGGGCCCGGTTCCGGGCACGGCGGCGATGACGGGAACGGGCCTGGACACGGTCCCGGCTCCGCGCCGGACGGCGGGCACGGGCACAGCCACAGCCACAGCCACGGCCCGGCCGCCCCCGTCTCCGTGCATCTGCGCAAGGTCATCGCGGCGGTCCTGATCCCGTTCGCCGCGGCCGTACTGGTCGGTCTCACCGTGCTGTGGCCGGGCGGCGCCCCGCCGCACGAGCGCAGCGGCGTCGGCTTCGACCGGCAGACCGAGCAGGCCACGGTCACCAAGGTCGTCGAGGTGAGCTGCCAGCAGGCCGGGGCTTCGGGCGTCCCGCCGACCGGCGACACCTCCACCGCCGAGGGCTCCTCCGCGGTGCAGCAGGAGAACGGCACCTGTAAGCGGGCGACGATCCGGGTCGACAGCGGCGATGACAAGGGCCGCACGTTCACCGAGATCGTCCAGCCGGACCAGTCCCGCCAGTTGCACGAGGGGCAGGAGGTCGTGGTCGCCTACGAGCCCTCCGCGCCGACGGATCTGCAGTACTCGGTCACCGACGTCAACCGCCGCCTGCCCCTGACACTGCTCGCCGGCATCTTCGCAGTCGCCGTCGTGGTCGTCGGGCGGCTGCGGGGGGTCATGGCCCTGGTCTCGCTGGCCATAAGCTTCCTGGTGCTGAACTTCTTCATCCTGCCCGCGATCCTGCAGGGCTCGAACCCGCTGGTCGTGGCGGTGGTGGGCGCGAGCGCCATCATGCTCATCGCCCTGTATCTGTGTCACGGCCTGTCCGCCCGGACCTCCGTGGCGGTGCTCGGCACCCTCATCTCGCTGTTGCTGATCGGCGTGCTCGGCTCGCTGTTCATCGACTGGGCCGCGCTGACCGGTAACACCGACGACAACACCGGGCTGATCCACGGCCTCTATCCGACGATCGACATGAGCGGTCTGCTGCTCGCCGGCGTCATCATCGGTTCGCTGGGCGTGCTCGACGACGTGACGGTCACCCAGACGTCGGCGGTCTGGGAGCTGCACGAGGCCAATCCGTCGATGGGCTGGCGCGGGCTCTACCGCGCGGGTATCCGGATCGGCCGCGACCACATCGCCTCGGTCGTCAACACGCTCGTCCTCGCCTACGCGGGCGCGGCGCTGCCGCTGCTGCTGCTGTTCTCCATCGCACAGAGCAGTGTGGGGACGGTCGCCAACAGCGAGCTGGTCGCGGAGGAGATCGTGCGCACGCTGGTCGGGTCGATCGGCCTGGTCGCCTCGGTGCCGGTCACCACCGCCCTGGCGGCGCTGGTGGTCTCGGCCGACCGCTCGGGAGCGGAGCCGGCTGTGGAGGCCGCAGCGGTCCCGGCACGTGGGGGAAGGGGGCGGCGCCGCAAGCGCTGACGTCCCACCCGAAGGTCCAGCCGAAGCGGAAGCTGCCTGCCCCGCCGTAGGAAGAAGCGATCCTGCACAGCACGGCAGCCCCGGTGAAGCGTTACTCCACCGTGCCGCCCGGTCGTTGTCTCACCCGGCGCCCTGTTCCGCCAGGATGCGGTCCAGGGCCTCGTCGAGGTGGGCGTCGAAGTCGGCGAGCGAGCCCTCCTGCCCCAGCGGCACCAACTTGTCGGTGCGGTCGAGGAAGGCGACGAGCGGTGCCGTCGAAGACCGGAACAACGCCTGGTCGCTGCCCACCTGAAGCCTGATCAACACCTCGCCGAGCGCGTCCGGTTCGACGGGTGTGACCCGCACATCACCCTCCCCGCACGGCCGGCCGACGCCGTCGACCAGCAACTCCCGCCCGAAAGCCCACGTCACCGGGGCATCACCCGGCAAATGGAACGTCAGCCGGACGGCATAGGGATCACTGGTCTCATAGCGCAGCTCCACCGGAATGCGGAACGAGAGCTCCTCGGACACGAGAAAGCTCATCATGACCTCTGCCTGTACGGACTCGCGCATCGCTAACCCCGTCATTCGCCGTCGACTGGCCGGGTACGAACCTCTGACACTGGGAGGAATCTTGCTGAACGTACACAGCAGATCACAAGGAGTGAGTTTTCACATAGTGATAGAGAGCGCCAGCGAGCCGACCATCCGCCCGATCTCGGCCTGCAACTGCCGGGCCGCGGGCAGCAGCCGGCCCTCCTGGTGGGCGGGCAGGGAGATGGCGATCGTGGCGGCCGTGGTGCCGAGCGTGAGCGGGATCGCCGCACAGACCGCGCCCAGGGCGTACTCCTGACGTTCGGTCACCGGTTCCATCCGCCGCATCCGCTCCAGCCGCCTCAGCAGGCTGTGATTGTCCCGGACCGTGTACGGCGTGAGGGGCTGCACCGGATAGCGGTCGAGGTGGTCGCGGCGGGCATCCTCGTCCAGCTGGGACAGCAGGCACTGCCCGACGGCGTGCGCGTGCCCGGTCTCCCGGAAGTCGGCCCACTCCTCGACCGCCGGGGTGCCCGGGGTGTCGGAGACGCACATGACCTCGATCTCGCCCTCGCGGTACACCGCGTAGTACACGGGCACGCCGAGCGTGTCCCGCCACTGTGCGAGCGCGTCGACGACCGTGCTGCGACGTTTCTGCCGCGCCCCGCTGCTGCCCAGCCGCTCGGCCGCCTCACCCAGGAAGAACAGGCCCTTGTCCCGGCACAGATAGCCCTCGTGCACGAGGGTGCGCAGCAGGTGGTACGTCGTGGGCAGGGCCAGCCCGGTCTCGCGGGCCAGTTGCTTGGCGGGGGCGCCGTACTCGTGCGCGGCTACGGCCTCCAGCAGGCGCATCGCGCGCTGCACGGATCCGATGAGGGTCGCCGGAGGCGGGGGCGTCGCAGGAGGCGGCGGCTCGGCGAGCGTCGCCGAGCGGGGTTGCGCGGGGACGGTGCGCAGGTGAACGGGTGCGGTGTGAGCCGGGACCAAGGGGGCACTCCCGAAGCGCGAGGGGGGGCAGACCGTGCGGAAGAGCACGGGTGAGGGGTGTACGCCGCTCGCGGGGAATGTCCCCGCGTCGGGTTCCGGACTCTATTCGCCTGCCACCGCGTGCAGACCGCCCCGCCGGGAAACTTCCCTCGCCCGAGGGAACCGGTGATTCCAGGCGTTTCCCGCTACCCCCACCGGTTCCCCACCCGTCTCACCAGTCGCCGCGGGACGAGGAACTCGAGGTGAACTTCCGTACGACGTAGATCAGTCCGCCGACGAGGGCCACGAAGAGCAGCACCTTGAAGAGCAGTCCGATGACAAAGCCGACCACACTGGCGATCAGCCCGCCGAACACGAACAGGGCGATGACCGGCACCGCGACCCACTTCACCCACCACGGCAGTCCCGCGAAGATCTCTCGCATCGCCCTCGTCCTTACCTCTCCGCCCGTTCGAGTGCCGGGTCCTGTCGGTCTTCTGGATCTCTGACGTCCTGCACTCGATGCTAGGTCCGGGAGGGGGGCCGGCGGGGGCCTCACGCCCCTTGTCTCCCCCTGACCCGACCCCTAGGGAACCCCGAGACGGTCCGTCACCTCTCGGGCGGAGAGAAGACCACCAGGACCCTCAGGTCCTCGGTGATGTGATGGAACTTGTGAGCGACGCCGGCCGGCACGTAGATCACGCTGCCGCGCGCCACCTGGGTCGTCTCCAGGCCGACCGTGATCGCGGCACGGCCGCTCACCACGAAGTAGACCTCGTCCTGATTGTGCGGCTTCTGTGGATCCTGGTCGCCCGCATCGAGGGCGTACAGGCCGACCGACATGTTCTGCTCACGCAGAAACTGCAGGTAGGCGCCCTCGTTGGCGGCGCGCTCCGCCTCCAGTTCGTCCAGCCGGAATGCCTTCATCGCCTTGTCCGCCCCTGCCTCTTGTGCCTGTGTCCGATCAGGTCTGCCACGATCAGACACATGATGAATTTCGTAGTCAAGACGATCGCCAACGCGGGTGCCCTGGCGGTGGCCGTATGGCTGCTCGACAAGATCACCCTGACCGGTGACAGCACGGGCAAGCAGATCGGCACACTGATTATCGTCGCGCTGCTCTTCGGTCTGGTGAACTTCCTGGTCAAGCCAGTCGTCAAGCTCCTCAGCCTGCCGCTGCTGATACTGACGCTCGGCCTGTTCACCCTGGTCGTCAACGCGCTGATGCTGCTGCTCACCTCGTGGCTGGCCGACACGCTCGACCTGAGCTTCCATGTGGAGGGCTTCTGGACGGCCGTCCTGGGCGGTTTGATCATCTCGGTCGTCTCGTGGGCGCTGAACGTCGTCCTGCCGGACAGGGACTGAGCGGACATGACGTATCGCGTCTGCTTCGTCTGCACGGGCAACATCTGCCGCTCCCCGATGGCCGAGATCGTCTTCCGCGCGCGGGTGGCGGAGGCGGGGCTCGACGGCATGGTGGAGGTCGACAGCGCCGGCACGGGCGGCTGGCACGAGGGTGACGGCGCCGACCCGCGCACGGTCGCCGTCCTGGAGGAGAACGGGTACGCCGGCGCCCACACGGCCCGGCAGTTCCAGCCCTCGTGGTTCTCCCGCCTCGACCTGGTGATCGCCCTCGACTCCGGCCACCTCGGGGCGCTGCGCCGCCTCGCGCCGACGGAGCAGGACGAGCGGAAGGTGCGGCTGCTGCGCTCGTACGACCCCGCCGCCGGTGACGCCCTCGACGTGCCGGACCCGTACTACGGGGGCCCGGAGGGCTTCGAGGAGTGTCTTGAGATGGTGGAGGCGGCGAGCGCCGGTCTGCTCGCGGCAGTGCGCGAGGACATGGAGGGGCGGGCGGCATGAGCGAATCCGCGACGGGCGGCGCGGGCGGAGTGACGGGCGGCGGCCGGGGGCCGGGCGGCGCGGACCAGGCGGCCGTGGGTCCCGGTGACGGCACGCGCGCGGTGCGGGCCGGTCTGCCCGATCCGGTCAAGCACGAGCCCACCCTGCCCGGACCGGTGTTCGCCGCCCATTTCCACCTCCCGGGCGACCCGACCGGCCCCTACACCTACGGCCGCGACGAGAACCCGACGTGGACGCTGCTGGAGCGCGCCGTGGGCGAGCTGGAGGCGCCCGGCCAGGACGCTGTGGAGGCTCTCGTCTTCGCCTCGGGCATGGCCGCGATCTCGGCGGTGCTCTTCTCCCAGCTGCGGGCCGGTGACGTGTGCGTCCTGCCCGACGACGGCTACCAGGCACTGCCCCTGGTACGGGCCCAGCTGGAGGCGTACGGCATCGAGGTGCGCACCGCGCCGACCGGCGGTGACGCCCAGCTCGACGTCCTCGACGGCGCGAAACTGCTGTGGATCGAGACCCCGTCGAACCCCGGGCTCGACGTGTGCGACATCAGGCGGCTCGCGGAGGCGGCACACGCGCGTGGCGCCCTGGTGGCCGTCGACAACACCCTCGCGACCCCCCTCGGCCAGCGTCCGCTGCAGCTCGGCGCCGACTTCGCGGTGGCCAGCGGCACCAAGCAGCTCACCGGCCACGGCGACGTCCTCCTTGGCTATGTCGTCGGCCGTGACCCCGAGGCGATGGCCGTCGTACGGCGCTGGCGCAAGATCGTCGGTGCGATTCCCGGGCCCATGGAAGCCTGGATCGCGCACCGTTCGATCGCGACGCTCCAGATGCGGGTCGACCGGCAGTGCTCGACGGCCCTGGCTGTCGCCGAGGCGCTGCGCGAGCGGCCCGAGGTGACCGGACTGCGCTACCCCGGCCTCCCCGACGACCCCTCGCACAAGATCGCCTCGCAGCAGATGCGGCGCTACGGTTGTGTGGTGTCGTTCACCCTGCCCACACGCGCACGTGCCGACCGTTTCCTCGACGCGCTGCGGCTCGTGGACGACGCGACGAGTTTTGGAGGGGTGCGGTCCACGGCCGAACGGCGCGGACGCTGGGGCGGGGACGCGGTGCCGGAGGGCTTCATCCGCCTGTCCGTCGGCGCCGAGGACCCGGAGGACCTGGTGGCGGACGTGCAGCGTGCGCTGGACGCGTCGGCGGTCTGATCCCCACGGACGGTCCGAGCCTCCCCCCTCGTGGCTCGGACCGTCCCCCGGTTCCGCGGGCAAGAACCGCGCGACCAAGGCTAGTTGACTCTCTGTCAGTGTCCAATCACGGTAGCGACAGAGACCTATCGACATATTTATAGTTGAACGCGTCCGGGGCCGGAGCGGGGCCGAAGAGGGGAGTGCACGGTGGATCTGGCCTTGCTGCGGACCTTCGTGACCGTGCACCGGGCCGGTTCCTTCACACGTGCCGCCGCCCTGCTCGGTCTCTCCCAGCCGGCCGTCACCTCGCAGATACGGACGCTGGAACGGCAACTGGGCCGTCCCCTGTTCCTGCGGCAGGCCCGCGGCGTGACCCCGACCAGCATCGGCGATGAGCTCGCCCACAAGGCCGCCCCGCATCTCGACGCCCTGGTGGAGATCACCGAGACCGGCCTCGACGACGACTCCTCCCTACGGACACTGCACCTCGCCGGACCTCCGGAGTTCACCGCCGAACGAGCCCTGCCCGCCCTCACGGAGCTGACCGGCGAGGACGGCCAGGGCTTCGCTCTGCGTGCCTCCTTCGGGAACGCCGAGGAAACCCTGGAAGGGCTTGCCGCCGGGCATCACGATCTGGCCATCACCACGGCCCGGCCACGCGGCGCCCTGCTCACGGCGACTGCGCTCTGCGACGAGGAGCACGTCCTGGTCGCCGCCCCGCGTTGGGCCGAACAGCTCGGCGCCGGGCAGCCGGGCCGCAAGCCGGAACCGGCCCTGGAGCAGGTGCCCGTGGTGGAGGTACACGAGTCGTTGCCCTTCGTCTCCCGCTACTGGGCCTCTGTCTTCGACTCACGCCCGGCCGCCCCGGGCACGGTCGTCGTCCCCGACCTGCGAGCGGTCCTGGCGTGTGCGGTCGCGGGTGCGGGTCTGGCGGTACTGCCGCGCTATCTGTGCGCGGCGGTGCTGGAGCGGGGTGACATCGTCGCCCTGCACGAGCCGGCGGTGCCGCCGCTTCGGACGTACTTCCTGGTGGTCCGCACCGGGACCCTCGCGATGCCGCATATCGCGCGGGCGCACGAGTGGTTGCAGAGGGCAGCGGGCGCCTGGTGCTGAGGCGCGCGGGACAGTAGCTCACTCCAGGAGTCCGGCCGGTCACATTTCGCGATGTTTCACGTGGAACCAGCCGGGCCACATTTCCCCCATGACCGTCCGACCCGTGGTCAAGCGCACCGCCCGCGCCGTTCTGCTGGACGGTGACGACCTGATCCTGATCAAGCGCACCAAGCCGGGCATGGATCCCTACTGGCTCACACCTGGCGGCGGGGTCGAGCCCGACGACCCGACGGTCGTCGACGCCCTGCACCGAGAGGTGCACGAGGAACTCGGCGCGAAGATCACCGACGTGGTGCCCTGCTTCGTGGACACCGTGGAGCACATCGGGGACGACGGCGGCGCGACCGGCGTCAAGGTACAGCACTTCTTCGTGTGCCACCTGGAGTCCATGGACCCTTCCCTCCGCCACGGCCCCGAGGTGGACGAGCCCGTCGGCGAGTACGAGATCGTGCGCGTGCCCTTCACCCGAGTCGGAATCGCCTCGGTCCATCTCGTTCCGCTGTCGCTGCGGCACTACCTGGACGGCAACATCGAGGGCGTACGCGCCATGCACGCGCCTGATCTGAGCTGAGACGGCTGATCAGTTCTCGGCCGCGACCAGTTCCTCGACGGAGTCGTGCCGTATGCGGTTCGACGGGATGCCTACATCCCTCAGGACGTCCACACCGCTGCGGATCATCCCGGGCGGGCCCGCGAGATAGGCGTCGAACTCGTTCCAGGGCCCGAAGGCGCGTATCGCGTCCGGAAGCTGCTGGTGAGCCTGCTGGTCGATGATCGCGCGGACCGACAGCCAGGGGTGCGTCTGCTGGAGGCGGAGCATGGTGTCGATGTCATACAGGTCGTGATCGGTGCGGGCACCGTAGAAGACCTCGACCGAACGGCGTTCTCCGTGCTCGGCGACGTCCTCGACCAGGGCCTTGATGGGCGCTATGCCGGTGCCGCCGCCCAGGCAGAGCAAACCGCTGTCGGTGCTGTGGTCCACAGTCATGGAACCAGCGGGCGGACCGAGCCGGATGATGTCGCCGGGGCGGGCGCGGTGCACCAGCGCGTTGGAGACCCAGCCCGCCGGGACGGCCTTCACGTGGAACGACAGCAGACCGTCGGAGCGGGGGGCCGAGGCGAAGGAGTAGTGCCGCCATATCCGGGGCCACCAGGGGGTCTCCAAGCTCGTGTACTGCCCGGCGAGGAAGGGATACGGCTGGTCGGGGCGGACGGTGACGACCGCGACGTCCGGCGTTCTGAGGTCGTGCGTGACGATCTCGGCGTACCACCAGGCCGGGGCGCGCCGTTCGTCCGCGGCCGCCGCGTCGATCATGATCTGGGAGATCGTGGTGTACGCCCGAACCCAGGCCGCCTCCATCTCCTCGTTCCAGACGCCGGCGGCGTACTTGCTCAGCGCGCCGATGAGGCATTCACCGACGGCCGGGTAGTGCTCGGCCCGCGTTCCGTACTTCCGGTGCCCCCGTCCCAGGTTCTGCAGGTAGCCGACGAGGACGTCGGTGTTGTCGATGTGCTCGGCGGCCGTGAGCAGGGCCCTGAGCAGCCGGTCCCGCTGGGTGTCCATCGCGGCCGGGAACAGCGACCGCAGGTCGGGGTGGCGCACGAAGAGCAGGGCGTAGAAGTACGACGTGACCTTGTCGGCCACGGGTTCGACCTCGGCCATGGTGCGGCGGATGAGGAGTGCGTCCGGGGACGCCTCCTCGGCCGGGGCGGAGACGGCTGGGCCCGGAGACGGTGCCGGGGCGTACCGCTGTGCGGGAACGCGCGGTCCGGAGGGAGCGGTAGGAGTGGAGGTGAAGGGCGCCGGGGTGAGCATGGTGGGGACGGGCCCCGGCGAGGCCGAGGCGAAGCTCGCGAGCGCGGGATCCGGGGCGTGCCGTGCGACGGTGGAGGCGGGCGTCGGTATCACGCCCGGGGATTCGCGCTCCTGGCCCGGCGCACCCGTGCTCGTGCTGTCTGGCATCGAGGCGGACCGCGCCGCTGTGCCGTCGGGCGGCGTTTCGGGATCGGCTGCGCGCCGGCCCACCGGGCGTATCGTGGCCGGTCGACGCCCTTCCGCCGTCCAGGCCTCGCTGCCGGGCTCCGTCGTCGGCGTCTTGCGGGGTGTGAACCAGCCGCCCCCGCCGCCAGAAGTGCCGTCGTCGGCCGACGTGGTGGTCGGAGCGTCCATGGTGTGCCTCGCCTCGAGCATCTTTCGGTCGGTCTGCGCACTTCCCCGGTCGGAAGGTGCCTGCTTTCCCCCGTGGACGGTCTGCGTTCCCATCCTTGTCGCGGCCGATGCGGCCACATTCAACCCGTACTCCGGTTCCGTACGGACAAGTAAGGCGAGAGTGTGACATTGGCCGCAGTAACTCGTACCGAGCTTTCCACTCGCCTGGACGGTTCCGTCGCATCACCGGAAACGCAGGTCTTCGATCTCTCCGTCCCGTTAGGCTGCGTTGCCCTGCACTCGGCCCACACGGGACGGGTCACCTCGTCCCTGACGCGAACCGGAGTCGACCCTACCGGCCGCCGCAGTGTCCACAAGCCCCCTTCCCTCGTCACGAACGCGGGCGCGACACGAACCATGAGGTACGTCAACTACCGGACAGGGCGCCCACATTCGACGTCTCAATCCCCTGCATCTGCCGTTCTTACGTGTTTCACGTGAAACAACCACACGTGTCCGCGTGCTGTGCGTGCGGCGACAACTGGCCAAAAGCTCTTGTGTCTGCGCCGAAAGAGGTGGACGTCAAGGGCCTTCGTCGGACAGCCTGACCTGCGTGCCGACTCCTTCCCTTGCCTCTCTGCCCATTCGCCGTCTGACGCTACGCGATCTCACCGCCTGCGCCGACTTGTCCGAGGACCGGGGGTGGCCACGGGAAGAGCACAAGTGGGGGTTCCTCCTCACGGCCGGGAAGGGCTACGGCATCGACGACCCCGGCGGAGGCCTCGTGAGCGCCTGCGTCATCACCGAGTACGGGCCGCAGGAGCACCCCTCCCTTGCCGCGATCGGCATGGTCCTGGTCGCCGGACGGCACGCCAGGCAGGGCGTGGGACGCCGGCTGATGCGCCACGTCGTCTCCGCGATGGGCACCACGCCCCTCGCCCTGCACGCGACGCCGTTCGGCCGTCCCCTCTACGAAGAGCTCGGCTTCAAGGTCACCGGGCGGGCGGAAATGGTGCTCGGCCACTTCACTCCGGGCGGACCGGATCCGAAGGTCGCGACCCGGGCCGCGACCGCCGAGGACCTTGCTGCGATCCTCCGCCTCGACGAGCAGACGTTCGGTACCGACCGCACACACATCGTCACCCGACTGCCCGCCTTCGCGGACCAGCTACGCGTGGCCGAGGAGGACGGACAGGTCATCGGGTACGCGGCCGCTTGGCCCAACATGGACACCCATGTCGTCGGCCCGCTCATCGCGCGCGACACGTCGGTGGCCCAGGCGCTCATCGCCTCCCTCGCCTCCCACACCGACCGTCCCCTGCGCACCGACATCGACGTGCGGCACGAGGAGCTCCTCGCCTGGGTGAAGGAACACGGCCTGGCGTCCATCGCCTTCAACTCGGTGATGACGTACGGGATCCCCGAGCTGCCCGGAGACTGGAGCCGGCGGTTCGCACCGGTCACAGTCGCGGCAGGCTGAGCCATCCGACAGGACGACGCCGGCCCTGGAGATCGGGGAACCGGCGTCGCCCGCTTTGAAGGAAGATCGGGTCGGCCCGATCGCTCAGTGGTGGACAGCGGCCCGCTGCGCCGCGGTGGCGGACCCCGTGACGACGGTGCTGGGGGAACCGGCACGGCGCTCCAGAGCGGCCGAGAGGAGGGCCAGGACGAGAGTTCCGGCCGCGAGGGCGGAACCGACCCAGTTGGGAGCGGTGTAGCCGAGGCCTGCCGCGATCACGAGGCCGCCGAACCAGGCGGACAGGGCGTTGCCGAGGTTGAAGGCGCCGATGCTCACGGCGGAAGCCAGGGTCGGGGCGCCGTGCGCCTGGTCGAGGACCCGCTTCTGGAGCGGCGGCACAGTGGCGAAGCCCAGGGCACCGATCAGTGCGATGGTGACCGCCGAGAGCAGCTTGTCGTGCGCGGTGAGAGCGAACAGCGCCAGTACGACGGCCAGGGCGCCCAGTGAGACGTAGAGCATCAGCATCAGGACACGGTCTGCGAACCTGCCGCCCACGAGGTTGCCGCCGACCATGCTGAGGCCGAAGAGGACCAGCAGCCAGGTGACGGAGCCTTCGGCGAAGCCGGTGACATCGGTCATCATCGGTGCGATGTAGGTGATGGCCGCGAAGACACCGCCGAAGCCGAGGACGGTCATCGCAAGGGCGAGCAGCACCTGCACGTTCTTGAAGGCTGCCAGCTCGTGCCGCAGGCGCAAGCTCTCCTCCCTGGGTATGTCGGGGACGAGCCGGGCGATGCCGACGAGGCCCACGAGGCCGAGGGCGGCGACGATCGCGAAGGTAGCCCGCCAGCCGACGGAGTGTCCGACGAGCGTGCTCAGCGGGACGCCGACGACGTTGGCGATGGTCAGCCCGGTAAACATCATCGCGATGGCCCCGGCCTTCTTGTCAGGCGCGACCAGGTCGGCGGCCACGACTGAGCCGATGCCGAAGAAAGCGCCATGGGCCGGGAGGGCGACGATCCGGCCGATCAGCATCACGGCGAAGGCCGGGGCGAGTGCCGAGAGCAGGTTGCCGACGATGAACAGGCCCATCAGCAGCATCAGCATCCGCTTGCGGGAGACCTTGGTGCCGAGCATGGTCATCACCGGGGCACCGAACATGACACCGAGCGCGTAGCCGGTGACCAGGTATCCGGCAGTGGGGATGGAGACTCCGTAGTCGCCCGCCACCTCGGGCAGCAAGCCCATGATCACGAACTCTGTCGTTCCGATTCCGAAGGCCCCGATCGCGAGAGCCAGAAGCGCGAGAGGCATGGAAGGGCTGCCTTCCAGAGGATTGCAGGAGCACATTACGTGCGTGCACAATTGTTGCATGCACGGGCTACATGCATCCGCCGTCTATTGCACGACTGCTCTATCCTGGGTGTCAGCCGCTCCGGGACAGAGGAAACGCCAATGACAGCGACGGACCCCGAGCTCACCGCCCTCGCCCAGGGCTGGTGCGCCCTCTCCCTGCTGCACGGGAGGATCGAGGCCCACATCGAGCGGGCCCTGCAGGCCAAGCACGACCTCAGCGCGCGGGAGTACTCCCTGCTCGACGTGCTCAGCCGACAGCACGACGGGGACGGAGGCCACCTGCAGATGAAGCAGGTCGCCGACGCGGTCGTCCTCAGCCAGAGCGCCACCACCCGCCTGGTCACCCGGCTGGAGGACCGCGGGCTCCTGGAGCGCTACCTGTGCCCCACCGACCGCCGGGGCATCTACACCAACGTCACCGAGGCCGGCCTGGAACTGCTGGAAGCGGCACGGCCCACCAACGACGCCGCCCTGCGCGAGGCATTGGACGAGGCGGCGAAGAACCCGGAGCTGACCCAACTGGTCCGGGTCGTGGAGACGCTGAAGGCCCTGCTGCCCGCCTAGGACGCCCTACGCGGGCCGCTCCTGCGTAGGGTCTGTCCATGGGAGATCTTGAGATACGTGCCGCCGTCGCCGACGACGTCCCGGCGATCGTCGCCATGCTCGCCGACGACCCGCTGGGCGCGCAGCGCGAGTCACCGGACGACCTCGCTCCGTACCTGACCGCGCTGGAACGACTCAGCGCCGATCCGAACCAGCGCCTGGTCGTGGCGGTCCGCGAGGGCCGCGTCGTCGGCACGCTGCAGCTCACGCTCGTCCCCGGGCTGTCCCGACGCGGAGCGACCAGGTCGATCATCGAAGGCGTTCGCATCCATGCGGAGGAACGCGGCAGCGGCCTCGGGACACAGCTCATCGAGTGGGCGATCGCCGAATCACGGGAGCAGAGCTGCCAGTTGGTCCAGCTGACCTCCGACAGGACGCGCGCCGACGCCCACCGCTTCTACGAACGGCTCGGCTTCACGGCCTCCCACACGGGCTTCAAGCTCCAGCTCTGACCGACATACGGGTGTGCCCGTGTTTCACGTGAAACACGGGCACACTCTCAGGTCACCGCTCAGCCGATCCCACGCCAGCCCTTGGGGTCGACCCCACCCGGCACGGGAGCCCCTTCGTCGTACGGCTGACGCGTGAACACGAACGAGCCCAGGTCCAGATGGCTCACGGACCCGTCAGGCCGCCGTACGGCCTCCAGCAGCTCTCCGGCGTAGTAGCCCTCCAGCCCGGTCCAGGTACCATCCCCGTTCGGGCGGAACCGTGAGCGGCGACCGTTGCCGGACAGCGGCTCCAACGAGGCGAGCCCGTCGACGGTGAGCCGCAGGGCGAAAGCGTATGTCCCCCAGTACCACTGGCCCGTCAGCTCGAGCATCGACGGCTCCACCTCACGCATCGGCACCCACGGGGCGGGGATGCGCGGCTCCGCCTCAGCGACGATGCGCAAAAGATCGGCGGCGACCCCGGACACCAAGGGCCCTGAGGTGCAGTTGGCCAGGACGACCGCCGCCACGTCGTCCTCCACGCTGATACTCACACTTGCCAGGAAGCCCGGCAGGGAACCGCTGTGCCCCACGAGCAGCCGACCGTACCGGCTCTGGATCTGCAGGCCGAGGCCGTAGGTGTCTCCCGACATCACGTCCGCGGCTTCCGCCGGCGCCGCCGGGGTCCGCATCTCCCGCAAGGACTCGGCACTCAACACCTTCTCGTCGCCCTTCACCAGGAAGGACGCGAACCGGGCAAGGTCCCCCGTGGTCGACCAGAGTTGGCCGGCGGCTGCCATACGGCCGAGGTCTTCGGCCGGCTCGGGCAGCAGCACGTCGGCCCAGGGATGCACGGCCCAGCCGCCCGCGTACGGTGCCTGCGGCCGTGCGCTCGTCCGGTCGAGCGCCAGAGGTTCGAGCACTTCACGCCGTAGCGCCTCCTCCCAGGAGGTCCCCCGCACCTCCTCCACGAGCGCGCCCAGCAAGGTGTAGCCGGGGTTGGAGTAGTGGTGCCGTCGGCCGACGGGGTGCAGAAGAGGCTGCTCGCCGAGGACATCGGACAGTTCCGGGCGTAGGGATCCCGATGTGCGCTCCCACCACGGCCCGCGTGACTCGGCCGCCAGCCCGCCCGTGTGGGCGAGCAGTTCGGCGATCGTGGCCTCCCCCGCGCCGGTGCCCGGCACGTACTTCTCCAGTGGATCCCCTAGCCCGAGCAGTCCCTCGTCCCGCAGGCGCATCACGAGGACGGCGGTGAAGGTCTTGGTGATCGAGCCGATGCGGTACTGGACGTGCTCGTTCGGCGCATGCCCATCCACCGAGGTCCGGGCACCGTGCCACACGGCACGTCCGTCCCGGACAACGGCCGCGACCAGCGACGGTGCCCGCCCCTGCGACTGTGCCACGGCGATCCGGTGCAGCAGCGCACGACGCGTTGCGGGAAGCAGCTCTTTCTGAGGTGTCGTCATGGCCCAAGTCCACCTGGACCTGCCCCGCGAGTCGACCTCATTTCGCCGACGGCACCGGATCAGGTCTGCGCCATGTCCACGAACCGCGAGTAGTGGCCCTGGAAGGCGACTGTGATCGTCGCCGTAGGGCCGTTTCGGTGCTTGGCGACGATCAGATCGGCCTCGCCCGCACGCGGCGACTCCTTCTCATAGGCGTCTTCGCGGTGCAGCAGGATGACCATGTCGGCGTCCTGCTCGATGGAGCCGGACTCACGCAGGTCGGACACCATCGGCTTCTTGTCCGTGCGCTGCTCGGGGCCACGGTTCAGCTGGGATAGCGCGATGACCGGGATCTCCAGCTCCTTGGCCAGCAACTTGAGGTTACGGGACATGTCCGAGACCTCCTGCTGACGGCTCTCGGCCCGCTTGGACCCACCGGACTGCATCAGCTGGAGGTAGTCGATGACGACCAGCCGGAGGTCGTTGCGCTGCTTGAGGCGGCGGCACTTGGCGCGGATCTCCATCATCGACAGGTTCGGGGAGTCGTCGATGTAGAGCGGGGCTGCCGAGACATCCGGCATCCGCCGGGCCAGACGCGTCCAGTCCTCGTCCGTCATCGTGCCGGACCGCATGTGGTGCAGGGCGACCCGGGCCTCGGCGGACAGCAGACGCATCGCGATCTCGTTGCGCCCCATCTCGAGCGAGAAGATCACGCTCGGCAGGTTGTTCTTGATCGAACAGGCCCGCGCGAAGTCCAGTGCGAGCGTCGACTTACCCATGGCGGGACGCGCGGCGATGACGATCATCTGCCCCGGGTGCAGGCCGTTGGTGAGCGAGTCGAAGTCCGTGAACCCCGTGGGCACACCGGTCATCTCACCGCTGCGCGATCCGATCGCCTCGATCTCGTCGAGCGCGCCCTCCATGATGTCGCCGAGCGGGAGGTAGTCCTCGCTGGTGCGCTGCTCGGTGACGGCGTAGACCTCGGCCTGGGCGCGGTTGACGATCTCGTCGACGTCGTCATCGGCCGCGTATCCCATTTGCGTGATCCGCGTACCCGCCTCGACCAGGCGGCGCAGGACCGCTCGCTCGTGGACGATCTCCGCGTAGTAGGCGGCGTTGGCCGCTGTGGGCACCGTCTGGACGAGAGTGTGCAGATACGAGGCCCCGCCGACCTTGTTGATCTCGCCGCGCTTGGTGAGCTCGGCGGCGATCGTGATGGGGTCAGCCGGTTCACCCTTGGCGTAGACGTCAAGAACGGCCTGGTAGATCGTCTCGTGGGCCGGTTTGTAGAAGTCGTGGCCCTTGAGGATCTCGACCACGTCGGCGATGGCGTCCTTGGACAACAGCATGCCGCCGAGGACGGACTGCTCGGCGTCGATGTCCTGCGGCGGGACGCGCTCGAACGACGAGCCCGAGCCGCCGTCCCACGCCCCGCTGTCCCTGCCGCGTTCATGCTGCTCGTCGCGGCTCCGGGCTCCGTCGCCACGTCGGCGGGAGGCGGGCAGACGATCACTGGGCCCGCTGTCGGCCCACGGGTCGTCCAAGGGCTCGGAAATGCTCACCGAGCCACCTCCTCCCGTCCGCCGCAGCAGACCTCACCGTGCCTCTCTGTTCTACGGCACGGCACTGACAAATGAGAGGCCCAACTCCGGTCGGTGGGAGCCGGTTTTGTGGCGTTTTGAAAACCGGCGGACGGAGCGGGCGCCGGACCACCGTAGGCCTCTCGGCACCGTCAGCCAATCTGGTTATCCACAGGCCATGTGGACGACCGCCCAGATGCTGTGGAGAACTCCGCCAAACCTGTGCACGACCCGGTGGACAGTCCTGTGAACAAGCAGTCAGTCCAGCCAGGGAAGCAACTCTGACCTGCCATTTTGCCGTCCACCGGCTGTGCAGAAGAAAAACTTTCCCCAGCGGCCCAAGATCGCTTCGAATGATGCACAGCAGTGCGCACGACGAGACAGAAAGTAAGGGTTGCATAGGCTTTGCATCTCTTACCTGTGGACGATTAGATTGGTGCACATGACACAGGCCCCCGTGCGCCGCCGACCCGGCCGAAGACAGCACGACCGAGAGATCGTCGCACTGGCAGTCCCGGCCTTCGGCGCCCTCGTCGCCGAGCCTCTCTTCCTCATGGCCGACACCGCCATCGTCGGCCATCTGGGCACGGCCCAACTCGCCGGTCTCGGCGTCGCGTCGGCGCTGCTGATGACAGCCGTCAGCGTCTTCGTCTTTCTCGCCTACGCCACGACGGCGGCAGTCGCCCGCCGAGTCGGTGCGGGTGACCTCCAATCAGCCATCCGCCAGGGCATGGACGGCATTTGGCTGGCACTGCTCCTCGGCGCCGCCGTCGTCGCCGTGTCCCTGCCGACCGCGCCCCACCTCGTGGACCTCTTCGGCGCCTCGGACGCGGCAGCGCCCTATGCCACCACGTACCTGCGCATCTCCGTGCTCGGCATACCGGCCATGCTCGTCGTCCTCGCAGCCACCGGTGTCCTGCGCGGCCTGCAGGACACCAGGACCCCGCTCTACGTGGCAATCGCCGGCTTCGTCGCCAACGGCGCCCTCAACGCGGGGCTCGTCTACGGCGCCGGCTTGGGGATCGCCGGTTCCGCCTGGGGCACCGTCATCGCTCAGTGCGGCATGGCCGCGGTCTACCTCGTGGTGGTTCTGCGGGGCGCGCGCAAGCACGGCGCCTCACTGCGCCCCGATGTCGCCGGGATCAAGGCTTCTGCACACGCCGGTGTGCCCCTGCTGGTCCGCACCCTTTCCCTGCGGGCGGTCTTGATGATCGCCACGGCGATCGCCGCCCGGCTCGGGGACGCCGACATCGCCGCCCATCAGATCATCCTGTCCCTGTGGAGTCTGCTGGCCTTCGCCCTCGACGCGATCGCCATCGCCGGGCAGGCCATCATCGGGCGCTACCTCGGAGCCGGCGACATACAAGGCGCCCGGGACGTGTGCCGTCGCATGGTGGAGTGGGGGATTGCTGTCGGGATCGTCCTCGGCGTGCTGGTAGTCATCAGCCGACCGGCAATCCCTCCGTTGTTCTCCAGCGACCCGGCGGTCAAGGACGTGGCACTGCCCGCTCTGATCATCGTCGCCCTCTGCCAGCCGATCTCCGGCATCGTCTTCGTCCTGGACGGAGTCCTGATGGGTGCCGGCGACGGCCCTTACCTGGCCTGGGCGATGCTGCTCACACTGGCGGTCTTCACTCCGGTCGCCCTGCTGGTTCCCGTGCTGGGGGGCGGGCTCACCGCCCTATGGGCCACGATGACGCTGATGATGACCGTGCGAATGCTGACCCTGTGGCTTCGCACCCGCTCGGGCCGCTGGCTCGTGACAGGCGCGACCCGCTGATCGTCTGACCGTTTCACGTGAAACGGCGGCTGTTTCACGTGAAACAAGTGCTCCACAGAACGCACCGTTTCACGTGAAACACGGCCTCCGCGCACCAACACGACGACAGCCTCCACCTCAGACACAACGATGGGGCCGCGCCCCGAAGGGCACGACCCCATCGCTCACTACTTCAGCGAGCCCAGGACTCAGGCCGCGACGACCTCGATGTTGACCTTGGCGGCAACTTCGGGGTGCAGACGCACAGACGTCTCGTGAGCGCCCAGCGTCTTGATCGGCGAGCCCAGCTCGATGCGGCGCTTGTCGACCTCGGGGCCACCGGAAGCCTTGATCGCGGAAGCGATGTCGGCCGGAGTGACGGAGCCGAAGAGACGACCGGCGTCACCGGAGCGGACGGCCAGGCGGACCTTGACGCCCTCAAGCTGGGCCTTCACCTGGTTGGCCTGCTCGATGGTCTGGATCTCGTGGATCTTGCGAGCACGACGGATCTGCTCGACGTCCTTCTCGCCACCCTTGGTCCAGCGAATAGCGAACTTCCGCGGGATCAGGTAGTTGCGAGCGTAACCGTCCTTGACGTCGACGACGTCGCCCGCGGCACCGAGGCCGGAGACCTCGTGGGTGAGGATGATCTTCATGTGTCGGTCACCCTTCCCTTATCGCGCGGTGGAGGTGTAGGGCAGCAGCGCCATCTCACGGCTGTTCTTGACGGCCGTGGCGACGTCACGCTGGTGCTGCGTGCAGTTGCCGGTCACGCGGCGGGCACGGATCTTGCCGCGGTCGGAAATGAACTTCCGCAGCATGTTCGTGTCCTTGTAGTCCACGTACGTGACCTTGTCCTTGCAGAAAGCGCAGACCTTCTTCTTCGGCTTGCGCACAGGCGGCTTCGCCATGGTGTATCTCCTGTGTGATCAAGAAGTGTGGGTGCGAACCCGCCCTAGAAGGGGGGCTCGTCCGAGTAGCCGCCGCCACCGCCGCCGGAGTTTCCACCCCAGCCGCTGCCACCGCCCTGGTTGCCACCAGCGGGAGCGCTGGTCGCCCACGGGTCGTCAGCGGGAGCACCGCCGCCCTGCTGGCCGCCACCGGGGCCGCCGCCCCAGCCGCTGCCACCCTGGGCGCCACCGCCACCGCCACCGCTGCCGTAGCCGCCCTGGCCACCGCGGCCGCTGGTCTTGGTGACCTTGGCCGTGGCGTTGCGCAGGCTGGCGCCGACTTCCTCGACGTCCAGCTCGTAGACCGTGCGCTTGACGCCCTCACGGTCCTCATAGGACCGCTGCTTCAGTCGGCCCTGCACGATGACGCGCATGCCTCGCTGGAGCGACTCGGCGACGTTCTCCGCCGCCTGACGCCAGACCGAGCAGGTCAGGAACAGGCTCTCGCCGTCCTTCCACTCGTTCGTCTGGCGGTCGAAGGTGCGGGGAGTGGACGCGACACGGAACTTCGCGACGGCCGCACCGGAGGGGGTGAAGCGCAGCTCGGGGTCGTCGACAAGATTGCCGACCACCGTGATGACGGTCTCGCCTGCCATGGGGGAACCTCTCGGCGGGTTTGCTCTGGCTGCTTGCTACTCGAATCCCGGGATCAGCTGAGCGTGGAGGCTCAGTGCATCTCGGGACGGAGGACCTTGGTCCGGAGGACCGACTCGTTCAGGTTCATCTGGCGGTCGAGCTCCTTGACGACCGCAGGCTCGGCCTGCAGGTCGATGACCGAGTAGATGCCCTCGGGCTTCTTCTTGATCTCGTACGCGAGACGACGACGACCCCAGGTGTCGACCTTCTCGACCTTTCCGCCGCCGTCACGGACGACAGAGAGGAAGTTCTCGATCAGCGGGGAGACAGCGCGCTCCTCGACGTCGGGGTCGAGGATGACCATCACCTCGTAGTGACGCATGTGGAACCCACCTCCTTTGGACTCAGCGGCCACGGTCGTTCCGTGGCAGGAGGGTTGTGATGCGTAGGCAACGATATCGGCCACCACTGACAATCGGGGTTCTGTGGAGAAGCCCTTGCCGTGACATGGGCAGACACCGGTGCGGAGGGTACAGACTACCCGCACAGCGGCTTGCGGTTGAAATCCGGTCGCCAGGGCAGCCAATCTGTACACATCGGGTGTGTATGGCGCTACGATGCGCCGACTTTCGCAGGAGGTGCCCTATGGCACAGGCATTGCGACCCAACTCCGCCGGCGGCCTCTTTGCCACGGACGGCAAGCCCCACCCCCTTCAGGACACGCTGCTCGCTGTGACCCTGGTGCTGGGCATCACGTCGTTCCTCACCGCGATCATCGACGAGGACCTGCACCTGCTCAGCTCCTGGGCCGGCCTGGTGGGCATCCTCACCGGCGCGTACGGCCAGTGGATCTCGGAGACGACCCGTGAGCGCTTCGGCCTGATCCTGGGCCTAGGCGCCTCAGGCGTCGGCTTCTTCCTGGGCATGGCCCACGGCGGTCTCATCGGCTGACGCCAAGGCACTCCCCTTTCTGAACACCGCGTGACGCCCCGGCCGCCCTCGGGCCGGGGCTCAGGTCGCGTACGCCCAACCGGCGCGCTCCCACGGCGCAGTAGGCTTCGCGCGAGAGCCGGAGCCCCTGAACCCATGGGGACACACCAGCCCGAGGAGCGCCCCGAATGAGCCTGACCCTGAGGACCATCAGCCGAGAGCAGCATCTGGCTTACATCCAGAGCCTGCCGTCGGCGAGCCACATGCAGGTCCCGGCCTGGGCTGACGTCAAGGCGGAGTGGCGCTCCGAGAACCTCGGCTGGTTCGACGACCGGACGGGCGAGCTGGTCGGTGTCGGTCTGGTCCTCTACCGGCAGTTGCCCAAGATCAAGCGTTACCTCGCCTACCTGCCCGAGGGCCCGGTCATCAACTGGTTCTCTCCGAATCTGCAGGAGTGGATCGAGCCGATGCTGGCGCACCTGAAGCAGCAGGGCGCCTTCTCCGTGAAGATGGGCCCGCCGGTGATCATCCGCCGCTGGGAGGCCGCCTCCATCAAGCAGGGCATCCAGAACCCGGACGTCAAGCGCCTGCGTGACATCGAGGCCGACCACATCGAGCCGCGAGCCTTCGAAGTGGCCGACAAGCTGCGCCGCATGGGCTGGCAGCAGGGCGAGGACGGCGGCGCCGGCTTCGGTGACGTCCAGCCGCGCTACGTCTACCAGGTGCCGCTGGCGAACCGTTCCCTGGAAGAAGTCCACAAGAACTTCAACCAGCTGTGGCGCCGCAACATCAAAAAGGCCGAGAAGGCGGGTGTCGAGGTCGTCCAGGGCGGCTATCAGGACCTCGAGGAGTGGCAGCGGCTGTACGAGATCACGGCCGTGCGCGACCACTTCCGGCCGCGCCCGCTGTCGTACTTCCAGCGCATGTGGACGGCCCTCAACACCGAGGACCCCAACCGCATGCGGCTGTACTTCGCCCGGCACAACGGCGTGAACCTGTCGGCGGCGACGATGCTGATCGTCGGCGGGCACGTCTGGTACTCCTACGGCGCCTCCGACAACATCGGTCGTGAGGTCCGGCCCTCGAACGCGATGCAGTGGCGGATGCTGCGCGACGCGTACGCCCTCGGCGCCACCGTCTACGACCTGCGTGGTATCTCCGACTCGCTGGACGAGACCGACCACCTCTTCGGTCTGATCCAGTTCAAGGTGGGCACGGGCGGCCAGGCCGCCGAGTACCTCGGCGAGTGGGACTTCCCGCTGAACAAGCTGCTGCACAAGGCGCTCGACATGTATATGTCGCGCCGCTGATGTCACGTTCAGTGCTTCTATACCTCTGACACACGGCAACCGCAGACACACAGCAACCGCTATACACGGCAACCACGAGAAAGGTTCCAGGTCCGGCCATGGCGCTCACGCTCTACGTCGACACCGCGCGCTGGCGGGCGCACCACAAGCACGTGCAGGAGCAGTTCCCGGGCCTCGTGCCGGTCTGCAAGGGCAACGGCTACGGCTTCGGTCACGAGCGGCTCGCGGAGGAGGCCACGCGGCTGGGCTCGGACGTCCTCGCCGTCGGCACGACGTACGAGGCCGCCCGCATCAAGGACTGGTTCGGCGGCGACCTGCTGGTGCTGACGCCGTACCGGCGCGGTGAGGAGCCGGTGCCCCTGCCGGACCGGGTCATCCGCTCCGTGTCGTCGATAGACGGTGTCTACGGTCTCGTCGGCGCCCGCGTGGTGATCGAGGTGATGTCCTCGATGAAGCGGCACGGCATCAGCGAGCAGGACCTGCCACAGCTGCACGCCGCCATCGAGAACGTCCGCCTGGAGGGCTTCGCCATCCACCTGCCGCTGGACCGCACCGACGGCTCGGACGCCGTCGAGGAGGTCATCGGCTGGATGGACCGGCTGCGGGCGGCCCGGCTGCCGCTGCACACCATGTTCGTCAGCCACCTCAAGGCCGAGGACCTCGCCCGGCTCCAGCAGCAGTTCCCACAGACCCGGTTCCGTGCCCGCATCGGCACCCGGCTGTGGCTGGGGGACCACGAGGCCACCGAGTACCGCGGCGCGGTCCTGGACGTCACGCGCGTCACCAAGGGCGACCGCTTCGGCTACCGGCAGCAGAAGGCGGCCTCCGACGGCTTCCTGGTGGTCGTGGCGGGCGGTACGTCGCACGGGGTGGGCCTGGAGGCCCCCAAGGCGCTGCACGGCGTCATGCCGCGGGCCAAGGGCGTCGCCCGCGCCGGCCTCGCGACAGTGAACCGGAACCTCTCTCCGTTCGTCTGGGGCGGCAAGCAGCGCTGGTTCGCCGAGCCGCCGCACATGCAGGTCTCTATCCTTTTCGTGCCGACGGACGCGCCGGAGCCGAAGGTCGGCGAGGAACTGGTGGCCCATCTGCGGCACACCACCACGCAGTTCGACCGGCTGGTGGATCGCTGACCACCACAGTTCATTCAGCAGGAAGGCCGTACACGGTGTCCCGCGTACGGCCTTCCTGCTATCCGGAGCTGGCCCCTGCGTCGTTCGCTCAGAGCGAACCGCCCGTGGCGCCCTGCTTGCCCCACTCGACCGGCGCCCCCTCGAACTGGACGGCCTCGTGCCGCCGGGGCCGGGCCGCGGGACCGAGGACGAAGACATCCTCGGCTCCGTCAAGGACCCCGCCCGAGGGGTCGTCGCCCCCCGACCGCCGCACCGGATCGCGTTCCGGCAGGAAGATGTCACGTACGACCATGACGCACAGGTACAGCGTCCCCAGGAGATGCAGGCCGATCGCCCAGTGGTAGCCGTCGGTGGGCAGCCCCTTGTGGGCGTCTCCGCTGGTCGTGTACGCGAGGTACAGCCAGATCCCCAGGAAGTACGCCACCTCGCAGGCCTGCCAGATCAGAAAGTCCCGCCACTTCGGGCGGGCCAGGGCGGCCAGCGGCACCAGCCACAGCACGTACTGCGGCGAGTAGACCTTGTTCGTGAGGATGAACGCCGCGACGATCAGGAAGGCGAGCTGGGCGAACCGCGGACGGCGCGGAGCGGTCAGTGCGAGCGCCGCGACAGCCGCACAGCACACCAGCATCAGCAGCGTGGCCAGCGTGTTCACGGTGTCGGTGCTGAGGGGGTCGTCCGAGTTCTGGGCCATGATCAGCCAGAAGGAACCGAAGTCCACGCCCCGCTCCTGGCTGAAGGTGTAGAACTTCGACCAGCCCTCGAACGCGAAGAGCATCACCGGCCCGTTCACGACGATCCAGGCGACGGCTGCGCCGCCCAGAGCCGTGGCGAACTCACGCCACCTGCCCGCGCGCCAGCACAGCACCAGCAGCGGCCCGAGGAGCAGGAAGGGGTAGAGCTTGGCGGCCGTCGCGAGCCCCAGCAGGACGCCGAAGGCGAGGGCGCGGCCGCGCGACCACATCAGCATCGCCGAGGCCGTCAGAGCGACAGCCAGCAGGTCCCAGTTGATGGTCGCCGTCAGCGCGAAGGCGGGCGCCAGGGCGACCAGCAGGCCGTCCCAGGGGCGCCGGGCATGGGTACGGGTCACGCAGACGGCGATGACCGCCGCGCACACCATGAGCATCCCGGCGTTGACCATCCAGTACCACTGCTCCTGGTACTGGATGGTGCCGCTGCCCGGTGTGAGCCACGAGGCGACCTCCATGAAGACACCGGTCAGCACCGGGTACTCCAGGTACTGCATGTCGCCCGGAAGCCTGTCGAAGTACGGCACAAGCCCGTCTGCGAAACCGCGCCCCTGGTAGAGGTGCGGGATGTCCGAGTAGCACGCGTGCGTGTACTGAGAGCTGGTGCCGAAGAACCAGGCGCCGTTGTAGCAGGGCGCCTTCTGGACCAGGCCGAGGGCGAACATGCCGATCGCCACCAGCGCGATCACCCGCACGGGAGTCCACCAGGATGCGCCGAGCAGGGCACGCCGCCCGAGCGGGCCGCCGATCAGCTCGCTGCCGGCCGCGGCGACCTCGTCCTCCTTGGTCGGCCGCACCGGGTCGGGCTCGTGGACGCCTGCTTGCGTCGATTCTGCACTGGGCATGCCGCACATCCTGCCGTACGAGTCCGGCAATACGCCGAGGGCCACCGCACCCGGGTGGGTGCGGCGGCCCTTGTTTCACGTGAAACACCTCGTTTCACGTGAAACACCCAAGCCGGGCGATCGGCGGTTATCCGGCGGGACCTCCGAAGATGCCCCCGTTGCCATTGCCTCTGCTGTTGCCGCCGTCCAGATTGGTGTCTGTCGGAGAGGGCTCTGTGCTCGCTCCTCCGTCTGTGCCCCCATTGCCTGTTCCGCCGTTCTCCGTGCCGCCGTCGTCCTCACAGCCGAAGAACCCGCAGGTGTCACTCGGCGAGGGCGACGGCAGCGTCGGGGTCTCGCTGGGCGTGGCGCTCGGTGACGAGGACGGGGTTTCGCTGGGCGTGACGCTCGGGCTCGGGGTCGGTGACGGGGCACCCACCTCGTGCTGGATCTCGCCGATCTCCTCGGCCTCCGGGAACCCGGGGTCGGGCTCGCCCTTGAGCGCGGCCTTCATGTACTCGGTCCACACCTGCGTGGGGACGTCACCACCGTGGATGGACTTCTCGCCCGCCGTACCGTTCATGGAGAGCAGCTTGGCGCTCTTGGGGTCCTCACGGAACATCGCCACCGACGTCGACAGTTGCTGGGTGTAGCCGACGAACCAGGCCGACTTGTTCTCGTCCGTCGTACCGGTCTTGCCGGCCGCCGTACGGCCCAGCGCCAGGGCCTTCGTGCCCGTACCGTTCTGGATGACGTTCTCCAGGACGTTCGTGACGTTGTGCGCCACGTTCTCGGGCATCGCCTGCGTGATCCTGGGCTTGTCGAAGCCTTCGATTTCCTGACCATTGAACTTGACGCTGGTCACCGAGTACGGGGCGGCCTGCTTGCCGGCGGCGGCGAACGTCGCGTAGGCGTCGGCCATGCGGATCGCGCTGGGGGTCGACGTACCGAGGGCGAACGACGCGTTGAGGGTGGCGAAACTCGAGTCCAGGATGCCGGACTTCTCGGCCAGGTCCCGCACGTTCTTCATTCCCACGTCCATGCCGAGCTGCACGAACGGGGTGTTGACGGACCGCTCCATCGCCTTGCGCAAGGTGATGTAGCCCCAGGGGTACTCGCTCTCGTTCTTCTGCAAGAACGGCGTGTTGTCCTTTTTCAACACATAGGAGCCGTCGTTTTTCCTGACCTTGAGGAGGTCGTTGCCGTTGTACTTGCTGAGCGGCGAGAGCGGACCGTCGCTCCGATAGGTGCCGTGCTCCATCGCGGCGGCGAGTACGAACGGCTTCCACGTCGAACCGACCGGGACACCCGAGGTGTCCGCGTTGTTGTTGAAGTGGCCGTTCTCGTAGCCCGCACCGCCATAGAGCGCGACGATCGCGCCGTCCTTGGGCTTCACCGACGCCGCGCCGAACTGGACGTACCTGTCCCGCTCGCGCTTCTCCGGGTCGAGCTTCTCGTCCTCGACCTTCTTGACGGCCTTGGCCAGCGCCTCGACCTTGCTCTTCTCAAAGGTCGTCTTGATCTGGTAGCCACCCTGGTCGAACTGGGCCTCCGTGATGTCGGAGTGGCTCAGAACGTACTTCTTGGCCGTGTCCACCAGGTAGCTGATCTGGCCGCTCATGCCCTTGATCGCCTTCCGGCCCTGAGGCGTGGGGTACTTGCTGATCGCCTCCTGGTACTCGGCGTCGGTGAGCTTCTTGTCGTTGTGCATCTGCTCGAGGATCCAGCCCCAACGCTCCTTGGAGCGCCTGAGGTTGTCATCCTTGTTCGCTGATGGATCAATGCCCTTGTTGCCCGCCGGGTCGTAGTAAGTCGGGCCCTTGAGCAGGGCGGCAAGGAAGGCGCACTGACTCGCGGTGAGCTCCTTGGCATCCACGCCGTAGTACGTCTGGGCGGCGGCCTGGATGCCGTAGGCGCCACGTCCGTAGTACGAGGTGTTGAGGTACCCCTGGAGAATCTGATCCTTGTTGAGCTTTGTGCCCACCTTGATCGAGATGAACATCTCCTTGAACTTGCGGGTGACCGTCTGTTCCTGGCTCAGGTAGGTGTTCTTGACGAACTGCTGGGTGATCGTCGAACCACCCTGGGTGTCACCGCCCCGCGCCATGTTCGCCAGGGCCCGCGCGATGCCCATGGGGTCGACGCCCGAGTCCTGGTAGAAGCTCTTGTTCTCGGCCGAGATCACCGCCTGCTGCATGGCCTCGGGGATCCGGTCGAGCGTGACGTTCTGCCGGTTCTGGCCGCTGCCCGTCGCGACCATCTGCTGGCCGTTGGACCAGTAGTAGACGTTGTTCTGCGACCGGGCCGCCGCGTTCTCCTCGTTGGGGACGCCGACCATGGCGTAGCCGATGCCCGCCACGGCCACCAGGCTGCCGAAGAAGCCGATGCACAGGCCCGAGACGAGTTTCCAGGAGGGCATCCAGCGCTGCCAGCCGTACTTGCCGGCACGTGGGTAGTCGATCAGCCGCTTCCTGTCGTACATGACCGGGCGCCCTCTGCCCCGCCCGGCCCCGGTCGCCCCGCCTGGAGCGGCACGCCGGCCGCCACGGGCCGGTTCGGCCGCTCTGCGGCGACTGCCGCCCGTGCTTCTCTGCGCCGCACGCCGGGTCTCGGCACGGCCGCCGTGCTGACGCTCCTCACCCCCCGAGCCGTAGGAGTCCGACCCATAGGAGTCGGACGGAGACCCGGTGGCGCCTCGCGGTGCCGCGCGGCGGCCGGAGGACGAACCGGACTGGCCGCGTCGGGCCGCGGCACGTCCGCCTCCCTGCGGCTGCGGCGGTTTGCGACGGTGCTCGCTCATCGAACGACTACTCCTCGGGCAGGCGCACCCTTGCGCGCCTGGAAACGGCGGCTGGTTTCCGGTCCCCCCGAAGTACGGATGCGGTCGGCTCCGCATTCATCGGTCCCGCATACACCCGTACTACACCGAAGATGACGACGCTCTCAGGCGTCACTCGGTTCCCGGCGATGTGCATGGCGCACAGACTACGCACCGCCAAAACCTTCCGAGCCCCCAAGTTCACCTCAAATCAGGCAACTCGTGTCCGACGAATCGGTGATGTGATCCCGTTCACCACACCCCCTCTTGTCGCATCCGGAAGGCCGTTCTATCGTCGTGATGTATCGGTTCGATACATCGGCCTGACACATCGGACTGATACATGCGCACTGCGGCAAAGAGGAGGCGACGATGAGCCGGCGTTCCGGGATCCTCGAGTTCGCCGTACTCGGCCTGCTCCGCGAGTCTCCGATGCACGGATACGAGCTGCGCAAACGACTCAACACCTCACTCGGTGTGTTCCGTGCCTTCAGCTACGGGACGCTCTACCCCTGCCTCAAGACGCTGGTCGCCAACGGCTGGCTGATCGAGGAGCCGGGGAACACCGCGGAGGACGCCCTCGCCGCCCCCCTCGCGGGTCGCCGGGCCAAGATCGTCTACCGGCTGACGGCGGAGGGCAAGGAGCACTTCGAGCAGCTGCTCTCGCAGACCGGGCCCGACGCGTACGAGGACGAGACCTTCGCGGCCCGTTTCGCCTTCTTCGGGCAGACCTCACGCGATGTGCGCATGCGCGTGCTGGAGGGCCGCCGCAGCCGGCTGGAGGAGCGGCTGGAGAAGATGAGCGCTTCCCTGGCGCGGACCCGGGAGCGTCTCGACGACTACACGCTCGAGCTCCAGCGCCACGGGATGGAGTCCGTGGAGCGCGAGGTGCGCTGGCTCAACGAGCTGATCGAGAGCGAGCGGGCGGGGCGGGACCTCAAGGGTCCGGCCACCGGGGAGCCCGCTTCGCGTGACACCACATCTGGAGCGTCGGGCGGCCTGCCCCGGCCGGGGGACGACCCCCGGCCGGATACGCCCGACGACACCGCCACGTGAGAGCCCACTGAGGGCCTCACTCGTACACACAGGGAGCAACCGGAATGGGTTCGGTTCGCGTAGCCATCGTCGGTGTGGGCAACTGCGCCGCATCGCTGGTACAGGGAGTCGAGTACTACAAGGACGCCGACCCGGAGTCCAAGGTGCCGGGCCTGATGCACGTCCAGTTCGGCGACTACCACGTCCGCGACGTCGAGTTCGTCGCCGCGTTCGACGTGGACGCCAAGAAGGTCGGTCTCGACCTGGCGGACGCCATCGGCGCCTCCGAGAACAACACCATCAAGATCTGCGACGTACCCAGCACCGGAGTGACGGTCCAGCGCGGCCACACACTCGACGGCCTCGGCAAGTACTACCGCGAGACCATCGAGGAGTCCGCCGAGGAGCCGGCCGACGTCGTCCAGGTCCTCAAGGACCGGCAGGTCGACGTCCTCGTCTGCTACCTGCCCGTCGGTTCCGAGGACGCGGCGAAGTTCTACGCCCAGTGCGCCATCGACGCCAAGGTCGCCTTCGTCAACGCCCTGCCGGTCTTCATCGCCGGCACCAAGGAGTGGGCGGACAAGTTCACCGAGGCGGGCGTCCCGATCGTCGGCGACGACATCAAGTCGCAGGTCGGCGCGACCATCACGCACCGCGTCATGGCGAAGCTGTTCGAGGACCGGGGCGTCGTCCTGGACCGCACGATGCAGCTGAACGTCGGCGGCAACATGGACTTCAAGAACATGCTCGAGCGCGACCGTCTCGAGTCGAAGAAGATCTCAAAGACGCAGGCCGTCACCTCCCAGATCCGCGACCGTGACCTGGGTGAGGGCAACGTCCACATCGGCCCGTCCGACTACGTCGCCTGGCTGGACGACCGCAAGTGGGCCTACGTCCGCCTCGAGGGCCGCGCCTTCGGTGACGTCCCGCTGAACCTGGAGTACAAGCTGGAGGTCTGGGACTCCCCGAACTCCGCCGGCGTCATCATCGACGCCCTGCGCGCCGCGAAGATCGCCAAGGACCGCGGCATCGGCGGACCGATCCTGTCGGCGTCGAGCTACTTCATGAAGTCCCCGCCGGTGCAGTACTTCGACGACGAGGCCCGGGAGAACGTCGAGAAGTTCATCAAGGGTGAGGTCGAGCGCTGACGCGCCGCAACTGATCGCTCCTGCCAGGGCTGTGAGGGTCCCCGGGTCGCACGACCCGGGGACCCTCCCCGTATGTGAGGCTGGGCCCCATGGCCGTCGTCCGTGACCTGCGCGTCCTGTTGCGTTTCCAGGGCTTCCGGCGCCTGCTCGCCGTGCGGCTGCTGTCCCAGGGTGCCGACGGCGTCTACCAGGTCGCGCTCGCCGCGTATGTGGTCTTCTCCCCGGAGAAGCAGACCTCGGCGGCCGCGGTCGCCTCCGCGATGGCGGTGCTGCTGCTCCCGTACTCGCTCGTCGCCCCGTTCGCCGGTGTCATGCTGGACCGCTGGCGGCGCCGTCAGGTCCTGCTGTTCGGCAGCCTGTTGCGTGCCCTGCTGGCCTGCGTGACGGCCCTGCTGATGCTCAGCCCGGCACCGGACTGGCTCTTCTACGTCTCCGCCCTGTGCGTCACCGCCGTCAACCGCTTCGTCCTGTCGGGCCTGTCCGCCGCCCTGCCGCGCGTGGTCGACGCCGACCGCCTGGTCATCGCCAACTCCCTCTCGCCGACCGCTGGAACACTGGCGGCGACCGCAGGCGGAGGCCTCGCCTTCGCCGTCCGGCTGGTGGTGGCGGACTCCGACGCCGCCGTGGTGCTCGTGGCAGCCGGGCTGTATCTGTGCGCCGCCGCGGCGTCGCTGAGCATGGCGCGGGAACTCCTCGGTCCCGACCGGAGCCTGGTACGCGAGCGGATCGGGACGGCACTCACGGCCACCCTGCGCGACCTGATGGCAGGCGTACGTCATCTGGCCGCGCCGCCACGCCGGGAGGCCGCGTGGGCGCTCGCCGCCATGTCGCTGATGCGGTTCTGCTACGGCGCCCTGCTGGTCATGCTGCTGATGCTCTGCCGGTACGCCCTCACCTCGACCACGGACGACGGACTCGCCCTGCTGGGGCTGGCCTTGGGCGTCTCCGGGGCCGGCTTCTTCGCGGCGGCCGTGGTGACGCCCTGGACCGCGGGGCGGCTCGGTCCGGGCCGCTGGATCGTCGTGTGCGCGGGAGCCGCCGCACTGCTCGAGCCCGCCCTCGGGCTGCCGTTCGCGACTGTCCCGCTGCTGGTCGCTGCCTTCGTCCTCGGCCTGACCACCCAGGGCGCGAAGATCGCCACGGACACCATCGTCCAGTCCTCCGTCGACGACGGCTTCCGTGGCCGGATCTTCTCGGTCTACGACGTCCTTTTCAACGTCTCCTTCGTCGGCGCCGCCGCCGTGGCCGCCCTGATGCTGCCGCCCGACGGCCGATCGGTGCCACTGGTGATCACGATCGCCGTCATCTACGCGACAGTAGCTGCATGTATGGCACGGTTTGAGCGCCAGTAAGTGTCACATCAATGACACAGAGCCATTTTTGACCGCTGAGTTGTCAGTGGGGACCGCTACCTTACGTGGGTCTTATCTCGCGACATGTTCGCGTCACTCACCATGTTTTAGGGGGACCCCCAAGTGTCTACTCCGCCGCCCCAGGGCAACCCGTTCGCACAGGGCCAGCCCGCGGGTCAGCCCCAGGCTCCGTACCCGCCGCAGGGCGGCTACCCCCAGCAGCCAGGCCAGCCCGGCTTCCCGCCTCAGGGCGCCGCTCCGTATGCTCCGGTACCGCCGCAGCCGACCGGCCGCAAGCTCAGCTTCAAGACCATCAAGAACATCGCCATCGTCATCGCGGTGGCGAGCATTGCCATTGGCGGCTACATCACCAGCCGGGATGACGCCGACACGGCCTCCGTCGGCGACTGCATGCACCGTGGCAGCACCAACGACAACAACCCGGACCTCGAGGTCGTCAAGTGCGACGACGCGAAGGCTCAGTTCAAGGTGCTGGCCAAGATCGAGGGCAAGTTCCTCACGGACACCCTGGCCTCCAGCAAGTGCGAGACCGAGGCCAAGGACTTCCAGTACGTGTACACCGAGAGCGGTGACGGCAAGGACTTCCTGCTCTGCCTGAAGGACTACAAGAAGTAAGACAGACGCAGAGGGGCGGTGTTTCACGTGAAACACCGCCCCTTCGGCCTGTCTGCGGAGGGGACATGTTTCACGTGAAACATGCCCCCGTTTCACAGCCTCAGCCCTCCTGCTCGGCCCACCACTCCTTGAGCGCGGTCACTGCGGAGTCGGGCTCCATCGGGCCGTTCTCCAGGCGCAGCTCCAGCATGTGCTGGTACGCACGGCCGATGACCGGACCGGGACCGACGCCGAGAATCTCTATGATCTGGTTGCCATCGAGGTCCGGGCGGATCGAGTCCAGCTCTTCCTGCTCCTGCAGCCGCGCGATCCGCTCCTCGAGTCCGTCGTACGCGCGGGACAGAGCTGCCGCCTTGCGCTTGTTGCGCGTGGTGCAGTCCGAGCGGGTCAGCTTGTGGAGGCGGTCGAGGAGCGGGCCGGCGTCACGGACGTAGCGGCGGACCGCCGAGTCCGTCCACTCGCCGGTGCCGTAGCCGTGGAAGCGCAAGTGAAGCTCGACCAGACGTGAGACGTCCTTCACCAGCTCGTTGGAGTACTTCAGCGCCGTCATGCGCTTCTTGGTCATCTTCGCCCCGACCACCTCGTGGTGGTGGAACGAGACCCGGCCGTCCTTCTCGAAGCGGCGGGTGCGCGGCTTGCCGATGTCGTGCAGCAGGGCAGCCAGGCGGAGAGTCAGGTCGGGACCGTCGTCCTCCAGTGCCATCGCCTGCTCCAGGACGATCAGCGTGTGGTCGTAGACGTCCTTGTGCCGGTGGTGCTCATCACGCTCCAGGCGCAGGGCCGGAAGCTCGGGCAGCACGCGGTCGGCGAGGCCGGTTTCGACGAGCAGACTGAGGCCCTTGCGCGGGTGCCCGGACAGGATCAGCTTGTTCAGCTCGTCCCGCATCCGCTCGGCCGAGACGATCTCGATCCGACCGGCCATCTCCGTCATCGCCGTGACGACCTCGGGGGCGACCTCGAAGTCGAGCTGAGCCGCGAAGCGGGCAGCCCGCATCATCCGCAGCGGATCGTCCGAGAAGGACGACTCCGGGGTGCCCGGGGTGCGCAGCACACGCGACGCGAGGTCCTCCAGCCCGCCGTGCGGGTCGACGAACTCCTTCTCCGGCAGCGCGACGGCCATCGCGTTCACCGTGAAGTCACGGCGGACGAGATCCTCCTCGATGGAGTCGCCGTAGGACACCTCAGGCTTGCGCGAGGTGCGGTCGTACGCTTCCGACCGGTACGTGGTGACCTCGATCTCATAGCCGTCCTTCTGGGCGCCGACCGTACCGAAGGCGATTCCGACCTCCCAGACGGCGTCCGCCCACGGGCGCACGATCTTGAGCACGTCCTGGGGGCGGGCGTCGGTCGTGAAGTCGAGGTCGTTGCCGAGCCGGCCCAGCAGGGCGTCCCGTACCGAGCCGCCGACCAGGGCGAGTGAGAACCCGGCCTCCTGGAAGCGGCGGGCAAGGTCGTCGGCGACAGGAGCGACCCGCAGCAGTTCACTCACCGCGCGGTGCTGCACCTGGCTCAGGGCGCTGGGCGTTTCTTCGTTGACGTTCGGCACAACAGAAGAGGGTACGTGGCCCGGCCACCGTGGGCTCCCTCATATAGCGCATGCGGACACGTCCCTCCATATAGGCACAAGACCTGCCCTTGAGAGGTAAACAACCGCTCCGTTTCCATAGATTCACATACCGGACAGCACGCTGTCCGCCCGCGATCTTGTGGTGCGGACCGCGGCACTTCCCCTCAGCGCGCATCGTTACCATGCGTGGACGCACATTCCGACGACCACTGACGACGACGAGGGACGGACGAGCGCGTGGCCGAGGCGGCAGACTTCCAGGGGACCAGTGCCTCACCTGCCCGCCGGTGGCTGCGGCGCACCGGGGCGCTGCTCACCGGTGTGCCCCTGCTGGCCGGACTCCTCCAGTTGCCCTCCGCCAGTGCGGCGGACGCGGCCGGACAGGAGTCCTTGCAGGCTGCCTCCGGCGCTGGCTCGGTGTCCGTCGCGGTCGACTCGCTCAGCCCCAGCACTCCCACCAAGGGCGACACGGTGACCGTCTCGGGCACGGTCACCAACAACGGCAAGCAGGCGGTCACCGACGCCCACGTCGATCTGCGGGTGGGCCCCCCGCTCAACACCCGCTCCGCCATCGACACCCTCGCCAAGCAGAGCGACAAGGTCCAAGGCCCCGCCGGTGAGGCGGTCGGCGGCAAGTACGCCGCGAAGTTCGCCAGGCTCACCCCCGGTGTGGCGCAGCCCTTCAGCATCTCCGTGCCGGCCGAGGAACTGGACCTCGGCCAGGACGGGGTCTACCAGCTGGCCGTCGCGCTCTCCGGGGAAACCTCCGCGCAGCCCTGGGACCAGGTTCTCGGCATCCAGCGCACGTTCCTGCCCTGGCAGCCGGAGGAGGCGGGCAGCAATACGAAGACCACGTTCCTGTGGCCACTCGTCTCCAGCGCCCACATGGTGGCCGAGACAGGGTCGAACGAGCAGCAGACGCCGGTCTTCCGCGATGACGAGCTCGCCGAGGAGATCGCCCCGGGCGGCCGTCTCGACCAGATGGTGTCGCTGGGCAAGAACCTCGACGTCACCTGGGTGGTCGACCCGGACCTGGTGGCATCCGTCGACGCGATGACGAGGACTTACGAGGTCCGCGGCGCGGACGGCACCACCACCCCGGGTAAGAGCCAGGAGGCCGCCAAGCACTGGCTCGCCGAGCTCCAGCAGGCGGTCGCGGACCGGGAGGTCGTCGCCCTGCCGTTCGGCGACCCGGACCTGGCCTCCCTCGCCCACAACGGCACGAGCGTCACCGGCTCCCTGAACCACCTGAAGGAAGCCACCGACGTCATCAACGAGACGATCCCGACGGTCCTCCACGTGAAACCGTCCACGGACTTCGCCTGGCCCGCGGACGGCGCCGTCGACCCGTCGATCGTGAAGGTCGCCACGTCCGCGGGAGCCGACAAGGTGATCGCCCGCAGCGACAGCCTCCAGGACAACCTGTCCTACACGCCCTCCGCGCCCCGGCCGATCGGCGGCGGCACCACGGCGGTCGTCGCGGACGCCAGGATGTCCACGGCGTTCCAGGGGAACCTGACGAGGGCCTCCGCGTCCACGCTCGCCGTGCAGCGGTTCCTGGCCCAGAGCCTGACACTCGGCCTGCAGACCGGAAAGCAGCGCAGCGTCGTCGTCGCCCCGCAGCGCATGCCGTCCGTCAGCCAGGCACAGGCCATGGCCGAGGCGCTGGCGGTGCTCCAGGGCGGGAACTGGTCCGAGTCGCAGGATCTGACGGACGCCGCCAAGGCCAAGCCCGACGCTGCGGCCAACACGAAGGTGCCGTCGGCCTCCGCGTACCCCTCCTCGGCACGCAAGCAGGAGCTGCCGCGGGCCGCCTTCGAGCAGATCGCCAGGACCCAGGACAAGCTCGACAAGTTCAAGGTGATCCTCACCCGCCAGTCCCGGGTGGTGACCCCGTTCGGCCGGGCCATGAACCGCGAGATGTCCACGTCGTGGCGCGGCCGGGGCGTCGCGGCGGTGGGGTACCGCGACGGCATCGAGTCCTACCTCGACGGGCTCATCGACGGGGTCAAGCTAATCGAGAAGTCGGAGACCAAGCTCTCCGGCCGCAGCGCCACGATCCCCGTCACCGTCCAGAACAACCTGGTCCAGGGCGTGGAGCACCTGGAGCTACGGCTCACGTCGAAGAACCCGACACGACTCAAGATCGGCGGCGACGCCTACGAGGAGCAGCGGGTCGCCGTCAACGGGGGCCACGCCCAGTCGGTGAAGTTCACCACGTCCGCCAACGCCAACGGCCGGGCCGAGGTCGTCGCCCAGCTGTACACGGAGGACGGGCAGAAGTACGGCGACCCGGTCACCTTCGACGTGAAGGTCACCGAGGTGACGCCCACGGTGATGCTGGTCATCGGCGGCGGTTTCCTGCTCCTGGTCCTCGCCGGCTTCCGGATGTACACCCACCGCAAGCGCGCCGCCGCCCGCGAGGCCGAGGACGGCACCACCGAGAACGGCAGCGCCGAGGACGGCAGCGCCGAGGCGGAGGACGCCGCCAGCGGTCCGGAGAGCACGGTCGGCGCTCAGCAGAACCCGGAAGCCCCCGGCGACCGTCTCCAGGAAGAGTCCTGGGACGGCACACGGGCAGACGCGCCGGAGCAGCCGAGTGACCCGCCCCCGGACACCGCAGCGGAAAACGCCGACCCGTCCGGCACGGGTGAGAGAGTGGACCGTTGACATGTCGTGGCCGGTGGGCCCGGGACGATGAGGTGGGGTAACCATGAACGCGCCGTACGACGGTGCCCGCGGCCGTGCCGCGGGCACCCCGGGCTCCCCCGAGTCGGGCGGGCCCGAGGGCTCGCCGGACGAGCACGATCAGGTGCCGCCGCAGCCGCCCGCGGACATGTACCTCCAGGATGCCTACGCCCAGGATCCCTACCGGGCACAGGATCTCTCCGCGCAGGACCCGGTCGGCGAGGCGCTCTACGACCGCGCCGCGCACCCGCCGCCCGCTCCGGGCACCTACCAGCCGCAGCAACAGCTGTACGCCCAGCCGCCGCAGTCGCCGTACGCGCCCGACCCGCGGGTGTGGGCCCAGACGCCCGCGCCGGAGCCGGAGGGTCCGACGCGGCACCTGCCGTACGGCGACGACGCCCGCACCACGCAGTTCGTGGGCGTGGACGATCTCGTCTCCCGGGCCGGCGAGCCGCGCCAGGAGCCGGACGCGTTCGCGCACCTCTTCCGGGACCAGCAGCAGAGCAGCGGTCACCCGTCGTATGAGTCTCCGTCGGTCCCCGGCCCGTCCCCGGCCCCCGGGCAGCTGGCACAGGGCCCCTACGCGGCACCGGGCCAGGCCGCGCCACCCCCCGTGCACGAGCCCCTCGCTCCGGAGCCCGCCGCCGCCCCCGCTCCGAAGAAGGGCGGCCGCGGGGCGGGCCTGATGAAGTCCAGCGCCGTGATGGCGGCCGGCACGATGGTCTCGCGCCTCACCGGCTTCATCCGCTCCGCGCTGATCGTGTCGGCCCTGGGCGTCGGCCTCCTCGGTGACACCTTCCAGGTCGCCTACCAGCTGCCGACGATGATCTACATCCTCACCGTCGGCGGCGGCCTCAACTCCGTGTTCGTGCCGCAGCTGGTGCGCGCCATGAAGGAGGACGACGACGGTGGTGAGGCGTACGCCAACCGCCTGCTGACCCTCGTCATGGTGGCGCTCGGCGCGCTCACCGCGCTCTCTGTCCTGGGTGCTCCGCTCCTGATCCGCATGCTGTCCGACCCGGTCGCCAGCGACCCGGCGGCGAACCAGGTCGGCATCACCTTCGTCCAGTACTTCCTGCCCTCGATCTTCTTCATGGGCGTCCACGTGGTGATGGGCCAGATCCTCAACGCCCGCGGGAAGTTCGGCGCGATGATGTGGACCCCGGTCCTGAACAACATCGTCATCATCGTGACGCTGGGCATGTTCATCTACGTCTACGGCACCGCGGCCGACTCCGGGCTGAGGGTCACGACCATCCCGCCGGAGGGTCAGCGGCTGCTCGGCATCGGCGTCCTGCTCGGCCTCGTGGTCCAGGCCCTGGCGATGATCCCCTACCTGCGCGAGACCGGCTTCCGGCTGCGGCCGCGATTCGACTGGAAGGGCCAGGGCCTCGGCAAGGCCGTCACGCTGGCCAAGTGGACGGTTCTTTTCGTCCTCGCCAACCAGGCGGGGGCCATGATCGTCATCCAGCTGTCCACCGCGGCGGGCAAGGCCTCGCCCGTCGACGGCACCGGCTTCGCCGCCTACGCCAACGCACAGCTGATCTGGGGCCTCCCGCAGGCCATCATCACGGTCTCCCTCATGGCCGCACTGCTGCCGCGCCTGTCGCGCTCGGCGAACGAGGGCGACGGCGGCGCCGTACGTGACGACATCTCCCAGGGTCTGCGCAACACGGCGGTCGCCATCGTGCCGATCGCCTTCGGGTTCCTCTCCCTCGGCATCCCCATGTGCACGCTGATGTTCGGCTCCTCGGGCACCAGCGAGGCCACCAACATGGGCTTCATGCTGATGGCGTTCGGCCTCGGCCTGATCCCGTACTCGGTGCAGTACGTCGTCCTGCGCGCCTTCTACGCCTACGAGGACACCCGAACTCCCTTCTACAACACGGTCATCGTCGCCGTGGTCAACGCCGGCGCCTCGGCGGCCTGCTACTTCGTCCTGCCGTCCCGGTGGGCCGTGGTCGGCATGGCCGCCTCGTACGGCCTCGCCTACGCGATCGGTGTCGGCGTCGCCTGGCGCCGCCTGCGCAAGCGGCTGGGCGGGGACCTCGACGGCGCCCGTGTCCTGCGGACTTACGCCCGGCTGAGCATCGCGTCCGTCCCGGCCGCCCTGCTCAGCGGCGCGGCCTGCTACGGCATCGGCCAACAGCTCGGCCAGGGCGTCGTGGGCTCGCTCGCCGCGGTGCTGGCCGGCGGTGCCGTGCTCCTCGCGGTCTTCTTCGTCGCCGCCCGCCGCATGCGCATCGAGGAACTCAACTCGCTGGTCGGCATGGTCCGCGGACGCCTGGGACGCTGAGTCGGGGGGTAGGCGCACAACCATCGTCAGCCACCGCGTGTCGTGCATTGCGGCGGACTGTGGGCACAATTGGGTTCGGCGTCGGACGGCGCGCAATGGATGGGGAGGCAGGAACGACGGTGGCGGAACGGAGTACGGCTGCCGTCGACGTGGCAGACAACAGCGACGAGACGTCGCTGACCGCAGAGGCGGACCAGTCCACGGCCGACGGGGTGGCCAAGAACCGGGAGCGGGACACGGACAGCGACGAGGTACAGGAGAGCCCCCGGACCGACGGCTCCGGGAAGACCTCGCCGCCCGAACTGCACAGTGGTCACAAACTCGCCAGACGGTACCGCCTCGAGGAGTGCGTCACCCGTCTGGACGGTTTCAGCAGCTGGCGCGCCGTGGACGAGAAGCTCCGCCGTGCCGTCGGCGTGCACATCCTGCCCGCCGACCACTCGCGGGCCCGCTCCGTCCTGGCCGCCGCCCGTTCCTCCGCGCTCCTGGGCGACCCCCGCTTCGTCCAAGTCCTGGACGCGGTGGAGGAGAACGACGTCGTCTACGTCGTCCACGAGTGGCTTCCCGACGCGACGGAACTGACCACGCTCCTCGCCTCCGGACCTCTGGAGCCGTACGACGCCTTCCAGATGGTCAGTCAGATCTCCGCGGCCATGGCCGCCGCGCACCGTGAGGGTCTCGCCCATCTGCGGCTGAACCCGAACGCCGTGCTGCGCACCTCCACGGGGCAGTGGCGCATCCGCGGTCTCGCCGTGAACGCCGCCCTGCGGGGCGCCGCGTCCGACACTCCGCAGCGCACCGACACCGAGGCCATCGGCGCCCTGCTGTACGCGGCGCTCACCCAGCGCTGGCCCTACGAGAGCGATGCCTACGGGCTGTCGGGCCTTCCCAAAGACATCGGCCTGATCGCGCCCGACCAGGTTCGGGCCGGGGTGCACCGCGGCCTGTCCGAACTCTCCATGCGCGCGCTCGTCAACGAAGGTGCCACCGCATCCCGGCACGAGTCGCCGTGCACCACGCCGGAGGAGCTGGTGAAGGCGGTCGGCGAAATGCCGCGCATCCGCCCGCCGGAGCCGGCGTTCACCGCCCCGCCCGAGTACCAGCGCACGACGTACCAGCAGGGCACGTACGGCCGCCAGGGCTCACGTCCCGGCACCGCCCAGCCCGTCCCGACCCCGCCGCCCCCGTTGCAGAGCCGCACGGGCAAGGCCCTGAAGTGGGCCGTGTCCGCACTCCTGATCGCCGCACTGGGCCTCGGCAGCTGGCAGCTGGCAGACGCGCTCATGGATCAGGGCGGCAAGACGGACGACCCGAACAAGACGCAGAACAACCAGGACGGCGACAAGAACCAGAAGCGCCCTGCACCGAAGCCGATCGCAATCAAGGGATCCGAGGAGTACGTCGCCAAGGGCGATGCCCAGCACCCCGCCGACGTGAGTAAGACCTACGACGGCAACACGTCCACGGGCTGGCGTACCAGCAGTTACCTGGACGGCCCGAAAATGGTGATAAAGCCCGGCGTCGGCATCGTCTACGACCTCGGATCCGAGAAGGAGGTCTCGGCCGCGGCCCTCTCGCTGCGGTACGTCGGCAGCCACACCACGGTCGAGCTGTACGCGACCGACTCCCTCGGTTCCTCCACGCCGCTGAGCTCCATGAAGAAGCTCGGCACGGCGACGACGAGCAGCAACTCAGCGAAGGTGACCGTCGACAAGCCGGTGAAGAGCCGGTATCTCCTCGTGTGGCTGACGGCACTGCCGTACTCCGGAAACGACCCCGCCAACTACAGCAGGCCGGGGTACAAGCAGGCCATCACCGAAGTGAAGTTCACGGGCTGAAAGCCGGCAGAGGGAAGGGGGTTCGATGGCGGACCGCGCCGAGCACAGCGGTGCAAGTGATCAGGACCTCCTCGCCCGCCACGTCGAAGGCGACCCCGATGCCTTCGGTGAGATCGTGCAGCGGCACCGCGATCGGCTCTGGGCGGTCGCCCTGCGGACGCTGGGAGACCGAGAGGAGGCCGCTGACGCGGTGCAGGACGCTCTCGTTTCCGCCTACCGGGCCGCCCACACCTTCCGGGGCCAGTCGGCCGTCACGACGTGGCTGCACAGGATCACGGTGAACGCCTGCCTGGACCGCGCCCGCAAGGCGGCCTCCCGCAAGACCTCCCCGGTCGACGACACCGAGCGCCTGGAGCAGCTGCTGGAGCCGCACGAGTCGGCCTCCGCGCCCACCGAGCGCAACGATCTCCACCGGCAGCTCATCGAAGCCCTGGGCACCCTGCCGACCGACCAGCGTGCCGCGCTCGTCCTGGTGGACATGCAGGGCTACCCGGTCGCGGAAGCCGCCCGCATCCTCGACGTGCCGACCGGCACCGTGAAGAGCAGATGCGCGCGCGGCAGAGCAAGACTTTTGCCTCTTCTCACCCATCTACGGCCGGATGGCACCGGTGAGGGCAAGAACCCGGGCGGGAAACGGAACCGGACGCAGGGGCCAGCCGTCCCACCCGCAGCGGGGCCGCACGAAACCGGCCCGCCGGGCACAGGACCGAGCGACCCAGCTGCAGTGAAGGGCGGAGGTGGACGAGCGTGACGTCGACGACAGACATGACCGGGCACCCGGACGTCGCGGAGATCTCCGACCTCGCCGAGGGCCTCCTCCCACCGTCTCGGACCACTGATGTACGCCGGCATCTGGACGAGTGCGAGCTCTGCGCGGATGTCTACACCTCCCTGGAGGAGATCCGCGGGTTGCTCGGCACACTGCCGGGCCCGCCGCGTATGCCCGCCGATGTCGCGAACCGCATCGATGCCGCCCTCGCCGCCGAGGCTCTGCTGAATGCAACGGTGCCGGAGTCCGCAGAGGACTCGGAACCGGTGAGTGCTTCACGGTCCGAGGCCGAGGACGACAGCGGTGCGCATGTTTCACGTGAAACACCTGCGCCTGCCGACCGGCCCGCCGGGCGTCCCCGAGCCTCCACCACCGGCCCGGGCCGCAAGGGCCGCACACGGACCGGGCGCCGCAGGATCGCCGTGCTGGGGACCGTCTTCACGGTGGCAGCTCTTGGACTGGGTTCAGCCCTGCTGTCGTCGCTCGGCGACGACAATCCGCCGCATGACACGGCGGGGGGACGACAGACCAGCCCTGCGGACACCTTCTCCGAGGGGAAACTGCAGAAGCAGGTCACCGACCTCCTGGCTAAGAACAAGACCGAAGGCGGCGGCGGCTCCCGCACTCCCTACGGCGCGGCGACCGCGCCTGGTACCAACCAGCCCAAGGTGTTCAGGGAAGTCGTGGTGCCCGGCTGTGTCCGCGACGGCATCGGGCGGGACGACGCGGCTCTCGCCACGGAGAACGGCACGTATCAGGGGAAGGAGGCCATGCTCGTGCTGCTGCCCGACGTGGCCGACGGCTCCCGCGTCACCGCCTACATCGTCGACGCGACCTGCGTGGATCACCAAGCGTCCGCCGCCGTCGGCAAGGTCCTCCTGGAGCGGACCTATCCGTCTGCGTGACTGAGCGGTTCGTCTACGTCCTGTGTGGTGTCCGGCACGGTGTGACATCTCCGTGTGCCCGGACACAGTGGGAATGCGCGCCCCTTAGGATCCGTTGGGTGGGGTGAGAGTTCCGAGAGAAGCTCCCACCGGTCGACCGATGCAGACCCAGAGACGAGGAATCAAGCCGTGAGCGACGTCCGTAACGTGATCATCATCGGCTCCGGGCCCGCCGGCTACACGGCGGCGCTCTACACCGCGCGCGCGTCGCTGAAGCCACTCGTGTTCGAGGGCGCCGTCACCGCCGGAGGTGCGCTCATGAACACCACCGACGTCGAGAACTTCCCGGGCTTCCAGGACGGCATCATGGGCCCCGAACTCATGGACAACATGCGCGCCCAGGCGGAGCGCTTCGGCGCCGAGCTCGTCCCGGACGATGTCGTGGCAGTCGACCTGAGCGGTGAGATCAAGACCGTCACGGACACAGCCGGTACCGTCCACCGGGCCAAGGCCGTCATCGTCACCACCGGCTCGCAGCACCGCAAGCTCGGTCTGCCCAACGAGGACGCCCTCTCCGGCCGTGGCGTGTCCTGGTGCGCGACCTGTGATGGGTTCTTCTTCAAGGACCAGGACATCGCCGTGATCGGTGGTGGCGACACCGCGATGGAGGAGGCGACCTTCCTGTCGCGGTTCGCCAAGTCCGTCACCGTGGTCCACCGCCGTGACACACTGCGCGCATCCAAGGCCATGCAGGAGCGCGCCTTCGCCGACCCGAAGATCTCGTTCGTGTGGGACAGCGAGGTCGCCGAGATTCAGGGCGACCCGAAGCTCTCCGGCCTGAAGCTGCGCAACCTCAAGACCGGTGAGCTGTCGGACCTGCCGGTGACCGGACTGTTCATCGCCATCGGCCACGACCCGCGCACCGAGCTCTTCAAGGGTCAGCTCGACCTGGACGACGAGGGCTACCTGAAGGTGGACGCGCCGTCGACGCGTACGAACCTGACGGGTGTCTTCGGTGCCGGCGACGTGGTGGACCACACCTACCGGCAGGCGATCACCGCGGCCGGGACCGGCTGCGCCGCTGCTCTGGACGCCGAGCGCTACCTCGCCGCCCTCGCGGACGAGGAGCAGCCCGAGCCCGAGAAGACCGCCGTCTGACCCTCTCCCTACCCGCCCCACGCACCAACAGTTAAGGAGCCCGCCGTGGCCGGCACCCTGAAGAATGTGACCGACGACTCCTTCGAGCAGGACGTCCTCAAGAGCGACAAGCCTGTCCTCGTGGACTTCTGGGCCGCCTGGTGCGGCCCGTGCCGCCAGATCGCGCCGTCCCTCGAAGCGATCGCCTCCGAGTACGGCGACAAGATCGAGGTCGTCAAGCTGAACATTGACGAGAACCCGGGTACGGCCGCCAAGTACGGCGTCATGTCCATCCCGACCCTGAACGTCTACCAGGGTGGCGAGGTCGCCAAGACCATCGTGGGTGCGAAGCCGAAGGCCGCGATCGTGCGCGACCTCGAGGAGTTCATCGCCGAGTAAGGCAGCTTCGCCGTCGCACCGACGGTGCATGTTTCACGTGAAACACGAATGGGCCAACCCCTCCGGGTTGGCCCATTCGTTTGCGTGCGTACCCGCTACAGCGGCCGCAGCACAGGCTCCTTCTGCACGGCGCCCAGGAGCCGATCCAAAGCCATCTCGACGTCTTCCTTCCAGGAGAGTGTCGTTCTCAGTTCCAGTCTCAGCCGGGGATGGGTGGGGTGCTGCCGAACCGTCTTGAAGCCCACGGCCAGAAGGTGGTCGGCGGGAAGCACACAGGCCGGTTCCTTCCAGCGGGCGTCTCCGAACGCCTCGATGGCCTTGAAGCCGCGCCGCAGGAGATCCTTGGCAACCGTCTGGACCATCACCCGGCCCAAGCCCTGTCCCTGGTAGCCCGGCACGATGAACGCGGTCATCAGCTGCACCGCGTCAGGGGAGACGGGACTCGTGGGGAATGCCGTGGAGCGGGGGACATAGGCGGGTGGGGCATAGAGCACGAAGCCCACCGGAACATCGTCGACGTACACGACCCGACCGCAGGACCCCCAGTCCAACAGGACCGCTGAGATCCAGGCTTCCTTCTCCAGAGCAGGCGTGCCTGCCTTTACCGCGGCCTCGCCACTGACTGGGTCGAGTTCCCAGAAGACACACGAACGACAACGCTTGGGAAGGTCCTGAAGGTTGTCCAACGTGAGCGGTACGAGCCGGCGGCCCATGAAGGCTGATCCTCGCTTCCTTCTCCCGCCGCATCGCGGGCGGCTGTCAAAGCGCTCCGTTCCCTGAGGAGACTGCCGATGAACCCACCGGCCGCTCCCAGCCCCAAACCGGCGCTGACCAGTCCGGTGCGGCTCATCGTTCGCATGGGCCCCTGCCTCACTCTCAGAGGTGCTACCGAGTGGTTGCGCCGTACTCGAACGCATCGTATCCACGATGCGATTCCATCGATACCGCCGTAAAGGAAAGAGCGGGCCATGTTCCGGTACACACCGGACACGACCCGCTCTGTCGCATGCAAGCCGAAGCCCCTGTCGGAGGCTCAGGACCCACTCTCCTCGGAGTCGCCTTCCAGGAGACTCTTCTGCAGGACCGGACCCTCGCCGGGAGCCAGTGAGCCGAGGATCCGCTCAAGGTCCTCCATGGAGGCGAACTCGACGGTGATCTTGCCCTTCTTCTGGCCGAGGTCGACCTTCACCCGGGTCTCGAAGCGGTCCGAGAGTCGCGTGGCGAGGTCGGACAGCGCGGGTGAGACCCGGGCACCGGCTCGCGGGCCCTTGGGCTTCTGCGCCTTCTGAGGCCGCGACCCCATCAGGGTGACAATCTCCTCTACCGCCCGCACCGAGAGCCCCTCGGCCACGATGCGGTGGGCGAGCCTGTCCTGCTCCTCCGAGTCCTCGACGGACAGCAGCGCCCGCGCGTGACCGGCGGAGAGCACCCCGGCGGCGACCCGGCGCTGGACAGCCGGCGAGAGCTTCAGAAGGCGCAGCGTGTTGGAGACCTGCGGGCGGGATCGGCCGATGCGGTCCGCCAGCTGGTCGTGCGTGCAGTTGAAGTCCCTGAGCAACTGGTCGTAGGCGGCTGCCTCTTCCAGTGGGTTCAGCTGGGCGCGATGCAGGTTCTCCAGCAGCGCGTCCAGGAGTAGCTTCTCGTCCTCCGTGGCCCGCACGATCGCCGGGATCGCCTCCAGCCCCGCCTCGCGGCAGGCGCGCCAGCGGCGCTCGCCCATGATGAGCTCGTAGCGGCCGGGGCCCACCTGCCGTACGACGACCGGCTGGAGGAGCCCGACTTCCTTGATGGAGGTGATGAGCTCGGACAGCGCGTCCTCGTCGAAGACCTCACGCGGCTGCCGCGGGTTCGGCGTGATGGTGTCGAGGGGGATCTCGGCGAAGTGCGCACCGATGGGCGCCGCAGGAACAGCAGGAGCACTCGGCTGCGCCGACTCCTCTGTTTCACGTGAAACGGTCGGCAGCGTCGCTACCTTCGCTGCGGCCACCCCACGGTCATTCGGCAGCGTGGGCACTGCCGCGGGGGGTGTGGAAGCGGCACCCCCCGAAGCAGCCTGGGCCACCGACTTCTCCGTCGGGGCGGCAGGGATCAGTGCGCCGAGACCACGGCCCAGCCCCCTCCGTCGCTCGCTCACTGGATGCCCTCCACCATGCTCGGGTCGTTCTGCTGTGCGCCGATATGGGCGTGCGTCGCGTCATAGCTGATGCCGACGCCCTTCAGCGCGATCTCTCGTGCCGCCTCCAGGTAGGAGAGGGCACCACTCGATCCAGGATCGTAAGTCAGTACGGTCTGCCCATAACTAGGCGCCTCCGAGATACGGACGGACCGGGGGATACTCGTCCGCAGGACCTCGTCGCCGAAGTGGGTGCGCACCTCTTCCGCGACCTGGGACGCGAGTCGCGTCCGGCCGTCGTACATGGTGAGCAGGATGGTCGACACGTGCAGGGCGGGGTTCAGGTGCCCTCGCACCAGGTCGACGTTGCGGAGCAGCTGGCCCAGGCCTTCCAGTGCGTAGTACTCGCACTGGATCGGGATCAGGACCTCCTGGCCCGCGACCAGCGCATTGACCGTCAGGAGGCCGAGCGACGGAGGACAGTCGATAAGGATGTAGTCCAGCGGCTGCTCGTACGCCTGGATCGCGCGCTGCAGCCTGCTCTCCCGTGCTACCAGGGACACCAGCTCGATCTCCGCACCGGCGAGATCGATGGTGGCAGGTGCACAGAAGAGGCCCTCGACGTCGGGGACCGGCTGGACGACCTCGGAGAGCGGCCTGCTCTCCACCAACACGTCATAGATGGACGGAACTTCGGCGTGATGGTCGATGCCCAGCGCAGTGGACGCATTTCCTTGCGGGTCGAGGTCGACCACCAGGACCCGGCCACCATGCAGAGCCAACGACGCGGCAAGGTTGACGGTTGTCGTCGTCTTGCCCACACCGCCCTTCTGATTGGCGACCACGATGATTCGGGTCTGCTCGGGCCGCGGCAGGCCTTCGCCGGCACGACCCAGAGCCTCCACCGCCAGTTGGGCAGCACGACCGATGGGAGTGTCGTCCATCGGAGGCGGTGTTTCACGTGAAACATCCGCCCCCATCGACTCGGTACGGGGACCGGGGACCGGATCGGTCATCGGTCCCGCGATGTTGGCGTCGGACCGCAAGGATTCACTCTCCTCGACTTCAGGCTCGCAATGAACAGAGCCTCCCATGTCTTCGGGGTCGTGAACCAGTGAGGCCTGGCGTTCTGTGGAGAAATCCACCTCTGTGGACAACTCAGGGCTCTCATCGAGTGAACCGAGAGGCTTACGGTCGCGGGGTTCGGCCGCAGCGCGGCCACGACTGATGATGCCGTGCAGCAGTGAGCGACGTTTCACGTGAAACACGATGCACAGCCACCGAGGCCGGACTGCCGCGACACTCCGGCATGCATCGGTTTGGCAGCTTGTGTGGAGTACGTCTCGTCGCCAGGACGGATCAGCCTCGCCGACGCGTTCGTCCCGCTAGCGTCGCCGACGCGTTCGTCCCGCTAGCGTCGCCGACGCGTTCGTCCCGCTAGCGTCGCCGACGCGTTCGTCCCGTTCGAGCCGCCTTGGCGCGCTTGGCGGCGAAGCGCACACCGCCAGGGCTCTCCCCGACCTCGACTCGCACGACCGTGGACATCGGGTCCACCACGCCCTCACCCACATGCAGGATGGAGGTCTCCACCGCACCCAGCTTACTGAGGGCCGCCGACGCGCTCTTCAGCTCCTCCTCGGCGGCGTCGCCCTTGAGTGCGAGCATCTCCCCGTAGGGCCGCAGCAGCGGGATGCCCCAGGTAGCGAGACGGTCGAGAGGCGCGACGGCTCGGGCGGTCACCACATGCACGGGCTGGATCTTCCCCATGACCTCCTCGGCCCGGCCGCGCACAACGGTCACGTGATCAAGACCGAGCAGCTCCACGACCTCGCTGAGAAAGTTGGTGCGCCGCAGCAGCGGCTCCAGCAGCGTGATCTTCAGGTCTTCCCGCACCAGCGCCAGCGGAATGCCCGGGAGGCCTGCTCCCGAGCCGACATCGCACACCGTCACGCCGTCGGGCACAACCTCCGAGAGAACCGCGCAGTTCAGCAGGTGCCGCTCCCACAGGCGGGGCACTTCACGTGGGCCGATGAGACCGCGCTGCACGCCCGCCTCAGCAAGCAGCTCGGCGTACCGCACCGCATCCGCGAAGCGGTCACCGAACACCTCGCGCGCCTGCTCGGGCGCGGGGGGAAGCTCCGCTGCCTCCGTCACGGGGGACCGTCCTTCCGTACCGCGTCAGCGCACCTTGCGCCGACACCAGAACCACCAGAACTATCAGGCTGACAAAGTTCGGCCCCGCCTGCGCAACAGACGGGGCCGGGGAACGTAGGGGCCGATCAGGCGGGCAGCACGACGACGAAGCGCTGCGGCTCCTCGCCCTCGGACTCGCTGCGCAGGCCCGCGGCCTTGATCGCGTCGTGCACGACCTTGCGTTCGAACGGCGTCATCGGCTGCAGCTTCACGGCCTCACCACTGCTCTTGGCCTCGGCAGCAGCCTTGGCCCCCAGCTCGGACAGCTCGGAGCGCTTCCGGGCGCGGTATCCCGCGATGTCGAGCATCAGACGGCTGCGGTCGCCGGTCTCCCGGTGCACCGCCAGACGGGTGAGCTCCTGGAGCGCCTCCAGCACCTCGCCGTCACGGCCGACCAGCTTCTGCAGGTCGCGGCTGCCCGTGTCGCTGATGATCGAGACGGAGGCGCGGTCGGCCTCCACGTCCATGTCGATGTCACCGTCGAGGTCGGCGATGTCGAGCAGACCCTCCAGGTAGTCCGCCGCGATCTCGCCTTCCTGCTCCAGGCGAGTCAGGGTGTCTGCACCCTCGGCAGCAGCGGAGGTGGTGCCTTCCGTCACGGGATGGGCTCCTTCTTACTTCTTGGACGGGGACTTGGGCCGCTGCGGGCCCTTGCGCTGTCCGGACTGGGCCTTGCTGCGGGTACCGCCGGCGGGCTTCGCGCCGCCCTTCTTGGCAGCGGCGGGCTTGGCGTCCTGGGGCTCGTCGGACTTGGTCAGCGACGTTTTCGGCTCGTGCTCACCATCCGCCTTAGCGCCGGTGGTGCCGGACTGGCGCTGTGCCTTGCTCTGCCGCTTGGGCTGCTGACGCTTCGGCGTGCCGGTGGCCGTCGGCGTACCGTCCTCGGCCTGGGCCGCGGCCGCGGTGTCGCTCTTGATCACGGTGCCGTCGGCCTGGGCGGCGAGTCCGGCCTTGCTCAGGCCGTTGATGAACTTGCGCTCGAACTCGTTGCGGTCGCGGCCCTTGGCGACGATCGCCTTCACGACGGCCTTGTCACGGCGCTTGCTGACCTTGCTGTGCTGCGTGACGTGCTTGTGCAGGCGCTCCAGGTACGAAGCCTGGGCCTTGGAACCCGGGGTCGGGTTGTTGTGGATCACGTACATCTGCTGGCCCATGGTCCACACGTTGGTGGTCAGCCAGTAGACGAGGACACCCACGGGGAAGTTGATGCCGAAGACGGCGAACATGACGGGGAAGACGTACATCAGCATCTTCTGCTGCTGCATGAACGGCGTCTTCACCGTGGTGTCGACGTTCTTCGTCATCAGCTGGCGCTGGGTGAAGAACTGCGACGCCGACATCAGGACGATCATGACGGCGGTGACCACGCGCACGTCGGTGAGGGTGGCACCGAGCCCTTCCACCTTGGAGGCGCTGTCGGTGAACTTCACCGCGAGCGGCGCACCGACGATGTGCGCCTTCTGCGCGCTCTCCAGAAGACTGGTGTTGATCACGCCGATGGTGTCGTTCGACGCGATGCTGTTGAGCACGTGGTACAGGGCGAAGAAGAACGGGGACTGCGCCAGGATGGGAAGGCACGAGGAGAGCGGGTTGGTACCCGTCTCCTTGTACAGCTTCATCATCTCTTCGGACTGACGCTGCTTGTCGTTCTTGTAGCGCTCCTGGATCTTCTTCATCTCGGGCTGGAGCGTCTGCATCGCCCGGGTCGCCTTGATCTGCTTCACGAAGAGCGGGATCAGGCAGATACGGATCAGGATCACCAGGGACACGATCGACAGGCCCCAGGCCCAGCCGGTGTCAGGCCCGAAGAGGGCGCCGTACACCGAGTGGAACTGGACGATGACCCAGGAGACGGGTGTGGTGATGAAGCTGAAGAGGCTGGCAATCGTGTCCACTAATCATGCTCCTTGGGCATGGGACGGTGTCTCTGCGGCCGGGCTCGAAGGACTCGACGGACTTGGGGGAGAAGTCTGTCCTTCGGTGGCCGGGTCGGCGGCGGAGGGCCCGCCCTTGCGTGCACGCCACGCGTGACGCAGCATTTCGTGCCACCGCGGACGCTTACGCGGAGGAACATGGTCCACACCGCCCAGCGACCACGGATTGCACCGCAGGATGCGCCAGGCCGTGAGCGCCGTGCCCTTGACGGCACCGTGCCGGTCGATGGCCGTGTAGCCGTAGTGGGAGCACGACGGGTAGTACTTGCAGACCGGCCCGAGCAGCGGACTGATCGTCCACTGGTAGAGCTTGATCAGAGCCAGCAGCGGGTACTTCATCGCGCGCCCCCTCCCAGCAGCCGCTGAAGAGCGGCATCCAGGTCTCGGGCCAGCTGTGCATGGTCGGCGTCGCCCGATCCGGGCAGCGCTCGTACGACTACCAGGCTACCGGGGGGCAGCTGGGCGACTCGCTCGCGCATCAGGTGGCGAAGCCTGCGCTTCACCTTGTTGCGCACGACCGAGCCACCCACCGCCTTGCTCACGACGAAACCCGCACGCGTCGGGGGAGCGCTCTCCCCAGGCGCATGCGGGTCCGTGGCACCGCTTCGAAGGTGGACGACGAGGTGCGGGCGTCCTGCCCGGCGGCCTCGCCGTACCGCGGTCGCGAAGTCCTCGCGCCGCCTCAGCCGGTTCTCGGTGGGCAGCACGACGTCATGACCTGATCGGGATCAGGCGGACAGGCTGGCGCGACCCTTGCTGCGACGGTTCGCGAGAATCGCGCGGCCGGCACGGGTGCGCATCCGCAGGCGGAAGCCGTGGGTCTTCGCGCGACGACGGTTGTTCGGCTGGAAGGTGCGCTTGCTCACTCGGGGGCTCCAGAAAGAATCGGTGGTTGCGGGGTGCCGTCCTGGCTGTCACCGTGCGCCCACGAGTAGCTCGCAGTTACGCCCGAGTGCACCGCTGACCGATCACCCAAATGATCTGTGCCCATCGGAGGCAGGCGGCAGCAGCCATCGACAACTCGACCTGGTTACGGTACGCGCGGCTACGCCATCCGGTCAAACCAGGAGTCGCCGGGAGACACTTGTCCACAGCCTGGGGACAACAACTTGAACCGCAGCGGCCGCCCTGACTACCGTGACGGAACTCCGATTCGTTCCCTTATCCCTGCCCCACCCGATTTACATCCCGAGCCGTCCCAGAACCACACGTTCGTGGGACCTGTGAGAGAGCGTGCCCTGTGGCTGACGTACCTGCCGATCTTGCCGCAGTGTGGCCACGCGTATTGGAGAAACTCCTCGGGGAGGGCCGTGGGCAGGGGGTCGAGGTGAAGGACGAGCACTGGATCCGGCGCTGTCAGCCGCTCGCGCTGGTCGCCGACACCGCGCTGCTCGCCGTACCGAACGAATTTGCGAAGGGCGTGCTCGAAGGCCGCCTGGCGCCGATCGTCAGCGAGACGCTGAGCCGTGAGTGCGGCCGCCCGATCCGCATCGCGATCACCGTCGACGACTCCGCGGGCGAGCCCCCGGCGCCGCCGACGCCCCCGTCCCGCCCCCAGCCGCGCTACGAGGAGGCCGAGCTTCCGGCCGCGCGCCAGGACCGCGACGGCTACGACCGCCAGGACCGCGACGGGCATGAGCGCCAGGACCGTGACGGGTACGACCCCCGCCGGGACCGGGAGCGGGACGGCTACGAGGGATACGAGGGATACGGCCGCCACCGCGCCGACCAGCTGCCGGGAACGGCCGGCGACCAGCTTCCGCCTACGCGCGCAGATCAGCTCCCCACGGCCCGTCCCGCATACCCGTCCGAGTACCAGCGCCCCGAACCCGGCGCCTGGCCGCGGCCGGCACAGGATGACTACGGCTGGCAGCAGCAGCGCCTCGGCTTCCCGGAGCGTGACCCCTACGCGTCACCGAGCCAGGACGGCTACGGCTCGCAGGACGCGTACGGCTCGCAGGATTCCTACGGTTCCGGACCTGGATCCGGATCGCAGCAGGACGCGTACGGGTCCCAGGACTCCTATGGCTCGAAGGACTCCTACGGCTCCCCCTCACAGGATTACCGCCCGCAGCCCATGGAGCGCCACTCCTACGAGCAGCCGCGCCCCGACTACGACCGCCCCGAGTACGACCAGCGCGACGCGGTCCGCCGGGAGCTGCCCGAGCCGCCGGCCGGATCCGGGCACGTGCACCGGGGCGGCCCTGTCGGCCCGAACCTGCCGACGACCGGTGCGCCCGGCCCGCTGGCCGCGCAGCCCGCGCCGGCTACCGGCCCGGGTGAGCCCACCGCGCGCCTGAATCCCAAGTACCTCTTCGACACGTTCGTCATCGGCGCCTCCAACCGTTTCGCGCACGCGGCCGCGGTCGCTGTCGCCGAGGCACCGGCGAAGGCGTACAACCCCCTGTTCATCTACGGGGAGTCCGGGCTCGGCAAGACGCACCTGCTGCACGCGATCGGGCACTACGCGCGCAGCCTCTACCCGGGCACGCGGGTGCGGTATGTGAGCTCGGAGGAGTTCACCAACGAGTTCATCAACTCCATCCGCGACGGCAAGGGCGACAGCTTCCGCAAGCGGTACCGCGAGATGGACATCCTGCTCGTCGACGACATCCAGTTCCTGGCGGACAAGGAGTCGACGCAGGAGGAGTTCTTCCACACCTTCAACACCCTCCACAACGCGAACAAGCAGATCGTGCTGTCCTCCGACCGGCCGCCGAAGCAGCTGGTGACGCTGGAGGACCGGCTGCGGAACCGTTTCGAGTGGGGACTGATCACGGACGTCCAGCCGCCCGAGTTGGAGACGCGGATCGCGATCCTGCGCAAGAAGGCGGTCCAGGAGCAGCTGAACGCACCGCCGGAGGTGCTGGAGTTCATCGCGTCCCGGATCTCGCGGAACATCCGCGAGCTGGAGGGCGCGCTGATCCGGGTCACGGCGTTCGCCTCGCTGAACCGGCAGCCGGTGGATCTGGGGCTGACGGAGATCGTCCTGAAGGACCTCATCCCCGGCGGCGAGGACTCCGCCCCGGAGATCACCTCCACGGCGATCATGGGCGCGACCGCCGACTACTTCGGGCTCACGGTCGAGGACCTGTGCGGCACCTCACGCGGCCGCGCCCTCGTCACCGCCCGGCAGATCGCCATGTACCTGTGCCGTGAGCTGACGGACCTCTCCCTGCCGAAGATCGGCGCGCTGTTCGGCGGCCGCGACCATACGACTGTCATGCACGCCGACCGCAAGATCCGCAATCTGATGGCCGAGCGCCGCTCGATCTACAACCAGGTCACGGAACTGACCAACCGCATCAAGAACGGCTGACGACGACGGCGGTACGCCGCTGAGGGCGCCCCCTGAGGCTTCAGGGAGCGCCCTTCTTCGTGTGCCGCTTGTGCCGCGGGGCAGCGATCGAAGGGCCGATCCCGGTCCGGTTTCCGGGCACCACGCCACAGCCGGCTTTCGGACCCTCCCGGCCGGCTCCCGCGCCCACCCCCGGCCGCCTCCCCGACCCGAGGAGGCCCGCTTCCGGGCCTCCTCGGGCGGATCCCGGCCCGCACCTCCGGCACCCGATCGCACCCCACTGTTCGAATACCTGCCGGGTTACGGCCTCCCTCCACAGATTCGGGGACTTTCTCCCGTCCACATCCTGGGGACCGGGGAGTTGTCCAGATTGCGTCCACAGAGGGCACTACTGAAAGACCATCAGGCCAGCTCAGGTACTTGTGGATTCGTGGACGAACGATCTCCACAGACTGTGGACAACGGACTGGTCCACAGGCTGTGCATCGAGTTGTCCACCGGCAACCCACAGGCTGGGGGCGGTTGTCCCCAGTGAAGGCCCCCTTCTCCACATGCCTGTCCACTGTTCGGCAACGTGACGCGCCTCCTCACCGGGTCGAGTGAAAGGCGTCACACGAAGGTGCCGGGTTGGGCTGTGGGAAAGCTGGGTAAAGCTGGGGACGGCGCTGGGGAGAAGTCGCCTCTCCCTGTGCACGGCGTGTGCAGAACTTTCCGTTCTCCACAGAGACACCTGGTTGTCCACCGCCTCCACCCACAGGCCCGGTGGACAAAATTTCGGCTCTGAGCTGGGCAAACGAGGTTATCCACGGTATCCACAGGCCCTACTACTACTCCCGACTAGAGAGAGCTGGGAATTCGTTTCGAAGCGGGTCCTGTGCACAACTCGCTCTCCGGTGCCCGACCGCCCCTCGTCACGACTTGACCCCGAGAGGCACCTACTGTCAGTGCGGTGCGTCAGACTGGTCCCCGGTGTCCTCCCCGTCACAGGGACCGTCGACACCGAGACAGACGACGAGGGCCAGGCAGAGCGAGAAGCGCCGGCAACAGCAGGAGGCGGCAACAGTGAAGATCCGGGTGGAACGCGACGTACTCGCGGAGGCAGTGGCCTGGGCGGCCCGCAGCCTCCCGGCCCGTCCGCCGGCGCCTGTCCTCGCCGGCCTGCTGCTGAAGGCCGAGGAGGGCCAGCTGAGCCTGTCCGGCTTCGACTACGAGGTCTCCGCTCGCGTGAGCCTCGAGGCCGAGGTCGAGGAGGAGGGCACGGTCCTGGTCTCCGGCCGCCTGCTCGCGGACATCTGCCGCGCGCTCCCCAACCGGCCGGTGGAGATTTCCACAGACGGTGTACGGGCGACGGTGATCTGCGGCTCCTCGCGGTTCACACTCCACACCCTGCCTGTGGAGGAGTACCCGGCCCTGCCGCAGATGCCGAACGCGACGGGCACGGTCCCCGGCGAGGTCTTCGCCTCCGCGGCCGCCCAGGTCGCCATCGCGGCCGGCCGTGACGACACGCTGCCCGTCCTCACGGGCGTCCGCATCGAGATCGAGGGCGACACGGTCACGCTTGCGTCCACCGACCGCTACCGCTTCGCGGTCCGCGAGTTCCTGTGGAAGCCGGAGAACCCGGAGGCCTCCGCGGTCGCCCTGGTGCCCGCCAAGACGCTCCTGGACACCGCCAAGGCCCTGACCAGCGGCGACCAGGTGATCCTGGCGCTGTCCGGCTCGGGCTCGGGCGAGGGTCTCATCGGCTTCGAGGGCGCCGGCCGCCGTACGACGACCCGCCTGCTGGAGGGCGACCTCCCGAAGTACCGCACGCTGTTCCCGACGGAGTTCAACAGCGTCGCCGTCATCGAGACCGCCCCCTTCGTGGAGGCCGTCAAGCGCGTGGCCCTGGTCGCCGAGCGCAACACCCCGGTGCGGCTCAGCTTCGAGCAGGGCGTGCTCATCCTGGAGGCCGGTTCCAGCGACGACGCACAGGCTGTGGAAAGGGTCGACGCCCAGTTGGAGGGCGACGACATCTCGATCGCCTTCAATCCGACCTTCCTGCTGGACGGCCTGAGTGCCATCGACTCCCCGGTGGCCCAGTTGTCGTTCACGACGTCCACCAAGCCCGCGCTGCTCAGCGGCAAGCCGGCGCTGGACGCCGAGGCGGACGAGGCCTACAAGTACCTGATCATGCCGGTGCGCCTCAGCGGCTGAGCCGGCTCCGGCGCAAGGCCTTGACCGGCTGAGCCTGTCGGCGGCTGTCCATAGGCTGGGGGCAAACCCGCAGGTGAGGGCGTACGACTGAGCGCGTATGCCCACAGATGTGCGCGAGCGTCCGGGTCTAGGCTCGGACGTGGGTACGAAAGTGCCTGGCGGTTCGAACGTGCCGCCACGCCACGTCGCAGAACCTAAGGAACACAACTGATGGAGCTCGGTCTCGTCGGCCTCGGCAAGATGGGCGGCAACATGCGCGAGCGGATTCGCCGCGCGGGCCACACCGTCTTCGGATACGACCGCAACCCGGACCTCGCCGATGTCCACAGCCTGCGGGAGCTTGTGGGCAAGCTCAGCGGCCCGCGCGTGGTCTGGGTGATGGTCCCGGCGGGCGAGGCCACGCAGTCCACCATCGACGAGCTCGCCGAGCTGCTGGAGCCGGGCGATGTCGTCGTGGACGGCGGCAATTCCCGCTGGACCGACGACGAGAAGCACGCCGAGGAGCTGGCGGCCAAGGGCATCGGCTTCGTCGACTGCGGCGTCTCCGGCGGCGTGTGGGGCCTGGAGAACGGCTACGCGCTGATGTACGGCGGCGACGCCGAGAACGTCGCCAAGGCGCAGCCGGTCTTCGACGCCCTCAAGCCCGAGGGCGACTTCGGCTCGGTGCACGCCGGCGATGTCGGCGCGGGCCACTTCGCGAAGATGGTCCACAACGGCATCGAGTACGCGATGATGCAGGCTTACGCCGAGGGCTGGGAGCTCCTGGAGAAGGTCGACTCCGTCACCGACGTCCGGGAGGTCTTCCGCTCCTGGCAGGAGGGCACGGTCATCCGCTCCTGGCTGCTCGACCTCGCGGTCAACGCGCTCGACGAGGACGAGCACCTGGACAGGCTCCGGGGTCATGCACAGGACTCCGGCGAGGGACGCTGGACTGTGGAAGCCGCCATCGACAACGCGGTACCGCTGCCGGCGATCACCGCTTCGCTGTTCGCACGGTTCGCCTCCCGCCAGGAGGACTCGCCCCAGATGAAGATGATCGCGGCGCTGCGGAACCAGTTCGGCGGCCACGCGGTCGAGAAGAAGTAAGCAGCACCGAGGGCCTGGGAGGTCGGCGAAACGACCATGCACGTCACGCATCTGTCGCTGGCCGACTTCCGCTCGTACCCCCGGGTCGAGGTCCCGCTCGACCCCGGGGTGACGGCCTTCGTCGGCCCGAACGGGCAGGGCAAGACCAACCTCGTCGAGGCCGTCGGCTATCTCGCCACCCTCAGCAGTCACCGGGTCTCCTCCGACGCCCCCCTGGTCCGCATGGGCGCCGACCGAGCGATCATCCGCGCCCAGGTCCGGCAGGGCGACCGGCAGCAGCTGGTCGAGCTGGAGCTGAACCCGGGGCGTGCCAACCGGGCCCGGATCAACAGGTCCTCGCAGGTCAGGCCGCGTGACGTGTTGGGGATCGTACGGACCGTGCTGTTCGCCCCGGAGGACCTCGCTCTGGTCAAGGGCGACCCCGGTGAACGGCGGCGTTTCCTCGACGAGCTGATCACGGCCCGTTCCCCGCGCATGGCCGGGGTCCGTTCCGACTACGACCGCGTCCTCAAGCAGCGCAACACCCTGCTGAAGTCGGCCGCGCTCGCCCGGCGGCACGGCGGCCGCACCATGGACATGTCCACGCTCGACGTATGGGACCAGCACCTCGCGCGCGCGGGTGCCGAGCTGCTCGCCCAGCGCCTGGACCTGATCGCCACGCTCCAGCCGCTGGCCGACAAGGCCTACGAGCAGCTCGCGCCCGGCGGCGGTCCGCTCGCCCTGGAGTACAAGCCGTCGGCGCCGGGCGAGGCGCACGCGCGCGAGGACCTGTTCGAGCAGCTGATGGCCGCGCTCGCCGAGGCCCGCAAGCAGGAGATCGAGCGGGGCGTCACGCTGATAGGCCCGCACCGGGACGACCTCCAGCTCAAGCTCGGCCAGCTGCCCGCCAAGGGCTACGCCTCCCACGGCGAGTCCTGGTCTTACGCGCTGGCCCTGCGCCTGGCCTCGTACGACCTGCTCAGAGCCGAGGGCAACGAGCCGGTGCTGGTACTCGACGACGTCTTCGCCGAGCTGGACACCCGTCGCCGCGAGCGCCTCGCCGAGCTGGTCGCCCCCGGCGAGCAGGTCCTGGTGACCGCCGCGGTCGACGACGACGTACCGCATGTGCTGTCCGGGACGCGGTTCGCCGTGTCCGAGGGGACGGTGGAGCGCGTATGACGGAGAACACACCCGGGGGCATCCCCCAGCCGGCCAAGCCCCCCACGCAGCCCGAGCCCTCCGGCGTCGACCTCGCGCGCGTGGCGCTGCGCGCGGCGAAGGAGGCCGCACGCGCGAGGGGGGACGCGGCGCAGCAGAAGAAGCAGGCGCGCCGTGGCGGCGGGCTGCGCTCCGGCGCGCGCGCCGACGGCCGCGACCCCATGGCGCTCGGCTCCGCGATCAACCGGCTGATCACCGAGCGCGGCTGGGAGGCCCCGGCCGCGGTGGGCGGGGTGATGGGCCGCTGGCCGCAGATCGTCGGCGACGACGTGGCCAAGCACTGCGTGCCGGAGAAGTACGACGAGGACGAGCACGTCCTGAGCGTGCGCTGCGACTCGACGGCCTGGGCGACGAACCTGCGGCTGCTCGCCCCGACCCTGGTGGCGCGCCTCAACGAGGATCTGGGCCACGGCACCGTGCGGCAGATCAAGGTCATGGGACCCGGTGGTCCGCCTCGCCGGTACGGCCCCCTGCGTGCCCCCGGCAGCAGTGGTCCGGGTGACACCTACAGGTGACTTACGTCACGTCTCCGGTGCCCTGTTCGCCGGGTGCGGTCGTCCCGTCGTGCCACCGGACGCCATTGCTTGTCGCGACCTGACTCCGAAGTAGCCAAGGGTGGACGGCCGGAAGCGCTGAGTGCCTCCGTGAGCCTCTTGGAGCCCCCATCCGCATATCGGGAGTCGGACGAGACCCGTCGAGGGCGGCACATGCGGACTCAGGTACCGGCAAACCCCCATCAGTGTCACCGCTACCGGTAGACTGGAAGCAATCCCGCCCCCAATCGTGGGGACCGTCCGGGAAAAGCTGAGCAACGCTGATCAAGGCTGACCAACGCAACATGCCGCAGCCGCTCCGGCAACCCGCCGACGAGCCTGGCTGGTGCTGTGCCAGAAAGGGCGCTTCGTGGCCGATTCCGGCAACTCCAACGAGAACATCCCGTCCACAGACGCCGGCGAGAACGTCGCGGTGACCTCGTCGAACGGCGAGGTCACCGCCTCGTACGACGCCAGCGCCATCACCGTCCTCGAGGGCTTGGACGCGGTCCGCAAGCGCCCCGGTATGTACATCGGCTCGACCGGTGAGCGCGGACTTCACCACCTTGTGCAAGAGGTCGTCGACAACTCCGTCGACGAGGCGCTGGCCGGTCACGCGGACACCATCGACGTGACGATCCTCGCCGACGGCGGAGTGCGGGTCGTCGACAACGGCCGTGGCATCCCGGTCGGCATCGTCCCATCCGAGGGCAAGCCGGCCGTCGAGGTCGTGCTGACGGTGCTGCACGCGGGCGGAAAGTTCGGCGGCGGCGGCTACGCGGTCTCCGGCGGTCTGCACGGCGTGGGTGTCTCCGTCGTGAACGCCCTGTCGACCAAGGTGTCCGTCGAGATCAAGACCGACGGCTACCGCTGGACCCAGGACTACAAGCTGGGCGTCCCGACGGCCCCGCTCGCCCAGCACGAGGCCACGGACGAGCACGGCACCACGGTCACCTTCTGGGCCGACCCGGACATCTTCGAGACCACGCACTACTCCTTCGAGACGCTGTCGCGGCGCTTCCAGGAGATGGCCTTCCTCAACAAGGGCCTGCGGATCAACCTCACCGACGAGCGTGAGTCGGCGAAGGCCACCGCCGGGGCGGACGAGGCGGGCGAGGACGAGAAGCATGAGGTCAAGGCCGTCTCGTACCACTACGAGGGCGGCATCGTCGACTTCGTGAAGTACCTCAACTCCCGCAAGGGCGAGGCGGTGCACCCCACCGTCATCGACCTGGAGGCCGAGGACAAGGACAAGCACCTGTCCCTCGAGGTCGCCATGCAGTGGAACGGCGGCTACACCGAGGGCGTGTACTCCTTCGCCAACATCATCCACACGCACGAGGGCGGTACGCACGAAGAGGGCTTCCGCGCCGCGCTGACCTCGCTGATCAACAAGTACGCGCGCGACAAGAGGCTGCTGCGCGAGAAGGACGACAACCTCACGGGCGACGACATCCGCGAGGGTCTGACGGCGATCATCTCGGTCAAGCTGAGCGAGCCCCAGTTCGAGGGCCAGACCAAGACCAAGCTGGGCAACACCGAGGTCAAGACCTTCGTGCAGCGGGTCGTCTACGAGCACCTCGCGGACTGGCTGGACAGGAACCCGAACGAGGCCGCGGACATCATCCGCAAGGGCATCCAGGCGGCCACCGCGCGCGTGGCGGCCCGCAAGGCCCGTGACCTCACCCGCCGCAAGGGACTGCTGGAGACCGCGTCCCTGCCGGGCAAGCTCTCCGACTGCCAGTCGAACGATCCCACGAAGTGCGAGATCTTCATCGTCGAGGGTGACTCCGCCGGCGGCTCGGCCAAGTCCGGCCGCAACCCGCAGTACCAGGCGATCCTCCCGATCCGCGGCAAGATCCTCAACGTCGAGAAGGCGCGGATCGACAAGATCCTGCAGAACCAGGAGATCCAGGCGCTGATCTCGGCCTTCGGTACCGGAGTCCACGAGGACTTCGATATCGAGAAGCTGCGCTACCACAAGATCATCCTGATGGCTGACGCCGACGTCGACGGCCAGCACATCAACACCCTGCTGCTGACCTTCCTGTTCCGCTTCATGCGGCCCCTGGTCGAGGCCGGGCACGTGTACCTCTCCCGCCCGCCGCTCTACAAGATCAAGTGGGGCAAGGACGACTTCGAGTACGCGTACTCCGACCGCGAGCGCGACGCCCTGATCGAGATGGGCCGCAACGCGGGCAAGCGCATCAAGGACGACTCCGTGCAGCGCTTCAAGGGTCTCGGCGAGATGAACGCCGAGGAACTGCGCATCACGACCATGGACCAGGAGCACCGCGTCCTCGGCCAGGTCACCCTCGACGACGCCGCCCAGGCCGACGACCTGTTCTCGGTCCTCATGGGCGAGGACGTCGAAGCCCGCCGCGCGTTCATCCAGCGCAACGCCAAGGACGTCCGCTTCCTCGACATCTGAGTCGGTCTCAGCTGACCGCATCAGGAAGGATCTTCACCAGCAATGACCGACGAGAACACTCCCGTGACGACGCCCGAGGGTGACCCCCTGGCCATGCGCGTCGAGCCCGTCGGGCTCGAGACGGAGATGCAGCGCTCGTACCTCGACTACGCGATGTCCGTCATCGTCTCGCGTGCGCTGCCGGACGTCCGTGACGGCCTCAAGCCCGTCCACCGCCGCGTGCTGTACGCCATGTACGACGGCGGCTACCGCCCCGAGCGCGGCTTCTACAAGTGCGCCCGCGTCGTCGGCGACGTCATGGGCAACTACCACCCGCACGGCGACTCCTCCATCTACGACGCGCTGGTGCGCCTCGCCCAGCCGTGGTCGATGCGCATGCCGCTCGTGGACTCCAACGGCAACTTCGGCTCCCCGGGCAACGACCCGGCCGCGGCCATGCGGTACACCGAGTGCAAGATGGCGCAGCTGTCGATGGAGATGGTCCGCGACATCGACGAGGAGACCGTCGACTTCACGGACAACTACGACGGCCGCTCCCAGGAGCCGACCGTCCTGCCGGCCCGTTTCCCGAACCTGCTGATCAACGGCTCGGCCGGTATCGCGGTCGGCATGGCCACCAACATCCCGCCGCACAACCTGCGCGAGGTCGCCGCGGGTGCCCAGTGGTACCTGGAGAACCCCGAGGCCTCCCACGAGGAGCTGCTGGACGCGCTGATCGAGCGCATCAAGGGCCCGGACTTCCCGACCGGCGCCCTGGTCGTCGGCCGCCGGGGCATCGAGGAGGCGTACCGCACCGGCCGCGGCTCCATCACCATGCGCGCGGTCGTCGAGGTCGAGGAGATCCAGAACCGCCAGTGCCTGGTGGTCACGGAACTCCCGTACCAGGTCAACCCCGACAATCTCGCCCAGAAGATCGCTGACCTGGTCAAGGACGGCAAGATCGGCGGCATCGCGGACGTCCGCGACGAGACCTCCTCGCGCACGGGCCAGCGCCTGGTCATCGTGCTGAAGCGGGACGCAGTCGCCAAGGTCGTGCTGAACAACCTCTACAAACACACGGACCTGCAGACGAACTTCGGCGCCAACATGCTGGCGCTGGTGGACGGCGTGCCGCGCACGCTGTCGCTGGACGCGTTCATCCGTCACTGGGTGACGCACCAGATCGAGGTCATCGTCCGCCGTACGCGCTTCCGGCTGCGCAAGGCCGAGGAGCGGGCGCACATCCTGCGCGGTCTGCTGAAGGCCCTGGACGCCATCGACGAGGTCATCGCGCTGATCCGGCGCAGCGACACCGTCGAGATCGCCCGCGGCGGCCTGATGAGCCTGCTGGAGATCGACGAGATCCAGGCCAACGCCATCCTCGAGATGCAGCTGCGCCGACTGGCCGCCCTGGAGCGCCAGAAGATCGTCCAGGAGCACGACGAGCTCCAGGCGAAGATCAACGAGTACACCGAGATCCTGGCCTCCCCGGTCCGTCAGCGCGGCATCGTCAGCGCGGAACTGGCCGCGATCGTCGAGAAGTTCGGCGACGACCGCAAGACGACGCTGATCCCCTACGAGGGCGACATGTCCATCGAGGACCTGATCGCCGAGGAGGACATCGTCGTCACGGTCACCCGGGGCGGCTACATCAAGCGCACCAAGACCGACGACTACCGCGCCCAGAAGCGCGGCGGCAAGGGCGTCCGGGGCACGAAGCTCAAGGAAGACGACATCGTCGACCACTTCTTCGTGTCCACCACGCACCACTGGCTGCTGTTCTTCACCAACAAGGGCCGCGTCTACCGCGTCAAGGGCTACGAGCTGCCCGACGCCGGCCGGGACGCCCGAGGCCAGCACGTCGCCAACCTGCTCGCCTTCCAGCCGGACGAGGCGATCGCGGAGATCCTGGCGATCCGCGACTACGAGGCGGTTCCGTACCTCGTCCTCGCCACCAAGGCCGGACTTGTGAAGAAGACGCCTCTGAAGGATTACGATTCACCGCGTTCCGGCGGTGTGATCGCCATCAACCTACGTGAGGGTCAGGACGGTTCGGACGACGAACTGATCGGAGCCGAACTGGTCTCGGCCGACGACGATCTGCTTCTGATCAGCAAGAAGGCCCAGTCGATCAGGTTCACCGCCTCGGACGACACCCTGCGTCCCATGGGCCGTGCCACCTCGGGTGTCAAGGGCATGAGCTTCCGCGAGGGTGACGAGCTGCTCTCGATGAATGTTGTTCGACCCGGTACGTTCGTGTTCACTGCCACAGACGGCGGGTACGCGAAGCGGACCAACGTCGACGAGTACCGCGTCCAGGGTCGCGGCGGCCTCGGCATCAAGGCCGCCAAGATCGTCGAGGACCGTGGGTCCCTCGTCGGCGCGCTGGTGGTCGAGGAGACCGACGAGATCCTCGCCATCACGCTGTCGGGCGGTGTGATTCGTACGCGAGTCAACGAGATCAGGGAAACCGGCCGTGACACCATGGGCGTCCAACTGATCAATCTGGGCAAGCGCGATGCCGTCGTAGGCATCGCTCGCAACGCCGAGGCGGGACGCGAGGCGGAGGAGGTCGACGGCGACGTGGTCGTCGACGAGACCGCCGAGGGTGCCGCTACCACCGGCACGGACGAGGGTGAGGTGCCCTCGTCCGAGTAGGCACGAGGAGTGAGTCAGCGTGAGCGGAGCCACGGGCGCCGGACCGAGCGGTACCTCGAGGGGTACGGAAACGGACGACGGCGGCCGTGGCTCCGCCGCGCGTGCGGCGGACCCGCACACGACCAACCTGAAGGCGATCAAGTCCCCGGCCAAGGACGCGCCCTCGTCTGCCTCACATGACTCCCAGGGGGGAACAGTGACGGACAGCCGAGGTCCGCAGACCCAGCACAAGTCCGGCGCGGGCGCGGCCGCATCGGGCGCCCAGCCGCAGCCGGCCTCCCCCCTGCCGGGAGAGCGGCAGACGCAAGCGCAGGCCGGGCCGTACCACCCGCCGCAGGCCTACCCGGCACAGCAGGGGGCGGCGGCCGGTGCCGGCGCGGGTGCCACGGCTGCCGTACGGCGTCCGCGCACGGGGGTGCGCACCACGCCCCGCGTACGCAAGGCGCGCCTGCGGGTGGCGAAGGCCGACCCGTGGTCGGTGATGAAGGTCAGCTTCCTGCTCTCCATCGCGCTGGGCATCTGCACGATCGTCGCGTCGGCCGTGCTGTGGATGGTCATGGACGCGATGGGCGTCTTCTCGACGGTCGGCGGCACGGTCTCCGAGGCGACCGGCTCGAACGAGTCCAACGGCTTCGACCTGCAGGCTTTCCTGTCGCTGCCCAACGTCCTGATGTTCACGTCGATCATCGCGGTCATCGACGTGGTCCTCGCGACGGCCCTCGCGACGCTCGGCGCGTTCATCTACAACCTCTCCGCGGGCTTCGTGGGCGGTGTGGAGCTGACGCTCGCCGAGGACGAGTGACGTCTGCCGGCGTTGTCCCCGCGTTGCCCTGGCGTTGCATCCGACAACCGATTTTGGGACTGCCCATGTCGTGCGCTAATCTTCAGGAGTCAGCGCGCGGGACACACCGCAGAGCGCGGCGGGGCTATAGCTCAGTTGGTTAGAGCGCATCCCTGATAAGGATGAGGCCACAGGTTCAAATCCTGTTAGCCCCACCAGCGAAAAGACCCCCAGTCGATACCGGCTGGGGGTCTTTGACATCCATGGCTGACATCAGCCGATGAGTGGATCTTCCAGGAGTTCGGCGAGCATGCCGACTGTTTCCCGCTCGCTGTCCCCTACCACGTGCGTGTAGACATCCATGGTCATGCTGATCTGGCTGTGTCGAAGGATCGCCTGCGCGGCCTTGGGACGCACCTTCAGGAAGGCGAGCAGGGTCCCGCACGTGTGCCGGGCGAGGCGGACCGTGATCCGGCGTGCCGGCACGCTTGACGAGCCGATCGAAGATGCGCGAGAAGCCCACGGGGTCGATCATGCCGCCGTGTTCCGAGGAGAAGATCAAGTGCTGATCCGGCTCCTGGGACCAGTACTCACTGGCGATCTTCCGTTCCAGGGCTCGCAGCTCGTGCCGCTCCTCCAGGACACGGGCGCAGAACTCGGGAAGCGGGAGCACGGCCTGTGAGGACTCCGTCTTGAGGTCCTTGAGGACCAGACCGACGTCCTTGACCCGCTGGACCTGCTTGACCCGGAGGGGGCACCGTCGCCGACTGCGGGCCCGTAGAGGGCGTGCGCGGGGAGCTCCCATCCCGTCCACCGCCGACCCAGGCATAGCCGAGCAGACGCGGTTCCTGGCGTCCAGGTCGTTCGTACAGTGGCGCGCTCCACCTGGACGCCAGGAACCACGCCCGCTCCACGGTGTGTGGGTCGACGGCGGACGGGACGGGAGCTGGGGTGAGTGGTGGGTTGAGGAGGAGGATGCCGCCATGGCTGATGAACCGAGACGACCTCTCAGCCGCAGAAGCGAGCCAGGGGTGAAGCGACTCGTGCAGGAGCTGCCGCCAGTGGGGGCGACCGTCGACCTAGTGATAGGCAAGGTGCGCGACTGGGATCGCAAGCCGTGGATATGGGTCGACCTCACGGCCCCCAGTCCCGCCGAAGACTGACCGCCCCCGAGCCTGCCCCATCCGGTGGGGAACACAGAGGAACGGCCGAACTGTCAAGGGGCTTTAGGTCGTCTGACTAGGTCGTCTGACACCAGTGGCTGACACCAACAAGGGCGTATGGCGCCGATCGACGCCGAACCTCAGCGGTAGCCGGACCAGGGTTCTGCGGAGGCTCATCATGGTCGAGAGGGCGCCTCGATCGACCTGATAGGTCCTCAGAGGCTCGTCGGTCGGGGCACCCGGGACATGCGTAAGCCCGGCGGCTCTGTCGAGCTGCCGGGCTCTGTACGCGGGATCGCCAGGATGTCGTGCCGGGTATCAGCGCTGGAGGGGTGTGAGGCGGTCCGCCTCGGTGTCGGTGTCGGCGTCCTCGTCGGTGCAGTCCGTGCCGGGCGAGGACGCCGTGTCCGTGAGGGGGCGGTGGCGGCAGCGGGGGGCCTTGTTGTGCGCCTCGGCGCGGATGCGCTGCTTCATCGTGGGGGGCAGGGCCCTGGCCTGGGTCCAGGGGAGCGTCGCCGGTGCCAGCCGCTGCTGCGGGATGCTGCCGTTGCTGGCGCTGTTGCGCTTCTGCTCGGCCTGCGGTACCGCCGCGGCGGCGGTCGTGGTGACGAGTCCGAGCGTCGTGCACAGCGCGAGGAAGGCGGTGACGATGGCGGTCCACAGCTTCATGACCTTGTTCCGGGCCATGGCCCCTCACTTTCGGGTCGGGCGATTTGCGTACTTTCCTCATGATGTGTATGACGGCTGAGAAGTGGCGGACCGACGCCCGTGGCGCGGCGATGTTCAGATGAACACCACCCGTATGGACGCAAGAGGGTTGAAAATGGCGAAAAGAAGGTGAAGAGCGGACGAAGTAACCGTCCGTCGAGGTGTGATCACCCTCAGATCGGAGCGGTGAACTCCGCTTCTCTCCCGGTGTCCGGGACGGGAGTTGAGGGCCGACTCAGGTCACCGATCGGTATCGGTCGGTGTGTATAGTCGGGCGCCAGAGGTCCCCTACGTCAAGGAAAGACGAGGTCGCGCGGTGAAGAAGCTTCTCCTGGTCGCACTGGCCGCCATCGGCGGGCTCCTCGTGTACCGCCAGATCCAGGCGGATCGCGCCGAGCAGGATCTGTGGACGGAGGCGACTGACTCCGTGCCCACGGGTTCGTGAGTCACGACAACCCAGACCGAACACACCCCGGCCGCCTCGCGGTCGGGGTTTTGTGTGCCGAGGGACGGTCGTGAACCGCGTCGGCGGGGCAGGATGGGCCACGGTTTCACGGTTCGTGGTCCGGCGACGGTGAGGGGTGGCGCGTGAGGGGACGGTGCCGTACGGCGTGGGGGCGGCGTGCGGGGACGTGGCGCGCGCGTCCGTCGGTGGCCGTGCGCAGGGGAGCCGTGGCGGTGGTGCTGGGGGCGACAGCTGCCGTGGCGCCGGGGCAGGCCGCCCTGGCCGCCCCAGGGGCCTCCGCTACGGCTGGGCCGCCGAGCCCCTACGCCTTCGCCGAGGGTACCCGGAGCATCGAGGGGGCCCGGAGCACCGCCGACGCCGAGGCCCTGACGCCCGGCACGTCCTACAGGAGCTCCCTCCCGAGCAGCGGCAAGGTCAACTACCGCCTCGAACTCGACGCCGCCTCGAACGCTTACGTGTCCGTCACCGCCGTCCCCTCCCCCGACAGCACCGTCTCCGTCATCGACGGGGTCAAGGTGTCCGTGCAGGACGCCGAGGGCCACTCCTGCTCCGATAACACCGCGAGCTTCGGCGCCGCCCGCAGCCCCCACCCGATCGCGGCATGGGGCATGCGCGAGATCGCGCCGAACAGGTCCCTGTGCCGGAAGAGCGGTGCCTACTACGTGTCCGTCGAGCGCGTCGACCCGGAGGGCGAGGGCTCCTCGCCCGACGCCTGGGACCTGGAACTCCTCGCCATGACGGAACCGGGGACGGCGAAGACCGGGGCGACCGCCGCGCCTGGGGTATGGAACTCCGCCACGCCCCAGCCCCTCCAGGGAGAGGCCGAGCGCCGCCCGGGCGGTGCGGGGTTCTCCCGGGCCCGGCCGCTGGACCACGGAGTCTGGCGGGACTACGTCCGGCCCGGCCAGACGCTCTTCTACGAGGTTCCGGTCGACTGGGGACAGCAGCTCTCCGTCACCGCCGACCTGGGCAGCACCGACTCCGGCGGCACCGGCTACGCGCAGGACGCGCTGGACCTGGCCCTCTACAACCCCGCGCGCGGTCCGGTCGCCGACCTCGGCGTCGGCTACGACGGCGACCAGAACTCCAGCAGCCTGCCTCCCCTGCCGCCGGTCGATCATGCCAACCGCAACGCAGCCCGGGCCCAGATCGGCGCGCTGCGCTTCGCCGGCTCCTACTACCTCGTCGCCCACCTCTCCCAGAACGTCGCCGACAGCTTCGGGGACGGGCCGTTCCCGATGACCCTGCGCGTCCGGGTGAGCGGGACGGCGCAGGGCGGACCCGAGTACGCGGGCGAGTCCGATCCGAAGGGCGTCTTCGAGGTCTCGGAGCAGGACCGGGAGGCGGCCGCGGAGGGCGTGCCCGCGGGTGACGACACCGCGATGAGGGCTGTCGCCGTGGGCGGCATCGGCACCGGGAGCGCGCTGCTGGTGGGCCTCGCAGTGTGGACCGTGCTGGCCCGGCGCAGGAGCGCCGCGTAGGACCGGCTCCGGGGCTCGTGCGAGGGTTGCGGGGCCCTCAGATGCGGGTCAGTGCCCAGAAGCCCACGGCGTAGCAGACGAGCGCCAGGAGAAGGATCGGGATCGCCACCTTGGCCGGGGGGCCGGGGCGGGGAGGCCGTTGTGCCCGGTGCCGTGAGGACGCCTGGCCCGCCGGTGGGGCCTGTGGGCTCCGGGTGGTGTACGAGGCTGTGGAGCTCTCGGCGCGGTACTGCTCCGCGGGCGGCAGAGGCTGGGCGGCGTACACCGGAGGCAGCGGCTGCGCGGGGGACGGCGGGTGCGTGGGGTCGTAGGGGGAGACAGGCGGCTGCTGGTGCGAGACAGACGGTCGCTGGTGCGGTGGCTGAGCCCGCACGTGCTGTCCGGGCGTGGGGGAGGAGGTGACCGTGGCCTGCGGAGGCGGCAGGTGGAAGCTTCCGGTGTCCGACATGGAGGGCAGCCCGGCGGGGGCGACTGACGGGTCGGAGGCCCGGCGGGGGCCGGACGACGCGGCCTGTGCGCTCGGGCCGGACCAGAAGCTGCCCGAGGTGTCGGTGCCGTGCCCGGCCACCGGCTCTTCCTGCTGGAACCTCTGTTCGCCCGTACTCGTGCCGGCCTGCTGTCCGGGCCGCTCCTCGCCCGCTCCCGGCTCCGACGGCGCCTCTCCGGGCCCCAGCCCTTTCGCCCGCTCCAGCGGCCCCTCGGGCGCGAACCCTGGTGGCAGTGGGCCGAGTTGGTCGAAGATCTCGATCAGTTCGTCGTCCGGGCCCGGCTCCGGAAGGAGCTCCGCCGCGGCGGCGAGCGCCTTGCGCGCCCCCGTGGCCGTACGGAACCGCGCCTGCGGGTCCGGCTGGAGCAGTGTGGCCACCACCTGCCACAGCGGCTCAGGGATGCCCTTGGGCGCACCGGGCGTCCCGTGCTCGGCGAAGTACTGGATGAGCGCCTTGCTGTCCGGCTTCGCGCCTTCCAGCAGATACAGCGCGACCAGTCCTACGGCGAACAGGTCGGCGGGGAAGTCCGGCTCGGCGCCCATCATCTGCTCGGGCGCGAGGTAACCGGGCGTCCCCACCACGAGGTTGGTCTCCGTCAGGCGCGGTTCGCCCAACCGCATCGCGATGCCGAAGTCGGACAGCCGCAGCCGCGGCCGGCCCGTGCCGGTGGCCTCCAGCAGCACGTTGGCCGGCTTGACGTCACGGTGGACGACATCCTCCGCGTGCACCGCCGCCAGCCCCGCCAGCAACTGGTCGAGCAGGGTGCAGACGAAGGCAGGCGGGAGGGGACCGTAGTCCCCGACGAGATGGGCCAGGGAACCGCCGGCGACCAGATCCATGGTGAACAGGACCTTGTCATCGTCTGCGGCCCAGCTGGTGGGGGCGAGCACATGGGGGTGATCGATCCGCAGGGCCTGTTCGCGGACGAAGCGCAGCAGCGAGTGCGCGTCGCTCTGGAGCAGGACCTTGGCGGCCACGTAGCGACGGCGGCGGTGGTCCCAGGCGCGCCAGACGGCGCCGACCCCTCCGCGTCCGATCGGGTCGACCAGTTCGTACCGGCCGGCGAAGACCTCACCCATGGCTGTCCGTCGCTCCTCCCCCTGCGGTGTCCCCCCTTGCCTCCCCCTCGGCGAGCACTACGACTCCCCTACGGGCGAAACGGCTCCCCCGACGAGCGATACACGTCCCCCTCGCGTCGACCGGTCCCCCGTACGGAACACGCCCCCTCGTGCCCGCCCGTACCGTGACGCATCCCCCGTCACCTCACTCACAGCCCGCTGCCGAACCCCCTTCGGCGGCCGGACGGTGGGATCAGCTCTGGTGGGACTGGTAGTGCGTGACGGCGTCCGAGGTGCGGCCGGCGCCGTAGACCCGGAGGAACTCTGCCAGCTCCGGGTGGGTCGGGGCGAGGGTGTCGGCGGCGTCGATGATGTCGCCGGCCGCCGCGACCGACCGGAGCAGCGACTGGATCTCGCGGACGACGCGCTTGACCGTGGGCGCCCCCGAACTGCTCGTCGTCTGCGTGGTGTTGCTGAGCACCGAGCCTCCCTGTGACTTCTTGATCTCCTCCATACGCTCGGTGGCCTCGGCCGCGCTCACGCTGCCGTCCGCGACCTGCCCCGCCAGGTCCTGCAGCAACTGCACCCGCTGCACCACAGCCGGATTACCGATCTTCGCCCGCTGACCGCTCATCAGCTGGGACAGCATCGGCGCGGACAGTCCCAGCACCCCCGCGAGACGAGCCTGGTTGAGACCAAGATCGTCGATCAGCCTACGGAAGAGCGCCCCCAGCGGCTCCCCGTACCAGTTCCGCTGCAGTTCCCGCGCTCTTGCGGTTGCTTCCTGCTGTGCGGCGTCCATTGCGTCTCCCCATCGCTTCCCCAAGTACGGCGGTTCGCGGTAGCGAACCACGCCGAGCATCTTACGGAGAGTGGTCGGCAACGGGGACCCCCAATCTTTTTGCGGAACCACGGGGGTGACCCGGTACTCTGGTCTCCGACGCCCGCCGGGACGCGGTTTCTCCGGTCGGACGTCCTCTTCCGGGGCCTTAGCTCAGTTGGTAGAGCGCTGTCTTTGCATGGCAGATGTCAGGGGTTCGACTCCCCTAGGCTCCACTTGCTTGCACCCCTCTGACCTGTGGAAAAGCAGTCAGGGGGGTGTTTTTTGTTCCGATTTTCCGTGCTGACGTGTCAGCGCGGCGGTGGGGACGTGAGTCCCCGCAGGCCTGTGATGAGAGGGGTTTTGGGCGGCTCTTTCTCCCCCGGTGGGTCCCTGGGCTCACGCGGAGCCTCGGGGGCGCTGGTCTCCTTGGCCCCTGGCAGGCTCCTGGGGTCGGCTGGGTCGTGCGCGGCGTTCTGGTTTCCTACTTGTTTGACACCATGAGGGTGTGTCCGAGACGGCGTACAGCATCGGCGAGGGGCCGGCGACGCGGGTCAGTCTCTCCCTGCCCGAAGGGAGGCATGGAGGTGGTGGTCTGCGCGCTCACCATCATCGAGGCTGTCCACGCGGGCATGAACAAGGCCCGGCTGAACTGGGTGCTGTCCGGCCTTCGGCCTTCCGGTGGGTGATGAGGAGGCGAAGGCGTCCTCGTCGCTGTTGACGGAGGCTGGGCTGCACGGTCACACGTATGCGACAGCCTCGCAGACTTGTCATGGGCTTCCAGGTCGTGGCGGCCTGGGCGGCGGGTGCGGCGGCGAAGATGGTGTCCCGCCGGGTGGTGCAGCCGATCAAGGGACCGGAACTCGCAGGCCACGGCTGGGGACTTCGAGCGGCCGGGGCGCTCCCGGCGGCCGACCGGGCCGCTTCGTGTGCCGCGCCCAGCGGAGAGATCCTCGCGAGCCAGATTCCGGAGGGCGAGGCGCATGATCGCTTACACCACCCGGCGGGACACGACCTTCGTCGTCTGTCGCGTCCCGCGTCGTGGTGTAGGCGATCAAGCGTTGCGGGTTCCGGTATGAGGCCGCTGACGATCTCCGTAGACGCGGCAGTCCACGAGGCGCCCTGCTGAGGCGAATTGACCACCCAGCCGCGGTAGAGCCGCCGTCCCCGACCTGCGGATTCCGCTGCTTTGATCGGCTGCACCACTCAGCGGGACGCTATCCATTCGTCCACGGCCTTGCGCGTATTCCGATATGCGCGGCGACCGTTTCTTGTGGGGCAAACGACCGGCACACTCAGCGACCGGGCCGGGCTACCGTGCCCGTCGTACGGGGCTGCCGCCGACCAGGGCAGGCGTGCATGACCTCACTCTTATCTCTTCCGCTCATCACTCGGGCCAGGGTGCGTGCTGCGTACCGGGCCCCTGTGCATTGATGCGGTGCCATGTCCGACAGGGCCCCATTCGGGACGCTCTGACATCATCGATGAAAGGTCCGCCATGTTTGCCACCCTTCGCGCCCGTGTGCTGACGGCATTGCCCGCAGCCCTCACTGTGGTCGCCTCGACGTTCGCGTTCTCTGCCGCGTCCTCGCCCTCCGCGGAGGCAGCGACCTGTTCCAGCACCTACCTGAGCTACGGCAGCCGTGGCACCTGTGTGAAGGTGCTCCAGAGGAGGCTGGGCGCGCTCAGTGTGGACGGCGTGTACGGCTCGGGGACGCGGAGCCGCGTCCGGGCGTTCCAGGCCGATGCCGGCATCAGCGTCGACGGCAAGGTCGGACCTCAGACCTGGCGGAAGCTGGGGGCCTACGGCAAGGCGCTGGGATGGAAGTCCGGGGTCACGGTGTACATGTGCGAGGCGAATTCGACGCAATTCCGCTACTCCGTGTGGAACAACTCGGGCAAGAGCGCCAGGTGGGCGCTCTACGTGGAAGGTGGTCATGTCTTCGGAGATGCCATCGCGAATAACCGGATCGCCATCCAGGGCCGGGTGCACGCCCGGGCGTACGACAGCAAGAGCCTCACGGTCTGGATCGGGAACTACGGCAACGACAAGACCACCACCAACGTGCGCGACTTCTCGCGCAGCACTCTGCCGGCCTGCGCCTAGGCAGCGCTACGACGCGCTGACCCGGTAGTACTTCGCAGATCACCCGACCATGAAATCAAGGGGCCACATCCGATCGTCCGACGGTCGGAACCGCAGGGACTCCGGCTGTCCCGGTCCACCTCGGTCACGATCAGGCGCTCGGCATGCCGCTGTGGCGAACCTCTCGGGTGGCCTGCGAAGTACGAGGCTGGTGTCTCGTGAGTCCCTCTGTGTCACTTGCTCCGGCGCTGTCGGATCTGGTCAGCGGCTTGTGTAAAGCCGACCGGAGTGACCTAACTCATCTTTCTGGTTGACGGGGGTAAGTCGACATGCCTACAGGGCACAGTGCAGGGTGCGGAACGCCTTCCCGGCGGCAGGCACTTCGGCTGGCGGGGGGCGGCCTCGTACTGGCCGCACTGGGAGCCGGAGCCGTCGGCTGCCGCGAGGACGTGACCGGCGGCGCAGACGCCGCAGACAGCGCCGGCTCGCGCCGCGAGGGCACCGGCAGCCCTGGCGCCACCGCCGAGGACGGGCAGGCCCCTAAGGCGCTGTGGACGACGCAGACCTCTGCGCAGACGTACGGGGACAACGACGAGCTCGTGGCCGCGGAGGGCGTGGTGATCGCGACTGGTAATCCGCTTGCAGGCCTCGACGCGGCGACCGGACAGGAGCGGTGGTCGCTGGAGGGCGGTACGGTGCCCGGTGCGCCGCTCCTGCTCGGCAACGGCACCCTGTACCTGGCCAGCGGCAAGTACGACGGCACCGTCGGCGGATACGACCCGGCCTCGGGCAAGGAGACGTGGCGCAGCCACCTGGGCAAGGAGCACCGGCAGCCGAGGCCGGTCGCGGTGGATGAGGAGCAGGTGTACGTCATTGCCGAGATCCTTGAGGACGACGGTTCGTCCCGCGCCAACGTGATCGCCGCGCTGAACAGCAGTACGGGCCAGGTGGCGTGGAAGGAGCAGCGGGACCTCGGCACCCAGCAGAACGGCGTGCAGGCCGCCGTACAGGGCCGTTACCTCCTCTACACCGACTTCAAGAAGAATCTCACGGTTCGCGACACCGCCACCGGCAGGCAGGTGTGGACCCATAAGACGACAAAGGGGAACTACGGTTTCTTCGCCGTCCACCAGGACCTGGTGATCATCCCGCAAGGGCCGAAGCTCCAGGCCTTCAACCTCTCCGACGGCGCCGAGAAGTGGTCCTTGCGGACCGGGAGGTTCAACGCCTTCAAGGAGCCGGCCGTCCTGGAAGATGTGCTGTATGTCGCGGACAGCGGTAGAACGCTCTGGGCCATCGAGCCGCAGACCGGCAGGCAGATCTGGCAGTCCAAGGCCCTGGCGGACGCGAGGGCCCAGGTGCCCCGGCAGTTCGTCAAGGCGGGCGGCACCCTCTACGGCGCCACCGACCTCGACAAGCATGGCGGTATCCACGCTTTCGATATGAAAACCGGCGCCCTGCGCTGGACGTTCAACGACAACTCCGGCGATCACCACGCATGGCTTGTGGCCACCGACGGCACCCACGTCTTCGCCCTGCACGGCAAGAGGCTGCACGCCCTGCCCGGCTGAGGGCGGGGAATCAACCGGCTGCTTCCCGTGATTCGGCTCATGACCGCGCTCTGGTCCGCCGGCATGGACGGAAACACAGCGACGGTCTGAGCTTCAGCGGCAGGCTCAGAGGTCGTCAACGTCGACCAGCCCGTCCTGGATGGCCCGGGCGACCAGGCTTGCCTTGGTTCGTGCGGGGCGGCCGACGTTCGCGTACTTGATCCGCACCCGGTCCAGATACGAGTTGACCGTCCGCACGGAGATGCCGAGGCGCTGCGCGACCAGTTCCTTCGACTCGGACTGGAACCACTCTATGAGCACGTTCTCCTCACGCGCGGAGAGCTGGGGGCGGTCGGCACGGGCGTTCGTTCCCAGCGCGCCGGCCAGGGCGGGCGGCATGTAGGGCCGCTCGTCGGCTGCTGCCAGCGTCGCCTCGACCAAGTGGTCCTGGCCCTCACTCTTGGTCAGGAAGGTCGCGGCTCCCAGGTCCAGGCAGGTGAGCGCTGTCTTCTCGTCGTCCCGCATCGTATAGACGACCACCTGTCTCCCGGCGTCGACGAGTCTTCGAAGGTCGCCGAAGGCGAGGCCGTCATCGCCCAGTTGCAGATCCAGGATGACGACATCGGCCGTGCTGCCCGGCGCGGTCCAGGCGTCCCCAACAGAGCCGCCTGCCGCGACCACCGTGACGGGCCGCGGCGATGCGGCGTACCACATCTCCACGCCCGCGAGGATGGCGGGATGATCGTCGATGATGACTACGCTGACTGCTGCGTCGCTACTCATGTCAGGGCAACTCCTGAGGCCGCCGATCTGCTCCAACTGGCTTCCGCCCACACACTTTCGCCACGCGTGGTTCTGACCACGGACACGTTCGACTCCGTGGCACGGCCGTGCGAGGCGGCGGTCTCTCCCGGGTCGCGGCCGTCGACGCAGTCCACGCCGACGACGCTGACCCGTACCGTGCGGGGGGTCCATACGGCAGTCACCCGCGCGGTCGAGCGGGTGCGGCCCAGCGTCACCGCCACCGGGTCGATCAGCTCCCTGCGTACCTCCACAGGCACCTCACCTGGTCGGCCGCGTACGGCCAGGCTCACCCTCACCCCCTGGTGTTCGGCCACCTCGATGCATGCCCGCAACTCGTTCAGAAGCGGGTCGGCGACGGCATCGCCCTCGGCGAACAGGCGGCGCATTCGGGCGGCCTCCACACCGCACCGCAGCCGGACCTCCTCGTCGTGCGGACTCAGCACACCGTGGCCGAGGCCCACGAGCAGTGGCACTGTCGTCGCCGTCAGCGCGCGGTAGCGCTCCTTGTGATCACTCTGCAAGTGCTCGTGGATGCGTTCCCGGGTACGCAGTTCCTCCTCCCGCGCGGCCGCTGACCCCGCTGCCGGTGCCGTGCCGTGTTGCAGGTGCGTCATCAGTACGCCGACGGAGAGCTGGAGGCCGCAGCTGCCGATCGTGGAAATCCCCAGGACGGCCGACTCGGCGGCGGTTGGCGCCCCGGACAGGGCCACAGCGGTCGCGTTGAGCGCTATGTGCGCCCCGAGGAACGCCGCGAACACCCTGACCCGCAGGTCTGCCAGCAGGAACAGCGCATGCCAGCCGACCACTCCGAACGCCCAGTCCGCCGCACCCGTCGACTGCTCCGGCGGGAGTGTGAACGCGCATACCGCCGAAACGGCCAGCACCGAGCCCAGGCTCCACCCGCGCACCCTCGGCGGGATCTGCCTGTCACGCCACAGATAGGCGCCCCCGGCGGCCGCGACGGCGGCGAGGCAGACGAAGGCCGCTGTCTGTGCCCACGCAGAGTGGTACACGTCCTGGTGGACTATGAGTCGGCGCAGCGAGATGGTGAACTGCCACACCAGGCAGATCAGCAGCGCGACCTGCTGGGCCCCGTGAAGAAACTGCCCGCGGAACAAGCGGACGACAGCCATGTGCTGTGCCTGGGCGCGGGGCCGGCGCGGTACGCCGGTCGCCTTCGCTCCGTCCCCTGTCTGTGACGCCTGGACCCGGTCGGGCCAGCGCCACTGCACGCGGGTTCCGGTGCCCGGATGAGAGGTGACGGAAGCGGTGCCTCCGACTGCGTGCATCCTGCCGATGATGGAACCGGAGATGCCCCGGCGCCGTGCGGAGACGGACTCCGGGTCGAAGCCCCGTCCCGCGTCGGACAGTTCGACGACGGTGCCGTCCCCCTCTGTCCATGCCCTGAGCTCCGCTTCCCGCACCCCGGCATGGCGTGCCACATTGGTGACCGCCTCCCGGACCCCGTTGAATATCGCGAGCCCGGGGCCGGACGGAATCGCGAGCGGGCCGTCTATGTGCCTCTTGAGCTGCACCCTGCCCTGTCCCTCGCCCTCGGGCACGCAACCGAGAAGCGCCGCGAGGTCGACGCTCCCTGTCTCGAATCCGGGCATGGCGGACAATGCCTCCAGATCTTGTCTGGCACGTGGAGGCAGCCACGACCAGTCCCGGCCGTCGCCTTGAGAGACCATCAGCAGCGTCGCGCTCGCCGTGTCGTGCAGGGTCGCCAGGTACTCGCGCTCGGTCGCCCGCCGTGCTGCGGAGACTTCGGCCTCCCGGCGCAAGGCCGCCCTGTTCGCGGCCGACCGGTCAGCCGCTCTGGCCCGCGCCCGAACGATGAGGTAGGCAGCCCTCGACAGGCCCACCTGGATCAGCATGCGTACCAGGGGGATCGAGTCGGCGCTGTACGTGGGCGAGGAGAGGATGTCACCCAGCGCGCAGGCGACGGCTCCCCACACGGCCAGGGCAGCCCCGGTCACAGGGCGCGTAGCCCACTCGAACTGGAAAGCGATGAGGCTGATGCCGACGACCGCCTCCACCATCACATCCGCGCCCTCACCGCCGAGCACCGGCTGAGACAGCCCCGTCAACATCACCACGGCCGCGTCCAACGGCCACAGCAGGGCGAACGGGAGCGGGCGGCGCAGCGAGTAGAGGCGTACACCGCAGGCGAAAAGAGCGGGCACGAACAGAGCCGTCGCCAGGGGGATCTCCGTGCCATCCGCCAAGACGAGGCCCAGCGCACCGCACAGGCAGACGACGGCGGACCTGAGCCATACCCCGTACCGCTCCACGGCCCGGATCAGCAGGCGCTCGCTGTTCCCCTCGTACCCCCTTAGCCACATGAGGCCGAGAGTAGTTGACCTGCGAACGAGGCAGGGCCAGCTGTGGGGCGAACGACCGGCACACCCTGTGACCGGGCCGGGCTAACGTGCCCGTCGAAAGGCCACACTCAGAAACGGGAAACGGGGGATTTCCATGCAGGATTTGCAGAGACGGCTCACGCTGCTCCTTTCCGTGATGCTGGCGACTGCCATCGCCATGCTCACCGCCGCACCGGCCAGTGCGGCCACGAAGCCGTCCCGGTCGAACGGGAACGGAAACCGGGTCATCTTTGTTCACGGATTCGCTCCGGGCGGTACGCACGACTGCGCCGATTACTTCCGCACCGCCCGCAAGCATTTCGAGAACAATGGGTGGAAGGGAAATTTGCTCACCTTCGGCTACTACTCGGGCAACAAGAAATGCTCGTACAATGCCGGCGGCAGCCGCGACACGTCCATCAAGGAAGTGGCCAAGAAGTTCGCGAACTACGTCTCCAAGCACTACACGCAGAACGGCAAGAAGGTCGACGTCGTCGCCCACTCCATGGGCGGTCTCGTCGTCCGCGCCGCTCTGCACTACACCCACCAGCGCGCCGCGGGCTTCCCGACGAAGCTCTACATCGAGGACGTCGTCACACTTGGCACCCCGCACGCCGGAGCCATCAGCAATTGGCTCGGTCTCTGCAATGCGACCGTGAAGTGGCGGCAGTGCAAGGACATGACGCCGGGCAGTGCGTTCCTCAAGAATCTCCCGAACAAGATGCCGAGTACCACCAGATACGGCAACATGAGCACCGACTGGACCACCGTTTCGTCGCTGGACGACAAGACCGTTTCTGGATCGTCCGGTATCGCCGGCGCTGCGAACCACGAAGTCCAGTACAAGGACGGAATCAGCCACAACGAACTCAGGACTGTCAGCTCCGGAAGGCACAATGGCAGGATCAAGTACTCCACGACATGGACTGATTGGCACAAGCGCATCTCTCCCGTGGGGCAGGCACGCCTGGCGGTTTACTGGCACTCCACGACCTGATCTCCACTGAACTCGGCGTAATGGAGGTGCGGTCGTCGCGACACAGAGGACCGCACCTTTATCACCACAACATGGGACGGAATGCAGTACGTGCAGCGCAACAGGATGGCGGCCGCGGCCGCGCTGACGGTGCTTCTCGCCACCGGATGCTCCTTCAGCATCGGCGACGCGGAGAAGAAGAGCGAGGCGACGGCCAACGAGGAAACGCCCGCCGTTGATGACGCCCCCGCGGAGCCCGGGAACGCAGGCGTCAGCGAGGACGGGGCCGTGCACAAGGCTCGGGTCGCGCAGACGATCTCCGAGAAGCTCACCACGGACACTGGTCAGCGCCCCGACCGGGTCACCTGCCCTGAGCACCTCCCGGCCCGAGTCGGCGCCACGATCCGCTGCGAGCTCACCGCCGGCAGCGACACCCTCGGCGTCACCGTCACCGCCACGTCGGTCAACGGCAAGCAGGTCAACTACAACTTCAAGGTCGACGACAGCGTCCGGTGAACATGACCTCTCAGAAGCCGGTGAGCGCCCGCCAGACGATATGACGTTTCTTCGTGATCTTGGACAACTCGATGTCTACGCCGCGAGGGCGTGTTGATGCCGCTGTCTGGTCTCAGCCGGTGTGAGGTAGCCGAAGATTTGGTGCTTGCGTAGGCGGCGGCGGTTGTAGAAGGTCTCGATGACCCTGTTGCCCAGGGTCTCTCGATGAAGTTGAAGACCTCAGTGCGGGCGGTGGCCCGGTCGGGCCGGAGGCGGGTGCCGATCTCTTCTTTGAGGAGCGCCCAGAAGCTTTCCGCGGAGGCGTTGTCGAATCAGGATCCGGTGCGTCCGCAAGCTTTGCCGCAGGCCCAACTCCCGTACGCTGTCGCGGATTCAGCCGAGGTGTACTCGCTGCCGCGATCACTGTGTATGACGCATGCGGCGCAGTGCCGCCCGGCGTGGGCCATCTTCAGGGGCGTCCACGACGAGGGAAGCGCGGTGATGGTCGGCCATCGCGTAGCCGAGGATCTCGCGGGTGGCCAGCCAACAGGCGAGGTAGAGCCAGCCCTCGGAGGTGGGCAGGTAGGTGATGTCGCCGAGAGCGAGCGCCGCCACGGCCCGAACCGGAGACGGGTGCTCGCTGACCGAACCGGTCACCGGCGAGGCGCGGGCCGCTGCTTGCGGCAAACCGCCCCTCGTGCTGGTCCATGAGTGGATTGAACAGGGAACTTTCTGTCAGTAGTTTGCGGATTGCAAACGTCAGTGGCCGTGCTGGCATGTAACAATCTCAGGTTTGACTCCCCTGGGCTCCACCCTGGAAATGCCCTCCGGCCTGCGGTAACGCAGGCCGGAGGGCATTTTTGCGGGTACACCGCCCGTGCCGTCGGCGGTGTTTCACGTGAAACAGCGCAGCGGGGTAGGAGACTTGAGGGTCTCCTGCCCCGCTGCGCTGGGGGATCCGGCGCCCGTCAGGAACGGTCGTCGCGCCGGGCGGCCTCGTCCTCGGCCTGCTTGGCCTCGACCTCCGGATCCAGGACCGCCTGGCCCGTGCCGTCCACAGAGGACAGACGGCCCGACTCGGGAACCTCCGTCGCGGCCGGCGGCTCCACCAGCCAGTCCGGGTTGGCCTGCTTGTCCCACCACTTCCACGCGGCGAAGGCACCGCCCGCGACGGCACCCACGATCACGAGCGTCCTCATGGCCTTGCCGGCCTTGGCCCGCCGCTCATGCTTGCGGACCAGCTTCTGGATCTCCTTCGACGAGACCTGACCGCGCAGCGCGGCCAGCGCGGCCACACTCCGGGCCGCGGCCTCGGTCGTCACGGGCGCGGCCGCGGCCACCGCATGCTCGATCCTGGGACGGGAGTAATCCGCCGCCTGACGGGCGGCCTTGCGTGTGCGGACGGCAGCCTCCTGGGCGGCCAGGTCGACCTTCGGCGGCACATGGGTGCGGGCCTGCTCCAGATACGGCTGCACATGGGTGCCGTACTGGACGCGTGCCTGCCCGGCGGCCTGCGTCACCTTGGGCGCCAGCCGTACGCGTGCCTCGTGTGCGTAGTGCGCGGCCCTGTCCTTGGCCGTGTCGGCGTAGGGCGCCACCACTTCCGCGGCGTGCAGCACGCTGTCCTTCGCCGAACCGGTCGCGGCGCGCACGCTGTCGATGCGGGTCACGGGTTCCTCCTCCTCGGTGGCGTACGGTATTTCGACTTTCCACCCTTTTACGGATCATGCCTGCCGGTGCACTACCAGGCACGCGCGGACGGGCATCCGGGTCACGGGAGCCGGCATCCAGAGCCGCTCACGTGCAATAGCGGACGAATAGGGGGCAACAGCAGCTTGTCGTCGACAATGCCACGGATCGCCGTCGCGCGCCCCCGCCGCGGGACTACTCGACTGGTTTTCTGCAACCGCCCGGCCCGGTTTCCCGCCGGTGAACCGAGGTCGGGCGACGCCGAGGCCCTTCCATGCGAGGATCAGGGAGTCACAGAAAGACAACGGAAGGCAGATCGTGGCTGAGCAGCTCTACGCCACCCTGAAGACCAACCACGGCGACATCGAAGTCCGGCTTCTGCCGAACCACGCCCCCAAGACGGTCAAGAACTTCGTCGAGCTCGCCCAGGGCGAGCGGGAGTGGACCCACCCGGAGACGGGCCAGAAGACCACGGACCGGCTCTACGACGGCACGGTCTTCCACCGGGTGATCAGCGGCTTCATGATCCAGGGCGGTGACCCGCTGGGCAACGGCACCGGCGGTCCCGGCTACCAGTTCGAGGACGAGTTCCACCCGGACCTGCGCTTCGACAAGCCCTACCTGCTGGCGATGGCCAACGCCGGCCCGGGCACCAACGGCTCGCAGTTCTTCGTCACCGTCTCCCCGACAGCGTGGCTGAACCGCAAGCACACCATCTTCGGCGAGGTCACGGACGCGGCCAGCCAGAAGGTCGTGGACACCATCGCCACGATCCAGACGAACCCGCGCACCGACCGCCCGCTCAACGACGTGGTCATCGAGTCGGTCGTCATCGAGACCCGCTGAGGCGAGTACCGAAGCCCCCACAGGGAACCAATCGCCCTGCTCGTCCGTAAGGATGGGCAGGGCGGGCTTTTTCACGACCATCGAGGGGATCCCATGGACGACCAGGCTGCGGGCGGCCCGCAGGACGCCCACAGCGTCCCCATGTGCTATCGCCACCCGGACCGCGAGACCGGTATCCGCTGCACCCGCTGCGAGCGCCCGATCTGCCCCGAGTGCATGGTCGACGCCTCGGTCGGCTTCCAGTGCCCCGAGTGCGTCCGCACGGGCTCCGGCACCGGCCACGCGCCCACGGCCGCCATGCCCCGCACACTCGCCGGCGGCACCATCGCCGCCGATCCCCGCCTGCTGACCAAGATCCTCATCGGGATCAACCTGGCCGTGTTCATCGCCCTCCAGGCCCATGAGTCGCTCGTGAACGACATCGCCCTGATCGGCGCCTGGCCGCCCGCGCCCTTCACACCCACGCAGGGCGTGGCGGGAGGCGAGTGGTACCGCATGGTGACGTCGATGTTCACGCACCAGGAGATCTGGCACATCGGGTTCAACATGCTCGGCCTCTGGTGGCTCGGCGGCCCGCTCGAAGCGGCCCTTGGCCGCGTGCGCTATCTCGCGCTCTACTTCGTCTCCGGACTCGCGGGCAGCGCCCTGGCCTATCTGCTGGCCTCACCGAACACAGCCACGCTGGGTGCCTCCGGCGCGATCTTCGGTCTCTTCGGGGCGACAGCCGTGCTGATGCGCCGGCTCAACTACGACCTGCGGCCGGTCATCGCCCTGCTGGTGATCAACCTGATCTTCACTTTCAGCCCGGGCTTCAACATCTCCTGGCAGGCCCACATCGGCGGTCTCGTCGCCGGTGGCGTCGTCGGATACGCCATGGTCCACGCCCCGCGCGAGCGCCGCGCGCTGGTGCAGTACGGCACCTGCGCCCTGGTTCTGGGCGTGATCGTCCTGCTGACCGTGCTGAGGACGGCACAGCTCACCTGAGCGGTTTGTCCACAGCGGGTGGCGGATCTTGTGCACAGTGTGCGGGAACATGTGTGCCCCCTGCCGTCGACCCGAGTTTCCCCAGGTCAGACAGGGGGCGAACAAGTTTTCGACTGCCGGTACTTCCGTCATACCGGCGTCAACGTCCAGCGAGTTATCCACAGATCGTCTTTCTTTTCCCCATGTGGAAAACCGCTGTGGATAACTCAGCGAACAGCCCTGGGCAGAGCTGCGTTCACCTTCCGGTGACCGCTACTTCCACTGGGTCGAGACACCGAATCCGGCGGCGATGAAGCCGAAGCCCACCACGATGTTCCAGTTGCCCAGCGAGTCGATGGGCAGCGAGCCGTCGGTGACGTAGAAGACGACGATCCAGGCCAGGCCGATGAGGAACATGGCCAGCATGACCGGCGCGACCCAGGACCGATTGGTCAGTTTGATGGCGGTCGTCTGCTTGGCAGGCGGCGGCGTGTAGTCGGCCTTCTTGCGGATACGTGACTTCGGCACGAGGGTCTCTCCTGTCGATGCGCTGCGTGGCCGCGCAGGTAACTGAGTCGGTCTCGGGGCAGCGTAAGGGGACTCCGATTGCTCCCCCGGGCGTCCGTTAGCGTAGTGCTTCCGCCGCGCCGAAGGAGATAAGGGTACGTTGAGCAATTCTGCCGACTTCCCCGGGAAGGGATCCACCCCTGAGCCCGCGCGCCGCTTCCGGCCCGTGCGGATCCTCACGGCGGCCGTCTTCGCTCTCGCCGGGCTCATCTTCTTCACCAGCTTCGACACCGCCAAGGGCACCAACATCCGCACGGACGACTCTCTGCTGAAGCTGTCCGACCTCATCCAGGAACGCAGCCGGGAGAACGGCGAGCTGGACGAGACCAATGCGGCCCTGCGCCAGGACATAGAGGCGCTCGCCGAGCGGGACGACGGCAGCACCAAGGCGGAGGACGACAAGCTCGCGGCCCTGGAGAAGCGCGCGGGCACGCAGAAGCTCAAGGGCGACTCGCTCACCGTCACGCTCAACGACGCCCCGCCGAACGCCACCGCCAAGCTTCCCGGCTACCCCGAGCCGCAGCCGGACTACCTGGTCATCCACCAGCAGGACCTCCAGGCCGTGGTGAACGCGCTGTGGCAGGGCGGGGCCAAGGGCATCAAGGTCATGGACCAGCGGCTGATCTCCACCAGCGCGGTGCGCTGCGTGGGCAACACCCTGATCCTCCAAGGTCGCGTCTACTCGCCGCCGTACAAGATCACGGCGGTCGGTGACCCGGGCAAGCTGCAGAAGGCGCTCGCGGCGTCCCCGGCGATCCAGAACTACATGGTCTACGTCAACGTCTACGGGCTCGGCTGGAAAGTCGAGGAGAACGGCCCGGTGACTCTTCCCGGCTACTCGGGCACAGTGGATCTGCATTACGCGAAGCCCGTGGAGTAGGAGACAGGCCGGGGGAGCCGCCGGTGCGCGTGATCGTCAGGACCGTCAGCGAGCTGTGCATCACCGTCGGCAGCGTGATCGTGCTGTTCGTCGTCTACGTGCTCTTCTGGACCGGCGTGCGGGCCGGCGGCGTCATGGACGACCAGATCGACCTGCTGAAGAAGCAGTGGTCGAAGGCTCCTGCGGCGGCAGTTTCCTCCGTGCATCCTCCCAAGCCCTCGCCCTACGCCAAGGGCAAGCCCTTCGCGATCATGTACATCCCGCGTCTTGGTTTCACGTGGAACAAGCCGGTGCTCGAGGGCACCGCCACCAGCACTCTGAAGAAGGGCCTCGGGCACTACGCCGAGACCGCGCAGCTCGGGCAGAGGGGGAATTTCGCGGTCGCCGGCCACCGCCGTACCCACGGTGACCCCTTCAAGGACTTTCCCCAGCTCAGGCGGGGTGACGCCGTGGTGCTGACCGACGGCACGACCTGGTTCACGTATCGGATCGACAAAGGCCCGTACAAAACAGTGCCCTCGGACGTCGAGGTGATCGACCCTGTCCCACGTACTTCCGGGTACACGCGCCCGGGGCGGTATCTGACGCTGACCACGTGCGAACCGGAATGGGGACACAGTCATCGGCTGATCGTCTGGGCGCACCTGGACTCCACCCAGCCTGTGGAGGCCGGGGAACCTGAGGCGCTGCGCCGTTAGTCTGGTGGCTGTACGGCGTGGGTCTGGTGCCGTGGTACGACGGAAGGGACGGCATGTACGGCTGGATCTGGCGGCATCTGCCGGGGAACACGTGGGTGAAGGCAGTGATCTCACTCGCCCTGGTCGTGGCCGTGGTCTACGTCCTCTTCCAGTACGTCTTCCCGTGGGCGGAACCGCTGCTGCCCTTCAACGATGTGACGGTGGACAACCAGTGAGCGCGCGCATTCTCGTCGTCGACAACTACGACAGCTTCGTCTTCAACCTGGTCCAGTACCTCTACCAGCTGGGCGCCGAGTGCGAGGTCCTGCGCAACGACGAGGTGTCGACGGCGCACGCCCAGGACGGTTTCGACGGTGTGCTGCTCTCCCCGGGCCCCGGCACCCCGGAGCAGGCCGGCGTGTGTGTCGACATGGTCCGGCACTGCGCCGCGACGGGCGTCCCGGTCTTCGGCGTGTGCCTCGGCATGCAGTCGATGCAGGTGGCGTACGGCGGTGTGGTGGACCGGGCGCCCGAGCTGCTGCACGGCAAGACCTCGCTGGTCGAGCACGGTGGCGGGGGCGTCTTCGCGGGTCTCCCCTCGCCCTTCACGGCGACGCGCTACCACTCGCTGGCCGCCGAGCCGGCCACGGTCCCGGCCGAGCTGGAGGTCACCGCCCGGACGCACGACGGCATCGTGATGGGCCTGAGGCATCGTGAACTGCCGGTGGAGGGTGTGCAGTTCCACCCCGAGTCGGTGCTGACGGAGCACGGGCACCGGATGCTGGCCAACTGGTTGGTGGAGTGCGGCGACGAGGGCGCGGTGGCGAGGTCGGCCGGGCTCGCCCCGGTGGTGGGCAGGGCCACGGCGTGACCGCGCTGCGCCCCGAGCGCGAGTCCGACACCCCGTACGGGCACCAGCCGTACGGGGTGCCGGGCGCGTTCGAGGAACGGTCGGGCGGAGGACGGCACGGTGCCGCTCCGCAGCAGGAGACGCAGCCACGGCCGCACCCGCCGGAGCCTCGGTCCTTCCCGCCCGGGGCCCAGCCCTTCCCGTCCGCGCCGGAGCCGTACGCGGCGTCGTACGAGGCCGCTCCGGACGAGCCCTACTCGCCTCCGCCCCGGATCGACGAGGAGACGGTGGCGCTGCGGATACCGGATCCGCCGCCCGCGGCCGGTGACGCCGGAGCGGGCTCTGCGGGCTCCTCGGCGGTGCGGCAGGACGGATCGGCCTCCGGTGGACGGGCGGCCCGCAGGAAGGCCGCCAAACGCCGTCACGGGCGCCATGGCGGCGCTCCGGGCGCCTCCTCGGCTCGGGAGGCGCAGGAGGCTCGGGATGCGCGGGAGGAGTCCCGGGAGGTGTCCCGGGCGCCGCTGTCGCGGGTCGAGGCGCGGCGGCAGGCTCGGGCGCGCAAGCCGGGTGCGGCGGTCGTGGCGAGCCGGGCGATAGGCGAGGTGTTCATCACCACCGGCGTGCTGATGCTGCTGTTCGTCACCTACCAGTTGTGGTGGACGAACGTCCGGGCGTACGCGCAGGCCGGCAAGGAGGCCAGCAGCCTCCAGGACGACTGGGCGAGCGGTAAACGCAGCCCCGGGGCGTTCGAACCGGGGCAGGGCTTCGCCCTCCTGCACATTCCGAAGCTGGACGTGGTGGTGCCGATCGCCGAGGGCATCAGCAGCAAGGGCGTGCTCGACCGGGGCATGGTCGGCCATTACGCGGAGGGTGCGCTGAAGACCGCGATGCCCGGTGACAAGACCGGGAACTTCGGGCTCGCCGGCCACCGCAACACCCACGGAGAGCCGTTCCGGTACATCAACAAGCTCTCTCCCGGCGATCCGATCGTCGTGGAGACCCAGGACGAGTACTACGTCTACAAGATGGCCTCGATCCTGCCGGTGACGTCGCCCAGCAACACGAGCGTCCTGAACCCGATTCCCGCGGGGTCGGGATTCACCGAGCCCGGCCGCTACATCACGCTGACCACGTGCACGCCGGAGTTCACCAGCAAGTACCGGATGATCGTCTGGGGCAAGATGGTCGAGGAACGGCCGCGCAGCAAGGGCAAGCCGGATGCGCTCGTCAGTTAAGGGCAGATGACCAGTGGCAGCGACCACCGAAACGGACCACGAAGAGCACACCGGCGCGGGGGCGTCCCGGCCGCCCGCGGCCCGGCGCCGTCCCGGCCCGATCGCCATGGCGGTGAGCGTCTTCGGGGAACTCCTCATCACCGTGGGCCTGATCCTGGGCCTGTTCGTCGCCTACTCGCTCTGGTGGACGAACGTGGTCGCCGACCGTGCGGCCGGGAAGCAGGCGGACAAGGTCCGTGACGACTGGGCTCAGAGCGGGGGCGACCCCGCCGTGTTCGACACCAAGAACGGCATCGGCTTCCTGCACGTGCCCGCGATGAACAGCGGTGAGGTCCTGGTCGAGAAGGGCACCTCGAACAAGATCCTCAACGACGGCGTCGCCGGTTACTACACCGAACCCGTCAAGTCGGCCCTCCCGATGTCGGGCAAGAAGGGCAACTTCTCCCTCGCCGCTCACCGGGACGGCCACGGCGCCGCCTTCCACGACATCGACAAGATCAAGAAGGGCGACCCGATCGTCTTCGAGACGAAGGACAAGTGGTACGTCTACAAGGTCTACGGCATCCTTCCCGAGACCTCGAAGTACAACGTCAAGGTCATCGCCCCGGTCCCGAAGGAGTCCGGTAAGAAGAAGCCGGGCCACTACATCACGCTGACGACCTGTACGCCGGTGTACACGAGCACGTACCGCTACATCGTGTGGGGCGAACTCGAGCGGGTGGAGAAGGTGAACGCGGACCGGACACCGCCGAAGGAGCTGGGCTGACCGCGCTCCTTGTCGGAGGTCAGTCGTCAGCATGACGGAGACCTGAAAAAGCAACCATCCTGTGCGGCGTCGGGCCTTTGTGCCGTGGTCCGGCTGCTACGCCAGAACGCGACGGTCTTCCACCCGGTGAAGGCCATGACGGAGCTCCGGCGCAGAGCAGTGCGCCGAGTGCCAGGCGCATGTCGGGCTTGGGGCCAAGGGGTCCTGGGCCAGAACCGACTGATGACCGTGAGGTACGCGCCCGACGCCCCCTCGCCCCGGCGCGGAGCGCCGCGATACGCCTCTTCCGGATGGTGAGCCGGTCGTCGGCCTGACATGCGACGCGGGACTTCCCAGGGCGTGTTGCCCTGCTGCGGGAGGCCGAAATTCGCGGGGATTTCGCGAGCGCCATTGGTAGGGTAATCGTACGGTTGACCACCTGAGGGAATGGGATTCTGTGGATCTCGCTGTGCTGTCGACACCAAAGTCATCGGTGCATCCGGTGGAGGTGATCGTCCTCTTCTTCCGGGCGTTGTCGCGGCCAGTTCGACGGGGTCCTTCCTCGGTGCACCCGGGGCCGGTGGCGTCGTAGCGCGTCTCATCTCCATGGCCATGCCGCCGACGTGACCGTGCCTGGCCGCTCAGTGCCGGTCGTCCCTGGAACGTCGGCGTTTTCCTGACCGTATCGGCGGGGCGTTCCCGCAATCCCGCGTTGTGGCGTGTCAGGTGCACGCCAAGAAGGGTATACGCATGATCAAGAAGTCCGTAACCGTCGGCGTCTCCGCTCTGACCGCCGCCCTCCTCACCCTGGGCAGCGCTTCGGCCCAGGCCGCAGCCCCCAGCGAGTCGACCCGCGCGCCGGGTGTGGCCGCCGGGGCCGACACCGAGACTCGGCAGTGGGTCGAGAACAACGCCGCCATGCTGCGCGCCGCGGCCAACCCCTGCGGTGGCCCCTACCAGACCATCGCTTACGTCGACGGACGCCTGCCGGGAGACGGAGGCAACGACGACGGCAGCATGGTCGCCTACGCGGGCGGCACCGGCTACCTCTGCGTCGTCTTCTACAACGAGACGCCGGGTGGGGCGAACGAGATGTACTTCAACGTCTGCCCGGGCAAGACGAGCGGTCCCGGATGCGGCACCGACGCCGGGAAGTTCGCTTCACACGCCGGTCCGATCACGATCTCCGACACAGGCTGCTTCACTGCCGCGTACAAGATGCGGAACGAGAAGGACACCGTCTGGCTCATCAACGGCAAGCGCAGCTACGGGTCGCGCTGCTGATCCGTGACGGTGGGCGGAGTGGAACGGGTCTCCGATGAGATGCGCCAGCTCCCTGCGACCTGATCGAAACGACGGTCCCGGCCCCTTGCGCCGCACGGCGGCCATGGGGCTGATCGTCGTGCGGCGACCCGACCGCACCGGGATCGCCCCGCCGGGTTCGAGTCATGGCCCGCCTCGTCAAGAGGAGTTCAAGGTCCAGAACGGGACCGACACCTTCGACCTCGACCGGGACGTCGTCTCCGGGCTCGACAAAGGTGTGCCATCGGTCAACGACAAGGCCGAACCGGCGGACGGTTTCATCGCCTAGGTCCAGAAGCTGTACGACCTGGCCGGCTCCTACGGAGCAAGCGGTCAGAAGCGCAGTCAGCTCGTGATGGAGTACATTCGAGATCGGCGTCAAGCCGGGGCATCCTCGGCTGAAGGGCGTTGCCCGGAAGATCGTCGGCTGGGTGGAAGGGCCCGGGGACGAGGGGGCGACGGACGCGTTCGACCCCAAGCGGCGCGGCAGGGCCCGCTCCTTCGCACGACGCGCGGCATAGCACATCCTGTATGGAGGGTCCTGCCCGCAGGACATGCGGGCAGGGCCCCTTGGACGCCGTCTCAATTGGTGACTGGTGGCATAGCTCGTCGCTGGCGGACGTGTTGCGGTGGCGGTTGAATGCCTTGGTGAGTGACCACTGGACACCCGCCCATTACGCTGCCGACGCACGCGATCGACGTTGAGGGCGATGGCTCCCTGCAGAGAGGTTGTACGTGAAGCCGCTGAACTTGTCGCCGCTCCTGATGAGCGGACACGCACGCCGATCTTGATGTTCTCGGGCACTTGGCTCCCGAAGCACTGGTACTTGTGCGGCAGGGCGGGCTGCGTCGTCCTCAGCCCCGATGGCGGCCGCGGGCAGCACAGCGCCCCAGCGCTCTGAGAGTGCTGGGGCGCTCGCCGTGTACGAGAAGCGATCGGTCAGTCGTCCTCGTTGCTGCCGTTGAGGCCGCCGAAGATGCCGCCGTTTCCGCCGCCGCCGTTGTTGTTGCCGCCGTCGTTGCCGAAGCCGACGGTCTGGATCGTGATCGTCGTGCCCGCCGGGTCGTCGATCTCCTGGTCGGCCGGGGGGTTCTGGCCGACCACGCGGGCGTTGTCGCTCTGGTCGCTGCCGGGCGCGAACTGGATGGTCCGGAAGCCGGCCTGCGCGAGGATCTGCTTGGCCTTACCGAGCGTCTGGCCGACCACCTGCGGCATCTTGACCTTCTGCTGTTCCTTCTTCTTGCCGATCTGGATGTTGACCGACGAGTTCGGGTCGACCGACGTGCCGGCCTGCGGTGTGGTCTGGATGACCTTGCCGACCTGGTTGTCGTCGTCGGTCTCCACCTCGGTGCAGTTGCCGACCAGGTTGCTGGCCTGCATCTGCTGCTTGGCCGCGTCACAGCTCTGGCCGAGCACGTCCGGGACGGTGGACTTCTCCGCCTCCTTGGCGACGGTGAGGGTGATCGTGGAGCCCTTCTCCACCTCCTCGCCCAGGCGCGGGTTCTGCTCGAGGACGGTGCCGGGTTCCTCCGTGGAATCCTTCGACTTCGTCTCGACCACGAAGTCGTACTCGTCGTCCTCCAGCTTCGCCTTGGCGTCCTCCAGGCTGTCGCCCACGACACTCGGCACCGCGACCTTCGGCGCCCCCGTGGACACGACCAGGGCGATGGTGTCGCCCTTCTTGACCTCCACCTCTGGCTTCGGGTCCTGGGAGCAGATCTTGCCCTTGGCCTGGTTCTCGCAGGGTTTGTCGGAGAAGGTCAGCTTGAGGTCGACGTTCTCGGCTTGCTTCTCGGCGCTCTGTTTGGTCTCACCGATGAAGTTGGGCGCCGGGATCGTCTCGTTGCCAGGGCCTCCCTCGCCGCTGAACGCCCAGCGCCCGATCAGGATGGCCCCGACCAGGACGAGGATGCCGGCCACCACGAGCAGGATCGTCGAGGTGTTGGACTTGCGCTGCTGGCCGCGGCGCCGGTCGGGGCGGTCGTCGTAGCCGAAGCCGCCGTCGTCCGGGTTCATGGGGGGCAGCATGGACGTGGCGCCCGCGCCGGAGTCCGCGCGCAGGGCCGTCGTCGGCTGGTCGTCGGGGTAGCCGCCGTAACCCGCCGCGCCCATCGCGGCCGTGGCCGCGACCGGCTGGCCGTCGAGGCAGGCCTCGATGTCGGCGCGCATCTCGTCGGCCGACTGGTAGCGGTAGTCCGGGTCCTTGGTGAGGGCCTTCAGGACGATCGCGTCCGTCTCGGGCGTGATCTCGGGGTCGAAGACGGACGGGGCCTGTGGCTCCTCGCGGACGTGCTGGTAGGCCACGGCCACCGGGGAGTCGCCGACGAAGGGGGGCCTCACGGTCAGGAGCTCGTACAGCAGGCAGCCGGTGGAGTAGAGGTCCGACCGGGCGTCCACCTGCTCGCCCTTGGCCTGCTCCGGCGAGAGGTACTGGGCGGTGCCGATGACGGCCGCGGTCTGCGTCATCGTCATGCCGGAGTCGCCCATGGCGCGGGCGATGCCGAAGTCCATCACCTTGACCTGGCCGTTGCGCGTCAGCATGACGTTCGCGGGCTTGATGTCGCGGTGGACGATGCCGCTGCGGTGGGCGTACTCCAGGCCCTGGAGGATGCCGATGGTCATCTCCATGGACCGCTCCGGCAGCAGCTTGCGGCCGGAGTGGAGCAGTTCACGGAGCGTCGAGCCGTCCACGTACTCCATGACGATGTACGGAATCGACACGTTGTCGATGTAGTCCTCGCCCGTGTCGTAGACCGCGACGATCGCGGGATGGTTGAGCGAGGCGGCCGACTGGGCCTCCCGGCGGAACCGGGCCTGGAAGGAAGGGTCACGCGCGAGATCCGCGCGCAGCGTCTTCACCGCCACGGTGCGGCCGAGGCGGGTGTCATGCGCGAGGTAGACCTCCGCCATGCCACCACGCCCGAGCACCTGGCCCAGTTCGTACCGGCCGCCGAGGCGACGCGGCTCTTCCATAGCTACCTACCAGCCCTCTCCGTCGGTCCCGACCACAAGCTTGTACGGTCGGAGGCTGCCGTCCGGGCCTACCGTACCCGGCTCGCTTTGTGTGACCTGGCCAAGCCCGTCAGCCGATACAGGACCGGTATCGCAACGTGCACCGTTGCGAAGCAGACGTGAGCGGAGTCACTGCTTGCTCTTGAGGACCGCCTCCATCACGCTCTTCGCGATCGGCGCCGCGAGGCCGCCGCCGGAGATGTCGTCACGGACGGCGTTGTCGTCCTCGATCACGACCGCCACGGCGACCGGCGAGCTGTCGTCGTCGGACTTCGCGTACGAGATGAACCATGCGTAGGGGTTCTCTTTGTTGTCCACGCCGTGCTGGGCGGTACCGGTCTTGCCGCCGACCTTGACCCCATCGATCTTGGCGTTCGAGCCCGTGCCCTTGTCGACGACCGTCTCCATCATCGACTGGAGTATCTGGGCGTTCTCCGGGGACAGCGGCTCGCTCAGCTCTTCCGGATCGGTCTTCTCGATCGGGTCGAGGCCGGGCGACTGGAGCTCGTCGACCATGTACGGCTTCATCAGCTTGCCGTCGTTGGCGACGGCCGAGGCCACCATGGCCATCTGGAGCGGGGTCGCGGCGGTGTTGAACTGGCCGATCGACGACAGCGCGGTCTCCGACGGGTTCATGTCGTCCGAGAACACCGAGGCGTTGGAGCGGACGGGGGTGAACTGCTCCTCGGTGAAGCCGAACTTCTTGGCCATGTCCAGCATCTTGTCGTTGCCGAGGTCGGCGCCGATCTTGCCGAAGACGGTGTTGCAGGAGTACTGCAGGGCGACCCGGAGCGTCGCGTTCTCGCAGGGGATGTCGCCCTCGTTGGGCAGCTTGGTGGTGGTGCCCGTCATGACCCACGGGTCCGGCGAGTCCGTCTTCTGGTCCGCCTCCGAGTACAGGCCGTCCTCCAGGGCGGCGGCCGCCGTGACCACCTTGAAGGTGGAGCCGGGCGGATAGGTCTCCCGCAGTGCCCGGTTGAGCATCGGGTCGTTGGGGTTGCTCTTCTTCTGCAGCTTCTGCCAGGCCTTGGTGTCCGTGGTCGTGGAGTTGCCCGCGAAGGACGAGGGGTCGTACGAGGGGTAGGAGGCGAGCGCCAGGATCTTGCCCGTCGACGGCTCGATGGCGGCGACGGCACCCTTGCCGCCCTGCCTCTTCAGACCGTTGTACGCGGCCTTCTGCGCGGCGGCGTTCAGCGTCGTGACGACGTTGCCGCCCTGCTGCTTCTCGCCCGTGAGCATGTCGAGGGTGTTGCGGAAGAAGAGCCGGTCGTCGTTGCCGGTGAGGATGCCGTCCTCGATGGACTCCAGCTGGGTGGCGCCGAAGGCCTGCGAGGCGTAGCCGGTGACCGGCGCCCACATGGGGCCGTTCTTGTAGGTGCGCTTGAACTTGTAGTCGCTGCCCGGCGTCTCGGCGGAGCCGGTGATCGGCGTTCCGTCGACGATGATGTTGCCGCGCGGGGAGGCGTAGCGCTCGATGGTGACGCGACGGTTGTTCTTGTCGGTCCTGAGCTCGTCGGCCATGACGTACTGGATCCAGTTGTCGCGGATCAGCAGGGCCAGGACGAGCAGGCCGCAGAAGATCGCGATCCGGCGCAGGGGCTTGTTCATGACGGGCGGACCACCTGGGTCATCTCGGCGTCGGGGTTGGCGGCGGGAGCGGGAGCCGGGCGGCGCGCGGTGTCGCTGATGCGCAGCAGGATGCCGATCAGGGCCCAGTTGGCGATCACGGAGGAACCGCCGTACGCCAGGAACGGCAGCGTCATACCGGTCAGCGGGATGAGGCCCATGACGCCGCCGGCCACGACGAAGACCTGGAGGGCGAAGGCGCCGGACAGGCCGATGGCCAGCAGCTTGCCGAACGGGTCGCGGGCCGCGAGCGCGGTGCGCACACCCCGCTCGACGATCAGGCCGTAGAGCAGCAGGATCGCCATGACACCGGCGAGGCCCAGTTCCTCGCCGAAGGTGGCGAGGATGAAGTCGGAGTTGGCGGCGAAGCCGATGAGGTCGGAGTTGCCCTGCCCGAGGCCGGTGCCGAGAGTGCCGCCGGAGCCGAAGGCCCACAGGGCCTGCATGGCCTGCTCGGAGTGGACGATGCCGTCCTGGACGCCGGCCCGGGAGAGCTCGAACTCGCGCATCGGGTCGAGCCAGGCCTGGACGCGTGTCTGGATGTGCGGCTCGAAGCTCGCCACGCCGACGGCGCCGACCGCGGACATCAGCAGACCGAAGACGATCCAGCTGGTCCGCTCGGTGGCGACGTACAGCATGATGATGAACATCCCGAAGAACAGCAGGGACGTACCGAGGTCGGTCTCGAAGACCAGGATGAGGATCGAGATCACCCAGACGACGAGGATCGGACCGAGGTCGCGGCCGCGGGGCAGGTACAGGCCCATGAAGCGGCGGCTGGCCAGGGCCAGGGCGTCCCGCTTGACCATGAGGTAGCCGGCGAAGAAGACCGCGAGGACGATCTTCGCGAACTCACCGGGCTGCAGCGTGCCGAGGCCGGGGATCTTGATCCAGATCTTGGCGCCGTAGATGTTCGCGCCGAGTCCGGGCACGAGCGGCAGGACCAGCAGGAACAGCGCACCCGCCATGGAGATGTACGTGTAGCGCTGGAGGACGCGGTGGTCCTTGAGGAAGATCAGCACGACCACGAGCAGGGCGACACCCAGTGCCGAGTACAGCAGTTGGCGTGGCGCGGCCTCGGCGTAGTTGCTGAGTCGCTTGGACTGGTCCAGGCGCCAGATAGCCACCAGTCCCAGCCCGTTCAGCAGCGTCGCCAGCGGCAGCATCAGCGGGTCCGCGTACGGCGCGAACTTCCGGACGACGAGATGCCCGACGCCGGCGAGCAGTCCGAGCCCGAGCCCGTAGCTCAACAGACCCGGAGGCACCGAGTCGTTGAGGGCCAGCCCGACGTTGGCATAGGCGAACACCGGAATGACCACGGCGAACGCCAGCAGTGCCAGCTCGGTGTTGCGGCGGCTCGGGGCGCCGATCGCGCCGATCGTGGACGTGTGGTGCGTCGGCGAGTTTGTAGTGCTCATCGTGTGACAGGGCCTCTCACGGCTTGCCTACTGCTTACCGCACAGCGAGACGACCTTCTGCTCTTCCTCCGAGAGGCTGGGGCCGGGGCTGGGACTGGGTGCGGTCGTGGTCGGGGGCGTGGACTTCTCAGGCGTCGACGGTGAACCCGACGGGTTCGACGGGTTCGGTGTCGGTGTGGCCTTGGACGTGAAGGAGGCGGGAGTGGTTCCCGTGGTGCCCCCGGCCTCGCCTTCGCCGGTCCTGGCGTTGTTCTGGCTCTCGGCTTCGCGCCGCTGCGCCTGCTTCTTGCACGCGGAGGCCTGCACCGACAGTTCCTGGATCTTCGCCTGGGCGTTCTTCAGCCCGCCCTCGGCGATGGTCGCTTCGACCAGCTTCTGCTGGTAGGGCGGCAGGTACTTGAGTTCGATCTCGGGGTGGTCCTTCTCGACCTTCGAGAGCGACACCCACGCCAGGTCCTGGCTGATGCCCCGGTACAGCGCGACGTGCTCGCCCTCGACGCCGACGTAGTACTGCGTCTGCGTCCAGCGCCAGCCGCCGTACAGACCGCCGCCGATGACGGCGAGCGCGAGGGCGCCGTAGAGGGATCTCTTCAGCCAACGGCCCTTCTTGCGGGGCTTGGTGAAGTCGTCGTCGCCGTAGTCGAAGCCGGCCGCCGGGATGTAGCCGGTGGTGTCGCCGGAGCCGGGCGGGCCGAACTGGCCGCCCCCGCCGCCCTGGCCGTGCCCCTGGCGGCCGAGCCCGGAGGCGCGGCCGGCGGGGGTCTGCATGATGCCGTTGTCGTGCAGCTGGTGCTGGTTCTCGGCGACGGCGCCGACCACGACCGGGGTGTCGGAAAGCTGCCCCGCGAGGGTGTCACCGGTGTCGAGGTCCAGGACGTCGGCGACGATGACCGTGATGTTGTCCGGGCCGCCGCCGCGCAGCGCCAGCTCGATGAGGTTCTGGACGGTCTCCTGGGGGCCCTGGTAGCTGGCGAGGGTGTCCTCCAGGGTCTGGTGGGACACCACGCCGGACAGGCCGTCGGAGCAGATCAGGTAGCGGTCGCCGGCCCGGACCTCGCGGATGGAGAGGTCGGGCTCGACGTGGTCGCCGGAGCCGAGCGCGCGCATGAGGAGGGAGCGCTGCGGGTGCGTGGTCGCCTCCTCCTCGGTGATGCGGCCCTCGTCGACGAGGCGCTGCACCCAGGTGTGGTCCTGCGTGATCTGTGTCAGGACGCCGTCGCGGAGCAGGTACGCGCGCGAGTCGCCGACGTGCACCAGGCCGAGGCGCTGGCCCGTCCAGAGCAGGGCGGTCAGGGTGGTCCCCATGCCCTCCAGCTGGGGGTCGTCCTCGACCATCGAGCGCAACTGGTCGTTGGCGCGCTGCACCGCCGTGCCGAGCGAGGTGAGGAGGTCGGAGCCGGGGACGTCGTCGTCGAGCGCGACGATGGTGGAGATGGCCTCGGAGGAGGCGACCTCACCGGCGGCGGCGCCGCCCATGCCGTCGGCGATGGCGAGCAGGCGCGGGCCGGCGTACCCGGAGTCCTCGTTGCCCTCCCGGATCATGCCCTTGTGCGATCCGGCCGCGAAGCGCAGTGACAGACTCATGCGCACCTCGCCTGTCGGCTCCGGGTACAGCCGGTCGTGTCGAGCCACACTGCCCACCCTCCGGTCGGGAGCGCGCGGGGGGCCGGGGTGGGGCCCGCCACTGCGTGCTCGCTCCGCTCGCGCCTATCCATGATGTAGCACTACTTCCGCAGCTCGATGACGGTCTTGCCGATGCGGATCGGCGCGCCCGGCGCGATCGGTGTGGGAGTCGTCAGCCGGTTCCGGTCGAGGTAGGTGCCGTTGGTGGAGCCGAGGTCCTCGACGATCCACTGACCGTCGCGGTCCGGGTAGATCCTGGCATGGCGGCTGGAGGCGTAGTCGTCGTCCAGCACGATCGTCGAGTCGTGCGCCCGGCCCAGGGTGATGGTCTGGCCCTGGAGTGCGACCGTCGTGCCGGTGAGGGTGCCCTCGGTCACGACCAGCTTGGTGGGGGCGTTACGGCCGCGCCGGCCGCCGGCGGGCTGCTGGCGCTGCGGCGGCGGTGCCTGGCGGGCGGCCTGCTGCTGGCGGCCGGCCTCGCGGCGCGCTCCGCGCTGGGTGACCCGCGTACCGAACAGGTCGCTTCGGATGACCTGCACGGCCACGATCACGAACAGCCACAGAACGGCCAGGAAACCCAGCCGCATGACCGTGAGGGTCAGCTCTGACATTGCCCCCGCTTCACCCTTCGGCTTGCCGGTAAATGATGGTGGTGCTGCCCACGACGATCCGCGAGCCGTCGCGGAGCGTAGCGCGGGTGGTGTGCTGCCCGTCCACCACGATGCCGTTGGTGGACCCGAGATCCTGGATCGTCGAGGGCGTTCCGGTCCGGATCTCGCAGTGCCGGCGGCTCACGCCGGGGTCGTCGATCCGCACGTCGGCATCGGTGCTGCGGCCCAGCACCAGCGTCGGGCGGGAGATCTGGTGGCGGGTGCCGTTGATCTCGATCCAGTGGCGGGTGCGTCCGCCGGCGGCCGGGGCGGCCGGGGGCCGCTGGCCCCCCGCGGGCTGGGGATAGCCGTATCCGCCGGGGCGGCCGCCGGGTGGCGGCGCGGCCGGAATGGGCGGGGCGCCGGCGGGCGCGCCGGCCGGCGGGTAGCCGTAGCCGCCGGGGCTGCCGGCCTGCGGGGCGGCGGGCGCGGCGCCGCCGCCTCCTGGGCCGCCCTGCTGGCTGCTGGAGGAGGCGAGCGTACGGCTGCGCACCCGGTACAGGCCGGTGTCGAGGTCGTCCGCCTTCTCCAGGTTCACCTTGATCGGGCCCATGAAGGTGTAGCGCTGCTGCTTGGCGTAGTCGCGCACCATGCCGGCGAGCTCGTCGCCGAGCTGGCCGGAGTAGGGGCTGAGCCGCTCGAAGTCCGGCGTGCTCAGCTCCACGATGAAGTCGTTGGGCACGACCGTGCGGTCGCGGTTCCAGATGGTGGCGTTGTTGTCGCACTCGCGCTGGAGCGCGCCGGCGATCTCCACGGGCTGGACCTCGGACTTGAACACCTTGGCGAAGGTGCCGTTGACCAGACCTTCGAGACGCTGCTCGAACTTCTTCAGGACTCCCATGGGGCACCTCCTCCGTCGTTGCCGTCCTGTGTACTGCCCTGCGGGCCGCTTGCCTGGTACTGCTTACTGATCGTATCCACGCGCCGCTCGATCGGCTGGTTCCCCCTGTCAGGCCGGCCGACGGGTGTCGACGGATGACGAAGTTCCCTGTGGAGCTCCTCTTCGAACTCTTACGGGAGTACTGCTGCGCGCAACTGCTTCAGGTACTCCTGCCAAGGATCGTAGAGGCGGCGGAAGACCAGTGTCCCGCACCTGACCGTGGACCCGGGACCCCTCCCGGGGAGACGGCGGGTACCGGTACGAGGTTGATACGTGAACCGGTACGCGTTGATACGTGGCGGGGACACCGATGGTCCGGCGGCGGGTCTGCCTGCGGCGATAAGGGATGTGAACCCACCCCTTCCAGCGTGCTAGTGTTCTGGGTGTCGGAAGGCGCCGAACCTCAGGGGAAGACGCCCAGGACACACCCAATGCGCGGGTGGCGGAATAGGCAGACGCGCTGGATTCAGGTTCCAGTGCCCGCAAGGGCGTGGGGGTTCAACTCCCCCCTCGCGCACACCGTGAGAAACCGACGGAACGGGTCTCTGCAGGTGACGGAAGTCACCGCAGGGGCCCGTTTCTCGTTTTCATGATCGTTGTGAGGCGTCACACAGCCTGGCCGGGCCGCACTGCAGGCCCCGACACGTGAGCTATCTCACGGGTGGGGCCTGTCTTTGTTGTGCTGGAGCGCCGGAGTCGGATTGATCTATGCCGCTGGCGCCAGGTGGCCGGTCTGGGTCCAGCTCCTCACCTCTTTCTTCTGACGGCGGTGGTGGGTGCGTCGGCGGGGGCGTTCGCCGCCGAGTGACAGCGTGTCCAGCCACTTCTTGATCTTGCGGCGGTTGGCGTGGGCGGGCTGGAAGGCGAGCAGGATCGTTCGGGCCGCGATGCCGCGGATACGGCGGGAGCCCGCTGGTTCGATGCCCTCGGCGAGGGGGTTCTCGGCGTAGCCGTTGTAGCCATCGACGCTGTTGCGGAGCCGGAAGTAGACCCTCTGCCACTCCGGACCGCCGTAGCCCAGGGCTTGCCACTGCTTGGCGCCGGCTCCAGGGCTGACGGTGATCGTGCGGTGTGGCCGATGAAGACATCGCTGATGCCGGCCTAGTTACGTATCAGGCCGAGCTGCTGTGCGGTGATGAAGACGTCGGACCCGTTGTCCATGCCGTTGGCGATGCGGTTGGCGATGGGGCGGAACCGGGAGGCCTCGGTGATGGCGATGATGTAGCGCAGCATGCCGCGCGCCTGGGTGGTGCGGTCGGTGTCGCGGATGCCGAGGTCCCTGAGGCTGCTCTCAAGGCTGAACTCGTTCAGGTTGACGGCGGTCAGCGACTGGTTCGCGACGCGGGTGAGGGCGTCGTAGCCCTCCTTGCCGAGGAACCAGTTGTCGTCGGCGTCCCCATGGTCGGGGACGTTGGAGGCGAGGTTCAGTACGAAGTCGTGCGGGGTGTCGCTGGAGAAGAACCGCACGACGCAGAAGTCGCTGAGCCGTACGATCGCATGCACCGCGGGGGTGTGGTTGCCGCTGCTGATCACGATGTCGGCGAAACTCTGGCTCTCCGTGTTGCCGGTGATGGCGACGACGTTCACCTCGGTGTCGAAGTTGGGCATGACGCGGCCGTTGGCCGAGGTCTCGGCGAGATTGCGCAACTGGTCGAGCATCGTCAGATAGGCGCCCGAGCCGCGATTGATGTTCCAGGGGACCTGTGGGAAGTCGACGTGTTTCTTGCCGGCGACGGTCTCGGCGTTGATCGTCACATGGTCCCCCGCCGTCGAGGCGGATGTCTCGGTCTCCCTGGGCACTGTGAAGAGCACCAGGATCCCGAGAAGGACGGACAAGGCGACCGCGATCAGAACGCTGGTGGGCATGGTGTGCTCCGGTTGTTCGACGTGCAGCGATGTCACGACCGACGCTCACAGCCAGGAGGTTGTTCGGCAGGCCCCTTTTGCCGCCGCATACAATTCCGGAGGATCGAATTCCGCATTACTTGTCCGGACGTAACACTGTCGTCGCTCCACGCCTCTACCTCACTGGCCTTCGCCGCCCGCCTCTTCGCGCCGGGGGCCGAAGCCCTCGCGCTGAGAGGGATCAGCCGGCCAAAGGACACAGCCGGGGCGGTGGCACCTCGGGAGCCGCCGGCGCCGCAGTGGGGGGCCGCATAGCCCTACCGCCCTGAGGCGCACAGCCGGCCGTCATGGACGCACGACGACGGTCCATCCGGGGTTGTAGGTGTCCGGCACCGGGAAACGTTGCCAGTCGCGCGCCCAGTGCGGTGGCTTCCGCTCGCGAAGGACCACCGCGCTGGGGTGCGCCGGGGGATCCGTCTCCGTGACAGTGCAGCCCGCGGTGTGGGCGATGGGAATCGTCGAACTGTTCCCCGCGAGGACACACGGCGGGTGCACCCCGTGCTCGCGCAGCACGGAGACGATCCGGTCCCAGTCTCCGCGGGCCCGCTGCTGGATGCCCGCATGGGTGTGGACGAGCCCGATCTGGATGCCCCAGTGCCCCAGGAGTGCCAGGGCGAGCACCGCGGCTGTCGGCAGCGAGCGGCGGGTGCGGGCCCGTTGTACGACGGCGAGGAGCCCGACAGCGGCAGGGAGCGTCAGCAGGGCGTAGGCCGGCAGCAGGAACCGCGGTGCGGCGTAGGGGACGAGGAAGAGATACGGCGCCGCCGTGGCCGCCGCCACCGCCACCGCCAGCCACAGCGGTGCAGCGGACCGGCGCGCCCGGCGCTCCGCCCACAGCCCCAGGCCGACCAGCAGCGGCAGCAGCACCCACCACTCCGTCACGGGCAGCCGTACGCTGTCGCCCGTACAGGGACGGCACAGCAGCGGGCCGTCCAGCGCGGTGAGATGGGCGCGCAGGGAGAAGACGGCCCGCAGGCCGCCCTGGACGTCGTCGGCCTCCGCGAGCCGGTTCCGCACCCCGCCGAACCGCACCTCGGCCTCGACGACCCAGGACAGCGCACCCGCCACGAGTCCGGCCACCACGGCCGACAGACGCCCCGGGAGGGGGCCGTGGCCGCGCAGTGTGGGCATCAGTACGGCGGCCAGGAGCAGCGGCACGGCGACGGCCACACCGTCGTTGGGCCGCATCAGGGTCACCACCGCCAGGCCTGCCGCGACACCGGCGTACCGGGGACGCGGCCCGAGGAAACAGCCCACCGCGGCGGTGGCACCCATCGCGGTGTAGTGGTTCGGCATCGCGGAACCGGCGTAGAACAGAGTGATCCACAGGCTGCCGTACAGCCCGGCCGCCACCCACACCGCCGCCGGGCGGTGCAGGATCCGCAGCCAGGGTCGGAATCCCAGCCAGAGCGCACCGCCGGCCAGCAGGAGCAACCACATCCTGAGCAGCACCGTGGAGTCGCTCCAGGAGGCGATCGGAGCGAGCAGCAGGGGGACCCCGCGGGTACGCGGGGCGCTGAACGGGGTCGCGGGAGCGTACGGCCCGAAGCGGCTGGCGTACACGATCTCGTCCCAGCCGAGCGGCAGTGTGAGCGGTACGAGGACGGCTGACAGCAGACAGAACCCGGCGGCCACGATCCACAGCATCCGCTGTGCCGAGGCCGCTGTGCGGTCCGCGTTCATCCGACCCGGCCCAGCTTGCGCCGCCCGCGGCGCACCGCTCCGCGGGCGAGGATGCCTGCCGTGGCGGCGAGCACGGTGGCACGGTCGCGCCAGTCGGCCGGGCCGGGCGGTGGAGGAGCGGACCGCCCGGCCCGCTCCTCCACCAGGGTGCTGAACAGGCGCTCGTACCGGTCGGCGACGCCATCCGGGGTGAATCGTTTCGCCGCACCGGCCCGGGCGGCCCTGCCCATCTCCGCACGCCGTCCGTCGTCCCGCATCAGTGCCAGGAGTGCGTCGGCCACGCCCCGGGTGCTGTCGCGCGGGACGAGACAACCGTCCACACCGTGGCGGATGATCTCGCCGGGCCCGTGGGGGCAGTCGGTGCTCACCACGGGCAGGCCGCAGCGCATGGCCTCCACGATCGTCATTCCGAACGACTCGTGCGCGGAGGTCACCGCGGCGATGGAGCCCCTGACCCACTCGGCCTCGATGGGCGTGACCGAACCCATCAGGAAGACCCGTTCTCCCAGCCCGTGGTGGGCTATCCGGTCGGCTATCCGGGCTCGCTCCGGGCCGTCCCCGTAGATGCGCAGGGACCAGTCGGGGCAGACCGCACCGGCCAGGGCGAACGCGTCGACCAGCATCTCGTACCGCTTGACGCGGGCCAACCGTCCTGCCGCGACGACCACCTTGGCCGCCGCGTCGGCCGGTGGCACCGGGGGTTCGGGGACGCTGTTGGGGATGGCCAGCATCCGGGTGCGCGGCAGCCGCATGCCGCGCCGGTGGTCGCGCGCGTCCGCCTCGGTCATGGTGACCAGCGCGTCGAGACCGCCGTACCAGCGCTGGAGTTCCTTCCGCAGTCGGTGCGGGTGGTTGTCGTGGGTGAGGTGCTCCTGGCCGACACGTACGGCATGTCGTGGCCCGAACCGGGCCAGCAGCGCGTTGAGTCCGGCCCTGGTGCCCACGACGACGTCGGCGTCCGTCTCCCGCAGCCAGCCGATGACCCGCTGCTCGGCGAGTCGGTGGTACTGGTGCGAGCGGCTGTCCCCCTTCGGGAAGACCTCTCCGGCCCGCCGGGCGAGAGGGTCCGCCCCGTCCGCGGATCCCTTGCGCCGGTCCACCAGGGCCCGCAGCGGCACCTCTGGCGACCGCCCCAGGTGTGGTTTCTCGCGGTGCCGGAAGACCGACACGAGTTCCACCTGGTGTCGCCCGGCGAGCGTGTCGGCGAGCGTCATTGTGGTCCGTACGGTGCCGCCCATCGCGTAGGCGTTGTGCAGCAGGAAGGCGATGCGCACGTGCGGCTCCGGGTGACTCAGGGTGCCGGGATCCGGCCTTGCTGCACAGACGCTCGCAACCGGAATGTTGTTTGGCACGTCCCTTTTGCCAGGTCAGACAATTCGGTGGGCGTACGGGCTGGCCGGCGGCAGGCTTTCTGCCTCTAACGGGACGCCCCCTGGAGATTGCTTGCCCGGCGCCCGCTTGCGGTTCTCGGCTCCGGCGACCGGGCGTCCGCCGTCGCCTCACGTTCCGGGACGGCGCCGAAGACCAAAGCCGTACGGCACCGGACCCGGCGCTGAGGACTTCGGCGAGGCGGGAGCACGCCGGCCGTCGGCGGTGGGTCGCCGGTGAGGGGGACTGTTTGACCCGGTGGGATGGTTGGAGGGACAACTCCCGGGCCCTTGACGATCGACCCGTCGCTGCGGGGCTGGATCGCACTGCTGACCCGGCCACTTTCATGATCCAACGAGATGGTCAGGGGCAGACCCGCCGGTACGGCCGGTCCGGAACATAGGTGCGCCACTGCCCCCGGGTCAGCTCCGCGTTCCCGGCACGGGCGCAGACAAGGGACACCGCTCGGTCCGGATCCACGACGTACCGCTGGAGCGGGACGTGCTTGCCGCCGGCGTACAGCATGGTGCTGTCCTGGCTGAAGGCGAGCGTGTCGACGCTCTCACCGGAGGTGGGCAGAGAAGGACCGAGAGGTTGCTGGGTCGAGATGTCCCAGAGTTGGACGGTGCCCTCGTCGCCGCCCACGGCGAGCGTGCTGCCGTCCGGACTGAAGGCGAGAGCCGTGATCGACTCAGCTGAGTCGGAGGACGGATCGACGGGTCCCGGGAAGACGTTCCTCAGGATGCCCGCTCGATGGCGGAGGTCGCCGTCCCAGACGGCCACCCGCCCCGTCCAGTCGCCGGCCGCCAGGCCGGAGCCGTCGGGAGCGAAGGCGATGGCTGCGATGCCGTCGTGCTGGACGAGGTCATGGGCGTGGGACCGGCCCGCTCGGACGACGCGGTTGTCGGTCACGAGGAGCCTCCCGTCCCGGCTGACGGCCAGATGACGGCCGGCCGGGCCGGGGAGGAGCGCCGTCCTCCGCCGCTGCGTGGTGTCCCATGTCTCGTTGACGAAACCGTCCTCGGTCAGACGTGCGGTGAGGAGCGTACGACCGCCCGGTCCCAGGGCGATCGCGTCCGGCGGCATCGCGGACGCCCTCGCCAGGTCCACAGTGGTCTTCGCCCGTCCGGCGGCCACGTCCCACACCGTCAGACGCTGAGGCACCGTGCCCCAGCCGAGGCCGGAGACTCCGTACGCGAACATGCCGCCGTCGGGGCTGAAGGACAGCAAGGGCTCGGTGCCGTCCGCGGGGACCGTCGGTACGCCGGTGCGGAAGACGGGATGAGAAGGTTCCGGCAGGGTGCGCAGCAGACGGCCGTCGCGTGTGCTCCGCAGCCGGAAGACGTAGCGGTCACCGATACGTTCGGCGGTGGCGAGCATCCTGCCGTCGGGGCTGAGCCGGACCCCGGTGAGCGGACTCGTGCGCCAGGCGCGGGTGAGCGTCGTGGTGAGGTCGAGGGTGTGGACCGTGCCCCCTTCGAGATACCGCAGCAGGGGCCGGGAGGAGTCCCAGGCGAGACCGGAGAGCGTCTCGTTGTCCAAGGAGTGCCGGAAAACGGGGGCGCCGCCGCTGGGCAGACGCCACACCCTGATCTCCTGGCCGCCGCCGGTCGCCAGAAACGAACCGTCCGCGCTCACGACGGCGGCGTCGGCACCCTGGTGGGCGACGTCGGCGAGCTCTCGTCCCGACGTGGTGTCCCATACACGCACCCGGTCCCCGGCGAGAGCGAGGAGCCGGCCGCCGGTGAGGGTCAGGAGGGTGCCGATGTCGTCACGACAGACGTCGCGAGCGCTCGTCCAGGCGCCGGAGCGGACGCTGCGCGTGGAGGTGTCCCAGACCTGCGGGGCCCGGCCGCGCGGACAGACGGCCAGCAGCCGGTCGTCGGCCGCCGCGTGGGTGAGCTCCCCCCGGCCGGCCGACGGGGTCCGGAAGACCAGACGGCCGTCGGTGACCGAGTAAAGCCCGGCCCGGTCGTCGTCCGGGCTCCTCACCAGGTAATTGCGGCCACTTGCCCCGAAGGTCACGGTGTCCCTGAACGGCAGGGGATCCCCGAGCCAGCGCCTCGTTCGGGTGTCCCACAACCGTTGGGTCCTGTCAGCGGCCTGGTGGATGACGAGCACCCGGCCGCCCGGATCCGCGGCGAGCACCGCCCCGTGAGGTACCGGCCCCGAGGCGGTACGGCGGTGGGTGCCCACATCCCACGTCCGCCAGGTGTCGTCGCTGATGCTGAGCAGAGTGCGCCCGGAGACGTCGAGGAACCGCTCCGGTGTGTCACCGGGCGCCGGGTCGGTGAAGTTGCCCAGTTCGGGCTGGGCCAGCGCGCCCAGCAGGGCTCGGCGGGACTCCGGCAGCGGAGAGATCCGCCATGCGGCGACACCGAGCAGCATCGCGGTGCGCGGGTCGGTGGTGCGCAGCGCTTCGGCGACCGAGGCCACCCGGCGGGCCGCCGTGTCGGTGGTCTGCTTCTCGCTGTCCTGACGCAGTCGCACGGCGGTCAGGCCGACGACCAGGGCCACCGCCAGCACGGCGCAGAGCGAGGCCGCGAGGGTGCGGCTCCGCCGCCGGGCCCGGGTGGCGGCCCGCTCCTCCGCCGCCCGCTGCTCCGCCGCGGTGACCAGGAAGGCCGTCTCCTCGGACGTCAGACCGTCGTAGCCGCGGTCGTCGCCCGCGAACAGTTCCTCGGCCCGCGCCAGGCGGGTGCCCCGGTAGAGCGTGCCCGGGTCACGGTCGTGCTCCAGCCAGGTGCGGGCGGCGTCGGTCAGCTGCCGGTGGTGGCGCAGCCGCTCCCGGTCCGCGTCGATCCACTCGCGCAGCCGCGGCCAGCAGGTGATGAGCGCCTCGTGGGCGAGCTGCACTCCGTCGTCGTCCGTGGTCAGCAGCCGGGCCCGGGTCAGCCGCCCGGCGACGGCTCGCACTTCTGGGTCCTCCCAGCCGGCCATTTCCTCCCAGCTGAGCGGGCGGCGCGTGTCGGCGTTGCCCTGGCCGGGCTCGACCATCCGCAGGAGCAGGTGCCGCGCGGCGTGCGCCTGCGCCGGTGAGAGTTCCCCGAACGCCTCCTCGGCGCTGGCCGCGATCGCGCCGCGTACCCCGCCGGCCGCTTCGTACGCGGCCAGGGTCAGCATCCGTCCCTTGCGCCGCCGCCAGGTCTCCAACAGGGCGTGGGACAGCATCGGCATTCCGCCGGGCTCGTCGAGCACGTCCTCGACGATCCGTGCGGTCAGTGTCCGCTCCACGATGAGCCCGGCCGCCTGCGCGGGGCCGACCACTGCCTCGCGCAGCTCGTCCGCGTTCATGGGCCCGACCAGGAGCCCGCTCCCGTGCAGCGCCTCCGCCAGTCGCGGGTGCTCGGCGCACCGCGCATAGAAGTCGGACCGTACGGCGATGAGCACGCGCAGTCGGCTTCCCGGGTCGCGCGCGGCGAGCAGAAGTTCGAGGAAGCGGTCCCGCTCGGCGCGTTCGCGGCAGAGGGTGAAGACCTCCTCGAACTGATCCACCACCACCCAGCTCTCCGGATCGTCGGCCGTCGGCGTCAGCAGGTGTGCGTAGGTGGTGGCGGGCCGGGCTCCCGGAGTGAGGATACGAAGCACCGCCGTACGCCCCTGTTGTGCGATCTTCTCCCGCAGCAGCGGAATCAGACCGGCCCGCAGCAGGGAGGACTTGCCGCTGCCGGACGCCCCGAACACCACGGTGAACGGGGACCCGCACCCCAGCTCGCTCAGCTCGTCGATCAGTCGGTCCCGGCCGAAGAACAGCTCACGGTCGTCCGGTTCGAAGCGCGCGAGGCCACGGTAGGGCGGTGCGGCGTCGGCATCCTCCTGCCTCTCCTCCCCGGCGAGCGCCTCGGCCTCCGCCCACCGTGCCTCCCACGGAACGGGGTCGGCGCCGCATGCCTGGACGTACGCCTGGAGCACGGCCAACGACGGCAGCCGCTCGCCGCTCGCCGCTTTCGCCAGGGTCGTCACCGAGAAGCCGGCCTTCTTCGCCATGGCCCGGTACGACACGCCACCCGCCGAACGGCGCAGCTCCCGAAGATCATGGGCGAGTCGCTGCACGGGACCGGCCGCCGGGTCGACCGGTAGTTCGGGGCGCCCCATGGCGAAGCCTCTTTCGCTTACCAGAAGAACATGCTGATCAGCAGCACAAGGTACTTTTCGTCCTCCTCGGGCGAGAACCCTTTCCGACTGTGATGTTCGCCGGAGAAGTTGCTCTCGTCACCGAAAGCAAACGATCCCGACGGCAGTGACCGCTCTCGATGACGGCCGAATCCTGGCCCTCCACGCATCCCGCCGGCCGGACGTACGAGCCGCGCCAGTGGGCTCATGGCGGCGGCAACAACCAGCGGCTCCGTCTTCCAGGGTCCGTGGCCCGTGCACGTCCTCGACACTGTCGAGTTCGATGTCGCTGGTCGCAGGGGCCCGGAGATGAGCGGCAGCGGCCGGTAAGGGTCGAGCTGGCTCAGCGCCTCAGGCACATCGGGGGCGATCTGGTCCGCCCGGCCCACGCAGATGTGCTGGTCCGGCAGCAGGGGCAGGGCCCTGCACCCCTGGCCGGGGCCGTGGTGCTGCTTCCGGAGGGGACGGCCTCCCTCAGGACCCGGCCCCTCAGGACCCGGCCGGGGACGTAGCGCTCCCGGCCTGCCGGCGGGGGCTCGGTCTGGCAGGCCGATACCTCACTCCCGTACGCCCGCCAGGTCCACCGGACTGCGGCGCAGGGCGAGGGCCGTCGGGACGAGCGCGGAGGTCACGGCCAGGAGCGCGCAGGCCGTCACCGTCGTGCCGAGGGCCTGCCACGGGAGGGCGACGGGGGGACGGACCGACAGCAGCGCGAGGGCGCTCCACAGGCCGGCCAGGTTGACGCCGGTGACCAGGAGGCCGAGGAGCGCGCCGGCCGTGACGACGGTCAGGGCCTCGGCGCCGGTCAGCCGCAGCACCTGCCATCGGGTGGCGCCGGCCAGCCGCAGCACCGCCAGGTCGCGCAGCCGGTCGGAGGTCCCCATGACCGTGGTGTTGGCCACGGAGATGCCGGTGTGGAGAAGGGCGATGCCGAGCACCAGGAGCAGGCCGAGGCGGGTGGTGTGGTCGGTGTCGGGGCGCGTGGCCTCGATCCACGCCTCGCGGGTGAGGACCTCGCCGCGACCGGTGCCGACGGCGCTGCGGAGGGCGTCGGCCACGGCTGCCGGGGCGGTGCCGTCCACGAGGGCCACGTCGATCCGGTCGACCCCGGCGCCCGGGGCGTTGCGGGGGGTGACGTAGACGCCGTTGTCGCCGGTGCCGGTGGTCATCACGGCGGCGATGCGCAGGGTGCGGGGCGTCCCGTCGCCGAGCCAGACCCGGACCCGTTCGCCCACTCGGTGCCGTTGCCACTCCTCGTTGACGATGATCGAGTCGTCGTCGAGGTCGCCGGCCTCGCCCGCGGTGAGCGGGAGGCGCGCGGTGGCCGCCAGGCTGCCCGGGGTCGCGGCACGGGCCTCGGAGCGGAGCAGGGCCACCCCGTCCTCCAGGACGTGGACGGCTGTCGACGACGTCGGGGAGATCACCGTGCCCGGGATCGCGCGCAGTGCGCGCAGGGTGGTGTCGTCGAAGCCCGTTCCGGGGGGCGGGGTGAGGACGAAGGCGGCGGTGGTGCGGTCCCGGGTCTCGCTGGTCTTCGCCTGGTTCAGGGTCGCGGTGGTGCCGAGGAGTGAACCGGCCAGGGCGACCGTGACCAGGACGGGGGCGGCGAGAGCGGCGGTGCGGCGTATTCCGGTGGCGGTGTTCTCGCGCACCAGCATGCCGGTGGCCGAGGGCAGGCAGGTCAGCAGGCGGATCAGGGGGCCCAGGACGAGGGGTGCGAGCAGGGCGGCGGCGGTGATCAGCAGCATGGGGCGGCTGATGTAGGTCTTGCGGTGGAGCAGGTCACCCGGGTCGCCGGTGAGGGAGAGGGCCAGGGTGATGGCGGCCGTGAGCAGGAGGGCCGTGCCGCACAGCAGGCGTCCTCGGGTCGGCGTCCTGTCCGCGGCCGCCTCGCGCAGGGCCGCGGTGGGGGCGGTGCGGCCCGCCCGCCAGGAGGCCGCGGCCGCTCCGCACAGGGCGACGAGCAGGCCCGTCCAGAAGGCCGCGTGGTAGGGCCAGGTGTGGTCCCCGATGGTGAACCACGCCGGGGCCAGGCCCTCGTCGGCCACCCGGGCGGCCAGCAGCGGTGCGCCGTAGGAGCCGAGGGCGCAGCCGGTGGCCGAGGCGAGGGTGCCGACGGCCAGGGCCTCGGTGAGGACGGTCCGGCGGATCTGGCCCGGGGTGGCCCCGGCGGTGCGCAGGAGCGCGAACTCCCGGCGGCGCTGGGCGACCGCGAAGGCGAAGGTCGACGCCACGACGAAGACCGACACGAAGGTGGTGACACCGCCGGCGGTGCCGAACAGGGCGTTCATCGCGGTGAGCGCCTCGCTGTCGCGGTCCGCGCCGGGGTCGGCGAGGCGGCGTGCGGTGCCGGTGAGGACCTGGGCGCCGGTGCCCACGACCTTCCGTACGGCCGTGGCGTCGGCGTCGATCCCCAGCCGGTGGACCGCGACGGACCCGGCGGCGGGCCGGTCCACGACCACCGGGCCCAGTTTCCGCAACTCGGCGACGGTCGCGGCGGGGATCGGGCGGGGGTGGGCGAGCCGGGCATCGCGGTCACCGACGAGGGTCGGCACGCGCAGCGTGTCCCGGCTCTTGACGACGACCGGGGCGGCGGCCAGGCGGTCAAAGCCGCGCTGTGGGGCGGTGGACGACGAGGCCAGGGCCAGGCCCGTCACCGTCAGCAGGGCCACGCCCAGGGAGAGGGCGACGAAGCTGCCGGTGAAGGTGATCCAGCGGGCGCGCAGGGTGCGCAGGGCGACGCTCAGCACGGCACGGCCTCCAGGCGGGTCATGCGCGTGGCGATGGTGTCGGCGCCGGCGCCGGTCAACTCCCCGCTCACGCGCCCGTCGACGAGGAAGAGCACGCGGTCGGCGTGCGCGGCGGCGACCGGGTCGTGCGTGACCATGACGACCGTCTGGCCCTCGTGGTCGGCCATGCCGCGCAGCAGCCCCAGCACCTCGAGGCCGGTCCGCGTGTCCAGGGCGCCGGTCGGTTCGTCACCGAACAGCACATCGGGGCGGGTGATCAACGCGCGGGCCAGGGCGACGCGTTGCTGCTGGCCGCCGGACAGCTGGGAGGGTCTGTGCCGGGCCCGCTCGGCCAGGCCGACCTGCTGGAGCGCCTGGCGGACCCGGGCCCTGGGGACGCGGCGGCCGGCCAGGCGCAGGGGCAGAGCCACGTTCTGCTCGGCGGTCAGCGAGGGCAGCAGGTTGAACGCCTGGAAGACGAACCCGACGCGCTCACGGCGCAGCAGGGTCAGCCGCCGCTCGCTCAGGCCGGTCAGTTCGGTGCCGCCCAGGGTGACCGAGCCGGAGGTGGGCCGGTCCAGGCCGGCGGCGCACTGGAGCAGGGTGGACTTGCCGGAGCCGGAGGGGCCCATCACGGCGGTGAAGCTTCCCGCGGGGAAGGCGAGCGAGACCCCGTCCAGTGCGGTCAACGGTCCGTACGTCCTGGTGACGGAGTCCAGCCGGATGGCGTGGTGGCTCATGGGATCCCCCTGGTGTCGATGTCGCCTCCCACGTAACCGGGCGGAGGCGGGCCGGCGCAGTGCGGCGGGACCTAGACCTGGGGTAGGGCCAGGCCTACCTCCGGGCATCCCCCTGGGCCCATCGCCCGGGCCCCGCGGGCCTTCTACGGTGATCCCCATGCGCCCTCGGAACGTGTGGCAGGCCATGTCCCGCCCCGGCTATCTGCTCTCGGCCTGGCCGTGGCGGTCGGCCGGTTACCTGCTCACGGGCGCGGTCCTCGGCGTCGTCGTCCTCGTGGGTTTCGTGACGTCGGTGGCGGCCGGCGGGGTGCTCGCACTCGCGCTGGTCGGGCTGCCGTTGCTGCTTGGCACCGCCCTGGCGGGCATTCCGGTGGCGGCGCTGGAGCGGTTCCGGCTGCGGCTGGTCGACGCGGAGCCGGCGTCCGACCCGCACGAGCCGCCCGGGGAGCCGGGGCTGCGTGCGTGGCTGTCCACACGGGTGCGGGAGCGGGCCACCTGGCGGGAGCTGGGCCACGCCCTGCTGTTCGCGGGGCTGTTGTGACCGGTCGACGCTCTCGCGCTGGCCGTCTTTCTGGCGGGCCCGTTGTCCGTGGTCGCGACTCCGGTGTTCCTCGGGGTCTTCGGCGAGGCGAAGGTGCTCAAGGTGTGGCTGGTCACCACCTGGCCGGCTGCCGCCGGGTGCGCCGTCCTGGGGCTGGTCCTGCTGGCCGTGGGCGGCTGGCTGCTGGGCGTGGCGGCCGGGGCCCGAGCCGGGCTGGCCCGGCTGCTGGTCGCGCCGCCGGAGGCCGATCTGGGGGCCAGGGTGGCCGAACTGGCCCGGTCCCGGGTGCGGTTGGTGGACGCCTTCGATGCGGAGCGGCGGCGGATCGAGCGGGATCTGCACGACGGGGCGCAGCAGCGGCTCGTCGCCCTGACGATGACGCTCGGGCTGGCCCGGCTGGACGCCCCGCCCGGGCCGCTCGCCGACCAGCTCGCCAAGGCGCACCAGGAGGCGGGCACGGCCCTGGCGGAACTGCGCGAGCTCATCCGGGGCATCCACCCCAAGGTCCTCGCCGACTACGGCCTCGAAGCCGCCGTCGCCGACGCCGCCGACCGCACGGCCGTGCCCGTGGACGTCGGCCTGGAGCTGCCCGGGCGGCTGCCCCGGGCCGTCGAGGCCGCCGCGTACTTCGTGGTGTGCGAGGCGCTCGCCAACGTGGACAGGCACAGCGGGGCGAGCCGGGCGGCGGTGAGCGGAGAGCACCGCGACGGGCGGCTGCTGCTGCGGATACGCGACGACGGGCGCGGTGGCGCACGGGCCGGGGAGGGCAGCGGGCTGACCGGGCTCGCCGACCGGGTGTCGGTGCTCGATGGCAGACTCGCCCTGTCCAGTCCGCCCGGCGGACCGACCCTGCTGTGTGTGGAGATCCCTTGTGACCCTGCGAGTTGAGCGGCCGCTGCGGGTCGTCCTGGCCGAGGACGGCGTGCTGCTGCGGGACGGGCTCGTCGGGCTGCTCGGACGCTGCGGGCACGAGGTCGTCGCGGCCGTGGGGGACGCCGGGGCGCTGGTCTCGGCCGTCCGGGAGCACGCGCCCGACGTGGTCGTGACGGACGTGCGGATGCCGCCCGGCTTCCAGGACGAGGGCCTGCACGCGGCCGTACGGCTGCGCCAGGAGCGGCCCACCCTGCCGGTGCTGGTCCTCAGCCAGTACGTGCAGCGCCGGTACGCCGCCGAGCTGCTGGACTCCGGCGACGGTACGGGCGTCGGCTATCTGCTCAAGGACCGGGTCGGCCAGGTCGAGGAGTTCGTCGAGGCGCTCGGCGAGGTGGCCGACGGCGGCACGGTCGTCGACCCCGAGGTCGTACGGCAGTTGCTGCGCCGCCGCCGCGACCCGCTGGAGCGGCTCACCCCGCGTGAGCGGGAGGTGCTGGCGCTGATCGCCGAGGGCCGGTCCAACAGCGCCATCGCCCGCGAACTGGTCGTCTCCGAGGCGGCCGTGGGCAAGCACATCTCCGGCATCCTGGCCAAGCTGGACCTGCCTCCGGCGCACGAGACCCACCGCCGGGTGCTGGCGGTGCTGGCGTACCTGCGGGCGTAGGGCGGCCCGGAAGGCCGACTGCTGCCGACCCGTTGTACGAAAACCGGTGATGTCGAGATGAGCTGGTTCCATCGCCTCGTCATCAGGGTGCCGGCCCGGGAGGACCACGGTCGGCCGGAGCGGCCCTCGCTGACCGACCCGTGGCAGTTGCCGCTGCCCTGTGCGGCCGCGCCGCGTCTGCCGGGGCGCTGCGTCCGGCGGGGAGTGAACCGGCCGCCCCGGGCGGGCAGTCGGACGCCGGGCGGATGGGGCTCGCCGTGCGGTAGCCACCCACCGCCGACCGACCGTGAGTGAAGTCATGGCCCAAACAAGCCGGTTGCCAAGTTTTTCCGGCACCCGGATCGCACCATGGATCCCCAGCCACCGGACCAAGGAGCGATGCGTCATGGCACAGCAGGCCTGCCCCTTCCTGTCGATCGACCCGTCCGGCCAGGACCTCTACGGCGAGATAGCCCGGATCCGCGCCCAGGGCCCGGCCGTGGAGGTGGAACTCCCCGGCGGTGTACGGGCGTGGTGGATCAACGGCCTGGAGCTGAACAAGCGGCTCCTGGCCGGTCCCGAGACGAGCAAGGACGCGTACCAGCACTGGCCGGCCTGGATCAACGGGGACATCTCCCGCACCTGGCCGCTCGCCATCTGGGTCTCGGTGCGCAACATGGTCACCGCCTACGGCACCGACCACAGCCGGCTGCGCAAGCCGATGGCCGCCGCCTTCACCAAGCGCCGCGTCGACGCGCTGCTGCCGCGCGTCCAGGAGATCGTCGACCGCGCGCTGGATGGCTTGGAAAGGGTTCCTGAGGGCGAAGTCGTCGACCTGCGGGCCGCGTTCGCGGCACCGGTGCCGCACGAGGTGGTGTGCGAGCTCTTCGGCGTACCGCACGGCGAGGACGGCCCGCGCACGGCGCTCTACCGCATCATCAGCCGCTTCTTCGACACGGCGATCTCCCTGGAGGACGCCCAGGCCAACGCCGTCGACCTCTACGGCACGCTGACCGCGTTCCTGCGGGACAAGCGGGAGCACCCGGCCGACGACCTGACGACCGCGCTCATCGCCGCCCGCGACGAAGGCGGCCTCAGCGAACAGGAGCTGATGGACAACCTGATCCTGCTGCTCACCGCGGGCTTCGAGACGACCGTCAACCTCATCGACAACACCGCGCACAGCCTGCTCGCCCACCCCGGCCAGCTCGAACTCGTCCGCTCCGGGCAGGTGGCTTGGGAGGACGCCCTGGAGGAGGCACTGCGTCACGAGGCCCCGGGCGCCATGTCGGGCCTGCGCTACGCCGTGGAGGACATCGAGATCGAGCCGGGTCTGACCATCCCGAAGGGCGACCCGGTCGTCGTCTCCTTCGCTGGGGCCGGACGCGACCCCGAGCGCCACGGACCGGACGCCGACCGGTTCGACGTCACGCGCGCGACCAGCCGCGACCATGTGTCCTTCGGCCACGGCGTGCACCACTGCCTGGGCCGCCCCCTCGCCATGGTCGAGGCGACGGTGGCCCTGAGGTCGCTGTTCGAGCGTTTCCCGCGGCTGGCCCTGGCCGATCCGTCGCGTCCGCCGAGGCGACTGCGGTCGATCATCTCCACGGGCCACGAGGAGCTTCCGGTGCTGCTGCACGGCAGGGGCCCGGGCCCGCGGCCGGACGAGGCGGACGCCGTCAGGAAGCCGCCCGGCCCCGGAGGAACGCGCGGTACCAGGGTGCCGCGCGGCTGAACGCGGCCGCGAACCCCGCGCCGGGCGAGCAGTCGAGGTCCTTCCAGAACGCGTCGTCCACGAACCAGTGGTCGACCGTGAGCATGCCCAGATGATGGAGGGCGAGCGGCGATCCGGCGGCCCGCTCCAGTGCGGTGGCGACGTCCACCGCGGCACCGCCGCCGGGCTCCTCCACCTGCGCGCACACGGCCCCGAGCAGCTCCGCCACGGGCACCGGCTCGGGGTGGCCGACGTGGTGGGCACCGCCCTCGTGCGCCGGGGAGAGGGCCGCGGCCACCACCGCACGGCCCAGGGTGTCCACGTCGATCATCGACTGGAGGGCCTCGCAGCCGGTCAGGGTGGCCGACAGTTCGTGCATCAGCCACACCAGTCCGGGGATCACCCAGCGGTCGCCCTCGCCGTACACGAGGTGCGGGCGCAGCACCAGGCCGCCCGCGTCGAGGACGTGCCGCTCGGCGGCCGCCCGGGTGCGGCTGGTGGCCGAGGCCGGCGCGATCGGCGCCTCCCCGGGACGTACGCCGCGGAAGGGGCCCCGGCCGTGGACGGCGGCGGTGCTCACGTAGACGATCCGGCGCACCCCGGCGCGCACGGCCTCCTCGACCAGGGTCCGGGTGCCGTGGCCGTTGACGGCCTCGGCGGTCTCGGCGTCGCCGCCGATCCGGCTGGCGCAGTGCACCAGGACGTCGGTGTCGGCGCAGGCGCCGCGCAGGGAGGGCGGGGCGCAGAGGTCGCCGTGGACGAACTCGGGCCCGGGCGGGGCGTGCCGGGACATCAGGCGTACGCGGACGCCCGGCTGCCGCTGGGCCGTGGCGGCGACCCGGCCGCCGACGAAGCCGCTCGCCCCCGTGATCAGAAGATTGACCGTCACGGCAGGGACCGTACCCGCGCGGACTGCTGCGCAGAGGTCAGTGTGGCGGTGAAGACGGACTCGCCGTCCTGGCGCCCCGAGACCCGTACGGTCACCTCGTCCCGGTCCTCGTCGAGCAGCTCTGTCTCCAGCCGGCAGGGGCTGTGCAGCTCGGTGTAGCGGGCGAAGACGGCCGTCATCGTGCGGGGCAGGAAGGGGCGCCGGCCGGATGCGGCGGCCGCGGCCTGGCGGGCCGCCTCGAACAGGACCATGCCGGGGACGTGGTCGTTGGGCCGGGGGAAGAGGACCGGGTGGCCGGTGTCCACGCGCAGGTGCCAGACGCCGGGGCGGTCGGCGGGGGCGAGGACCACGTCCTCGGCGCGGGAGCGGCCGACGAGTTCCGGCGTGATGCCGGGCAGCAGCGCGACCGGGGTGTCCGCGGCGGCCGTTCTCCCCGCCCGCAGGCGGCGGTAGGCGAGGGGCGAGGTGCAGCCGGTGCTGCCGGTGCCGCGGGCGACGAAGCGCCCCGCGCGGCGGAACTCCATCGTGGTGCGCATGCTCGCCAGGCCGCGACCGCGTCGGCGTATCTCGGAGCACACGACGTCGATCTCCACCGGCTCGGCGGCGTCCCTCAGCAGCAGCGCGGACGGGTCGGCGGAGACCGTCAGGTCCCACATGACGAAGTGAGTGTCGGCCGGGACACCGAACTCGGCGTGCGCGAGCACCATGGAGGCCTGCCGTAACGTTTCGCCCACGACCATCGGGTCCTGGTGGCGGTCGTCGACGGGACCGAAGAAGGGGTGGGCGGCCGGCCAGTACGCGGTGAAGCGGAAGCGGGTGTCGGAGATTCGGGTCCAGCGGGCGGGGAAAACGTCCCTGTCGGTGGTGCGGTGAGCGAGTTCTCCGGTGACGGGGGTGTGCGCCGGTGGAGGGGCGGTGCGTGGCGCGTTCTCGACGGCCGCGGAGGTCTCGTTTGGCGGTCGGCCCCCGTATCCGGTCTGATCGTCCGTGAGTGCGCTTGAAGGGCCTGTCTCCAGCATGAGAACCCCCAGGGTCGACTACCCGGCTGCGGTCGGCGTCCGACTAAGGTACGGACGAGTCGGTCTTTTTCAAAGGGTGGGACACCCCCGCGCGGACAGGCTCTCGCGCCCTCGCTGCACGGCGACTTCACAGAGATCGACGGAGATCAGGAGGCACCCGATGATGCGACAGGAGCGCGCGATCCGCACCCGGCGGACCATCCTGGAGGCGGCCGCGGCCGTCTTCGACGAACGCGGATACACCTCGGCGACCATCGGCGAGATCCTGGACCGGGCAGGCGTCACCAAGGGCGCCCTGTACTTCCACTTCGGTTCCAAGGAGGAACTGGCGGTGGGGGTGTTCGAGGAACAGCTCGCGATCACGCTCCCTCCCCAGCCCAGCAAGCTCCAGGAACTGGTCGACTCGGGTCTGGTGCTGGCCCGCCGGCTGCGCTCCGAACCACTGGTGCGGGCCAGCGTGGGACTCGCCCTCGACCAGGGGGCCATGGACCTCGACCGCACCCCGGCCTTCCGGATGTGGATCGACCAGAACGTGCAGGTCCTGGGCGAGGCGAAGGCACGGGGCGAACTGCTGCCGCACGTCGACGTGGCGGACACGGCGGAGCTGCTGGTCGGCAGCTTCTCGGGGGTGCAGCTGCTGTCCCAGCTGCGCTGCCAGCGGCAGGATCTGGAACGCCGTGTCGTCGTGCTGTTCGAGCACTTCCTGCCGAGCATCGCCGTCCCCGCGGTGCTGGCCCGGCTGGAGATCTCGGCGGACCGGGGGGAGCGGTTGCTGGCGGAGGGGGGCGCGGCGGAGGCGGTGCCGGCGTCCTCGGCTTCCTCGGCGGTGTCGGCTGAGGCGGCAGCGGCTGTGCCGGCGGAGGCGCCCTCGGGGGCGTAGGCCGTGTTGACGGGGGTCTTCGAGGGCGTGGGCCGTGTTGGTACGGGGGTCTTCGGGGGCGTGGGCCGTGTTGGTACGGGCGTTTTCGGGAGCGTAGGCCCTGCCGGTGCGGGCGTCTTCGGGGGCGTGGGGGTGGTGGGGCTTTCGGAGCTCTCGGCCGTTGTCGTACGTGTTGTCCACACCTGCGGAGTTGTCCACAGGGTCTGACGCGTTTCGGCCGCCGGTTGTACGGTCGGCACGAGTTGATGTTCGTGCGCGTGTGGGGGAGGCGGTCGGGATGACCAGGGCTGAGGACGGGACCACGGCTGCGGAGAAGGCGGCGCGGCGGCTGCCCCGGGTGCGCGGCTTCGCCGAGTGGCCGGCCGAGGGCTCGCCCAAGGACGAGGGCAAGGCTCTGCGCAAGCGGGTCCCGCGCAGCGCGCACGCCACCCTCGACCCGGACGAGTCCCGGCCCGGCGCGGTGAGCGCGGTCGAGGAGTCGGGCCGCGGACGGCTGCCCGGGCTCGCCCCGATCCGGGTGGGCCGCATGGCCGCCACCCCGTTCGCATTCCTGCGCGGCTCGGCGGGCCTCATGGCATACGACCTGGCGCGCACGCCGATGACCAGGATCCGGGCGCAGATCTGCGGCGACGCCCACGCGGCCAACTTCGGCCTGTACGGCGACGCGCGCGGCGGCCTCGTCATCGATCTGAACGACTTCGACGAAACGGTGCACGGCCCCTGGGAGTGGGACCTCAAGCGCCTCGCGACGTCCCTGGTGCTCGCGGGCCGGGAGGCCGGAGCCGACGAGGACCAGTGCCGCAAGGCGGCGTACGACACGGCGGGCGCCTACCGCAGGACCATGCGGCTGCTGGCCAGGCTCCCGGTGCTGGACGCCTGGAACGCCATCGCGGACGAGGAGCTCGTCTCCCACGCGGACGCCCATGACCTGCTCGGCACGCTGGAGCGGGTCTCCGAGAAGGCCCGCCTCAACACGAGCGGCCGTTTCGCGGCCAAGTCGACCGAGGCCGCCGAGGACGGCGGACGCCGCTTCGTCGACGCCCCGCCGGTGCTGCGGCGCGTCCCGGGCACGGAGGCCGCGGTGGTGGCGGCGTCCCTGGAGGAGTACGTCGGCACCCTGCCGGAGGACCGCCTGCCGCTCCTCGCCCGGTACGCGGTGCAGGACGTGGCGTTCCGCGTCGTCGGCACCGGCAGTGTCGGCACCCGGTCCTACGTCGTCCTGCTCCTGGACCACCGGGGTGAGCCGCTGGTGCTCCAGGTGAAGGAGGCGCGGGCCTCGGCACTGGTGCCGCATCTGCCGACGGCCGGTTTCGAGGTGCCCGAGGCCGGCCACGAGGGCCGCCGGGTCGTGCTGGGCCAGAAGCGGATGCAGGTCGTGAGCGACAACCTGCTGGGCTGGACGACGGTCGACGGCTTCCCCTTCCAGGTCCGCCAGTTCCGCAACCGCAAGGGCAGCGTGGATCCGGCCGCTCTGGCAGCCGACCAGATTGACGACTACGGCCGCATGACCGGCGCGCTCCTGGCCCGGGCCCACGCCCACAGCGCCGATCCGCGGCTCATCGCCGGGTACTGCGGGAAGAACGAGGAGCTGGACGAGGCGATAGCGGGGTTCGCCGTGGCCTATGCGGACCGGACCGAGGCGGATCACGCGGAGCTGGTGGCGGGGGTGAGGGCGGGGAAGGTCGCGGCGGAGATGGGGGTGTAGGGGCGGGGCCACCCTCCGGTCGGCTCGGCTCGGCCTGGCTCGACTCGGGTGCGGGTGCGGGTGCGGGTGTGGATTCGGGTTCGGGTTCGGGTTGAGGCTTGGGCTGGGGTTGAGGTGAGGGGTCGCGCAGCGCCCCGGCCGGGCCGTGGTGGGGCAGGGCCCGCCGGAGGTCGGGGCAGGGCTCACCGTATGGCGGGGCAGGGCTCAAACCGGAGGTCGGAGCATGGCCTGCCGGAGGTCGGGGGCAGGCCGGCGGTCCGGGGCGCGGACGGGGTCGGGCCGTGGCCTACGCTGGTCGGGTGACGACCCCCGAAGCTGAGCAGGACGGTGGCGACGCCGCCCGCCCCGAGGCGCGGCTGGAGCGGGCCGTACGGGCCGCCGAGCAGGCGTTGATCGAGTACGAGATCGCCGTCGAGACCTTCCGGGTCGAGGTGGAGAACTTCTCCCGGCTGCACGAACAGAAGCTCGGTCCGCTGTACGCCCGACTCGAGGATCTGGACGCCCGGATCCTGGAGGCCAGGGCCGCTCGCAGCGGCGACCCCGACGACCGGCGCCGGGCGGAGGAGGCCCGGGCCCGCCTCGCCCCGATCCCCGGTGTCGAGGAGCTGCTCAACGGCTGGATGGACGACAGCGGCCTCTTCCCGGAGGCCGCGGCGATGCTCACGGACCGGGCGGTCCGGCCTCCGCAGCGGGTCCGCCCCAGCGAGGAGGCCCGCAAGCTCTACCGCGACCTGGCCCGCAAGGCCCACCCGGACCTGGCGCAGGAGGAGAAGGAGTGCGAGCGGCGCGAGGAGTTCATCACCCGGGTCAACGCCGCCTACGCCCGCGGCGACGAGGCGGAGCTGCGCGAGCTCGCCGAGGAGTGGGCCAGGGGACCCGAGCTGAAGCGGGGCCCGAGCCGCGCCGAGGAGCTCTACGCCCGCCTCGAATGGCTCGCCCAGCGCAAGGAACTGCTCGCCCTGCTCGCCCGGGAGCTGGAGGACAGCGCCATCGGCCACATGCTCCAGCTGGCCCCGGACGACCCGGACCGTCTGCTGGAGGAGATCGGGCAGCAGCTGCTCACCCAGGTCGCCGAGCGCGAGACGGAACTGGCCGTGCTGCTCGGTGAGGGCGCGGGCGAGGGCTGAGCCGCGTCCCGTCCGGCCCGGGGGGCGGTTCGGGTAGCGTCGGACGCATGACTTTCGGAGCTGGTGTGCCCACCGTCGCGGTCGCGGACCTCAAGGACGGCGACTTCCTGCTGGACGTCCGGGAGGACGACGAGTGGAAGGCTGGTCATGCCCAAGGGGCGCTGCACATCCCGATCAGTGAGTTCGTCGCCCGGTACGGCGAGCTGTCCCAGGCAGCCCCGCAGGACGGCCGGGTCCATGTGATCTGCCGTTCCGGCGGCCGTTCCGCCCAGGTCACGATGTACCTGGCCCAGCAGGGCATCGACGCGGTGAACGTCGACGGCGGCATGCAGGTGTGGGAGGCGGCGGGCCGTCCCGTCGTGACGGACGACGGGCAGCAGGGGTTCGTCCTCTAGCTCGTCGCCGAGCTCGTCCTCCGGCCCATCGCGTCAGGCCCTGGTCAGGCCAGGGGGTGTGTAGCCAGCAGGTCGCCCAGGGCCTCCTCGTGCGCCGCGGCCGGCCCGAGGGACAGCTCCAGGTGCTTGGCCCAGGCGTGGTAGCGGTGCAGGGGGTAGTCGACGTCGGCGCCGAACCCGCCGTGCAGATGCTGCGCGGTCTGCACGACCCGGCGTACCCCCTCCGCGGCCCAGATCTTGGCGACGGCGACGTCACCTGCGGCGGGCAGTGCCCCCGGGGCACCCGAGGTGATCCGCCACGCGGCCTGCCAGAGGGTGGCCTCCATCGCGCGCAGGTCGATGTAGCGGTCGGCGGCCTGCACGGCGACGGCCTGGAAGGTCGCGAGGGGGAAGCCGAACTGCTCCCGCTTGCCGGTGTACTCCCCGGTCATCCGCAGCACGCGTTCCCCGAGCCCCAGCGCCAGCGCGCACGTGCCGGTGGTCAGCAGGTCCCGCAGCCCCTCCCATGCCCCGTCGGCGTCGATCACCTCCCCGGCGGCGAGCCGCGCCGATTCCAGCCGCAGTTCGCCGAGCCGCTCGCCGCTGGTGGAGAACTGCTCGGCGAGGACGACGCCCTGGTGCCCGCGCGGGACCAGGGCGAGTACGGTCCGGCCGGTCCCGGTGTGCGCCGGGACGACCGTGACGTCGGCGTCGTGGGCCCAGGGCACCGCCGTCTGCACTCCGTCCAGTACCCACGCCTCGCCGTCCCGCCGTGCGGTCACGGCCTGCTCGGCCGGGTCGTGGCCGGTGCGGCCGTGTGCGGCGACGGTCAGCACGAGTTCGCCCCGGCCGGCCCGGGCGAGCAGGGCCGCCTTCGCCTCGTCACCGCCGTGGGCCTGGACGGCCGCCGCTGCCGCGCTGCTCTCCAGTAGCGGGACCCTGGCCAGCACCCGTGCCGACTCCCGCAGCACCAGGCACAGGGCGATGGCGTCCAGGCCGGCTCCGCCGTACCGCTCGTCGAGGAGCAGGCTCAGCAGGTCCGCGTCGGCGAGCCTGGCCCACAGAGCATGGTCGTACGCATCGGCGACGGCTCCCGGGGTGAGGGCCGGGCTGGGCACGGTGTCCGGGGCGACTCCGGCGAACACGCCCTTCGCCGCCTCGGCCGCCGCCTGCTGCTCCTCGGTGAAGGTGAAGTCCACGGTGGCTGTCCTCCCGGCGATCCCGTTGAGCTGACGGGGCGTCAAGATAGAACAGGTTCTAGAAGAAGGGAATGGGCGTGCGGGCGGGCGCCGTAGGGTGTCACTCCTGTGGACGACCGGCCCGGGCGCCCTGTGGATAACCTGCGGGGGTCCCCTGTGGACCAGGGGGACTGCCGCTCCTGCGCGGTCGCGGTCGCCGTACGGTCGGCTCGCGCGGTGTGGCGACGGCCACGGCCGGGACCGGCGGAAGGGGCTGTGCCCGGGTGGGCGGCCTGAGTACCGTGCCCGGGTGCCGACATCGCACGGCGGTGCGCGGGCGGTACGACGCCCTCGCGGCCGGTGGCCGGGAAGCCGGGTGGGCTGGTGGGCGTAACGAGGGACCGGGGATCGGGAACGGGGCGGAATGAACGCGTACGACGAGGGCTCGGACGCCCGGCACGGGCCGGGTGCGCCGGCCGAGCCGGGCCCGCCTGCCGAGCCGCCTGACCAGCCACCGGTCCGGTACGCGCCTGCCGACCCGCGCGGCCCGTTCCCGGTGTCGTCCGCGCCTGCCGAGCCGCCTGACCAGCCCCCGGTCCCGTCCGTGCCTGCCCAGCCCGGCCCGTCCCCGGAGCGGCACCCGCCCGTGGGCCCCCCTGCCGGGATAGCCGCGCTGTCCCTCCCCTTCCGGATCGCCGTCGCGCTGGCGGTCGCGGTCGTCGCGGTCGGGGTCTGTGCGCATCTCGGGATGACGTTCCTGCACGTCGCGCCGGCGAACACGGTCACCCGGGAGCACGGCGAGGCCGTGGACGACTGGATCTACCCGGAGTTCGAGCAGAACTGGAAGCTCTTCGCGCCGAACCCGCTGCAGCAGAACATCTCCATCCAGGTCCGTGCCCAGGTCCGCGGGCCGGACGGCATGACGCTGACCACCGGCTGGTACGACCTGTCCGCCGAGGACGGCCGGGCCATCGACGGCAACCTGCTGCCCAGTCACACCCAGCAGAACGAACTGCGCCGCGCCTGGGACTTCTTCGTCGCCACCCATGACGGCGAGAACCAGCCGGTGGGCCTGCGCGGCGCGCTCTCCGAGTCGTATCTGCGCCGGATCACGGTGCTGCGCCTCGGCCGCGACGACGCGGTGCGAGCCACCGGCGGGGGCGGCGGTGTCATGGAGCGCGTGCAGGTCCGGTCCCGCACCAGCAACGTGCCGCCGCCCGAGTGGAGCCGGGAGAAGGTCTCCACGACGCCGTCCTACCGTGAGCTGCCGTGGTGGAAGGTGCCGCGGGACGAGGCCGAGGGGGGCGTCGGGTGAACCGCTTCTCCCTGGCTGTCTCGCGCGGCGTCGCCGGCGTCACCGAGGCGGCCCTCGGCCCGTACCAGACCGCCGTCGTCCGCATCGGCTTCAGCGCCACCTGGCTGCTGTTCCTCCTGCGCGAACTGCCCCACCGCCACGAGCTCTACGGCCCCGACGGCCCCTGGAGCTGGGATCTCGCCGAGCAGCTGATCGGGACGAACGGCGCTTTCACCACCCTGATGTGGTCCGACGGCCGCCTCTGGTTCGAGATCGTCTACGCCCTCGCGATCCTCGCCGGTGCTCTGCTGATGCTGGGCTGGCGCACCCGCACCATGTCGGTGCTGTTCATGGTCGGTGTCCTGTCGCTGCAGAACCGCAGCGTCTTCATGGGCGACGGCGGCGACAACGTGCTGCACCTGATGTCGATCTACCTGGTGTTCACGCGCTGCGCCCAGGTGTGGTCGTTGGACGCCCGGCGGGCGGCGCGGAACCGGGCGGCACGCGCGCGTGGGGAGCGGGTCACGGACCGGACCGGGCCGGCCCTGTGGGGCGTCCTCGGATTCGTGCTGATCGCGGTGACCCTGGCCGGCCGGATGGAGGGCGACTGGCTGATACCGGCCCTGCTGTGGACCGTGTGGGTGGCGCAGGCCCTGTGGTGGCTGGTCGGCCGCAGGGCCAGGTCCGGGGAGCCGCGGATCCTGCTCGACGTGGTCGCCAACGTCGTGCACAACGGCGCCCTGCTCGTGATCATGGCCGAGGCGTGCCTGATCTACGCGACGGCCGGCTGGTACAAGATCCAGGGCTCCCGCTGGCAGGACGGCACCGCGGTCTACTACCCGCTCCACCTGGAGTACTTCTCGCCCTGGCCCGCGCTCGCCGACCTGTTGTCCGCCAGCGGCACGATGGTGATGCTCGTGACCTACGGCACGGTCCTCGTGCAGGTCGCCTTCCCGTTCACCCTGTTCAACCGGCGGGTCAAGAACGTCCTGCTCGCGGTCATGATCACCGAGCACGCGGTGATCGCCGTCGTCCTCGGCCTGCCGTTCTTCTCGCTGGCGATGATCGCGACGGACGCGGTGTTCCTGCCGACGGGCTTCCTGCGCCGCCTCGGCGGCTGGACGGCACGCGCGCGGGACCGCCTCCCGCGCCGCGACCGGCCCGGGCCGCTCCCCAGCGGCACGCGCGGGAGAGTCCCGAGACCACGCACGTAGGCTTCGGGGCATGACCGACCCCGTGACCGCCTGGCACCGGCTCGCCGGCGACACCGTCCTGCTGGACGGTTTCCACGCCCTCAAGCACGCGCTGCGGTTCGGCGCCGAGGTGCCGGTGGCGGTCGCGGCCGACCGTGCGGCCACGCTCGCCCTCGCGGACGAGCTGGCCCCGGACGTGCGGGACGCGATGGCCGGGCTGCTGGCGGAGGTGCCGCACGAGACGTACGCGTCGTTCGTCCCGCGCCCGCACCCCACCGCGGTGGCAGCCCTGGCCGTACGCCCCTCCCGCGCCTCCAACCTCGGGAAGCTGGCGCGGGAGCCCCGCACGGCCCCGGTCGTGGTGCTCGACAACCCGCGCAACCTCGGCAACGCGGGGGCGGTGATCCGCCTGGCCGCCGGTTTCGGGGCGACGGGAGTGATCACCACCGGGACGGTCGACCCCTGGCACCCCACGGTCGTACGCGGCGGGGCCGGGCTGCACTTCGCGACGGCGGTGGAACGGCTGGCGGTGTCCGACCTGCCGCCCGGCCCCCTGTTCGCCCTCGACCCGGAGGGCGACGACATCCGGTCCGTGAAGCTCCCGGACGACGCCGTCCTCGCCTTCGGCTCCGAACGCACCGGCCTGTCGCCGGAACTCCGCGCCCGCGCCGGCCACTTGCTGTCCCTGCCGATGCGCCCCCAGGTCAGCAGCTACAACCTGGCGACGAGTGTGGCGATGACGCTGTACCACTGGAGCTGCGGTGCGGGTCGGCACATCTGACAGGGACGCGGTGAACGGCGGGAGCGGCCACGAACGGCCCGCGCCCGCGCCCGCGCGATCACCGCACCCGCCGGGATCCTAGGCGTCCCGCCGCACCTCGACCACCCTGAACCGGTTGGCGACGAACGCCCCGTCGCACAGCGCCGCACTCGCCGCCGGGTTGCCCCCCGAGCCGTGGAAGTCGGAGAACGCGGCCGTCTGGTTCACATACACCCCGCCCGTCAGGTTCAGCGACAACTGCGCCGCCTCCTCCAGGCAGGCCTCCTGCACCTCCTGCTCGACCTCCGGGTCGGTCGTGTACGCCCCGACGGTCATCGCGCCCTTCTCGCGGACGGTCCGCCGCAGCAGTTCCACCGCGTCCGAGGCCGAGTCGACGGCCACGGCGAAGGACACCGGCCCGAAGCACTCGCTCATGTACGCGGCCTCCGCGTCCGGCTTGGCCCCGTCCAGCTTCACGATCACCGGCGTACGGACGACCGCCCCCGGGAAGTCCGGGTTGGTGATCTCCCGGGAGGCCAGGGCGACCTCGCCCAGCCCCGCCGCGGCCTCCACCCGGGCCTTCACCTCCGGGTTGACGATCGCGCCCAGCAGCGCGTTCGCCCGGGCGTCGTCGCCCAGCAGCCCGTCCACCGCCTTCGCGAGATCCGCGACCACCTCGTCGTACGACTTGGTGCCCTGGTCCGTGGCGATGCCCTCCCGGGGGACCAGCAGGTTCTGCGGGGTCGTGCACATCTGGCCGCTGTACAGGGACAGCGAGAACGCCAGGTTGGAGAGCATGCCCTTGTAGTCGGACGTGGAGTGGACGACGACCGTGTTGACGCCGGCCTTCTCCGTGTAGACCTGTGCCTGGCGGGCGTTGGCCTCCAGCCAGTCGCCGAACTCGGTCGAGCCCGTGTAGTCGATGATCCGGATCTCGGGGCGCGTGGCCAGGGTCTTCGCGATGCCCTCGCCGGGGCGCTCGGCGGCCAGCGCGATCAGGTTCGGGTCGAAGCCGGTCTCGGCGAGCACCTCGCGCGCGACCTGCACGGTGAGCGCGAGCGGCAGCACCGCGCGCGGGTGGGGCTTGACCAGGACCGCGTTGCCGGTGGCGAGGGAGGCGAACAGGCCGGGGTAGCCGTTCCATGTGGGGAAGGTGTTGCAGCCGATCAGCAGGGCGATGCCGCGGGGCACCGGCGTGAACTGCTTGGTCATGGCCAGCGGGTCGCGCTTGCCCTGGGGCTTGGCCCACTCGGCGTTGTCGGGGGTGCGCGCCTGCTCCACGTAGGCGTACGCCACCGCTTCCAGGCCGCGGTCCTGGGCGTGCGGCCCGCCCGCCTGGAACGCCATCATGAATGCCTGGCCGGAGGTGTGCATGACCGCGTGCGCGAACTCGTGCGTCCGGTCGCTGACGCGCTTGAGGATCTCCAGGCAGACCATCGCGCGCTGCTCCGCGCCCGCGTCCCGCCAGGCCCGCTGTCCGGCCTTCATGGCGGGCAGCAGCACGTCGAGGTCCGCGTGCGGGTACGTCACGCCCAGGTCGACGCCGTACGGGGACGTCTCGCCGCCCACCCAGTCGTCCGTGCCCGGCTGGCCGAGGTCGAGGCGGGAGCCGAGCAGGGCGTCGAAGGCGGCCTTGCCCGCGGCCGCGTCCAGGCTGCCGTTCTCCCCGTAGGCCTTCGGGTGCTCGGGGTGCGGGGACCAGTACGCGCGCGTGCGGATCGCTTCCAGCGCCTGGTCGAGGGTGGACCGGTGCCGGGCGATCAGCTCGTGCGCCGAGAGTGCGGCGGTCATGGGTGACCATCTCCTCGTCTCAAGAACTCTTCGTCGAGTTCATGACCTGGGCAGAAACCTGGGCAGGAACACTCGGACAGAGCTAGAGTAACCGAACGATCGGTCGGTTCAAGGGGGTCCGCCGCATCTGTGGAAAACCCCGTGCGGGAGGATCGCGCACATGACAGCACTCGACCTCAGCAGCCCCGTGTCCGTCATCGGCACCGGCACCATGGGCCAGGGAATCGCCCAGGTCGCGCTGGTCGCGGGCCATCCCGTACGGCTGTACGACGCCATCCCCGGGCGCGCCCGGGAGGCCGCCGACGCGATCGGCGCCCGTCTGGACCGGCTCGTCGAGAAGGACCGGCTCACCGGCGCCGACCGGGATGCGGCCCGCGCCCGGCTGCTGCCCGCCGGGACCCTCGCCGAACTCGCCGACTGCTCCCTGGTCGTCGAGGCGGTCCTGGAGCGGCTGGACGTCAAGCAGCAGCTGTTCCGCGAACTGGAGGACGTCGTCGACGGCGACTGCCTGCTCGCGACCAACACCTCGTCCCTGTCCGTCACCGCCATCGGCGGCGCCCTGCGCGTCCCGGGCCGCTTCGTCGGCCTGCACTTCTTCAACCCGGCGCCGCTGCTGCCGCTGGTCGAGGTCGTCTCCGGGTTCGCCACCGACGTCTCGTACGCCACGCGCGCGTACGAGACCGCCCGCGCCTGGGGCAAGACGCCGGTGGCCTGCGCGGACACCCCCGGCTTCATCGTCAACCGCATCGCCCGGCCCTTCTACGCCGAGGCCTTCGCGGTGTACGAGTCGCAGGGCGCCGACCCGGCCACCATCGACGCCGTGCTGCGGGAGTCGGGCGGCTTCCGGATGGGCGCGTTCGAGCTGACCGACCTGATCGGCCAGGACGTCAACGAGTCCGTCACGCAGTCGGTCTGGCAGTCCTTCTTCCAGGACGTGCGCTTCACCCCGTCCCTCGCCCAGCGGCGCCTGGTCGAGTCCGGCCGGCTGGGCCGCAAGACCGGCCACGGCTGGTTCGACCACCGGGAGGGCGCCGAGCGCCCCGAGGCGGACACGGCCGAGCAGCGGCAGCCGCCCGCGTACGTCGTCGCCGAGGGAGACCTGGGCCCGGCCTCCGACCTGCTCCCGCTGATCCGCGAGGCGGGCATCCCGGTCCGCGACGAGGACGAGGACAACGGCTCCCGCCTGATCCTGCCGAGCGGCGGCCAGCTCGTCCTCGCCGACGGGCAGACCTCCGTGGAGTTCCGGGACGTCGTCTACTTCGACCTCGCCCTGGACTACCGGGGGGCCACCCGGATCGCCCTGTCCGCCTCCCAGGACACCTCCCCGCGGACCCTCGCCGAGGCCACCGGCCTGTTCCAGGCGCTCGGCAAGAAGGTCAGTGTCATCGGCGACGTCCCCGGCATGATCGTCGCCCGTACGGTCGCGCGGATCATCGACCTGGCGCACGACGCGGTCGCCAAGGGGGTGGCCACCGAGGAGGACATCGACACCGCGATGCGCCTCGGCGTGAACTATCCTCTGGGTCCCTTCGAGTGGAGCCGCAAGCTCGGCCGCCACTGGGCCTACTCCCTGCTGGACGACCTGCACCTGCGCGACCCCTCCGGGCGTTACGCGCCGTCCCTCGCGCTGTACCGCCACGCCCACGCCTCCGACCAGCGGGAGGGCAACACCTCATGACCACCGCCAGGCGCGACACCTACACACCGGACACGCTGCTGTCCGTCGCCGTCCGGGTGTTCAACGAGCGCGGGTACGACGGCACCTCCATGGAGCACCTCTCCAAGGCGGCCGGCATCTCCAAGTCGTCGATCTACCACCACGTCACCGGCAAGGAGGAGCTGCTGCAACGGGCCGTGAGCCGGGCCCTGGACGGCCTGTTCGGGATCCTCGACGAGGAGCACGCGCGTGTGGGGAGGGCCGCGGAGCGCCTGGAGTACGTCGTCCGGCGCATGGTCGAGGTGCTCATAGCCGAGCTGCCCTACGTGACGCTGCTGCTGCGGGTGCGCGGCAACACCGACACCGAGCGGTGGGCCCTGGAGCGGCGCCGCGACTTCGACCACCGGGTCGCGGACCTGCTGAAGGCCGCGGCGGCCGACGGGGACGTGCGCGGCGACGTGGAGGTCCGGCTGGTGACCAGGCTGGTCTTCGGCATGATCAACTCGATCGTCGAGTGGTACCGGCCGGACGGGCGGGGCATGAACGAGCGCGAGGTGGCCGACGCGGTGGTGCAGCTGGCGTTCGGAGGGCTTCGCAAGAGCGCCTGAGCTCAGCTCTGGGGCTCCAGGTCCTCCTCCTCGAACACCAGCAGCGTGCGCGAGCTCAGCACCTCCGGGATCGCCTGGAGCCGGGTCAGGACCAGCTCGCGCAGCGCCCGGTTGTCGGACACGTGCACCAGCAGCAGCACGTCGAAGTCCCCGCCCACCAGGGCGATGTGGGAGGCGCCTGGCAGCTGTCTGAGCTGCTCGCGGACCGTGCGCCAGGAGTTCTGGACGATCTTCAGGGTGACGTACGCGGACGTTCCCTGCCCCGCCCGCTCGTGGTTGACCCGGGCGCCGAAGCCGCGGATGACGCCGTCCTCGACGAGCCGGTTGATGCGGGCGTAGGCGTTGGCGCGCGAGACGTGGACCCGCTCGGCGACCGACCGTATCGAGGCGCGGCCGTCCGCCTGGAGCATGTGCAGGATGTCCTGGTCGATGGCGTCCAGGGGCCGCGCCGGCGGCAGCACCCCGTTGTCGCCCTGGCCGTCGGCCATTTGTTCAGATGCCACCTGCCCCCGCCTCTCCGCCGTGGACGTACTGCGTCCATCACAGGCCGTGGAGAACCGTTTGTCCACAGCCTGGGGTCACCCGTAGCCAAAATGTGCCGGCGACCGAACAATCGGTAGGTGAGGCGCATCACAGCCGATGCGTCTCTCCGAGCCGCTCCCACGAGGAGGTGCCGTCATGACGGTCATGGAGCAGCGGGGCGCATACCGGCCCACACCGCCGCCCGCCTGGCAGCCCCGTACCGACCCCGCGCCGCTGCTGCCCGATGCGGAGCCGTACCGCGTCCTCGGCACCGAGGCGGTGGAGCAGGCCGACCCGGAGCTGCTGCGGACGCTGTACGCCCAGCTGGTCCGCGGCCGCCGCTACAACGCGCAGGCCACCGCCCTCACCAAGCAGGGCCGTCTCGCGGTCTACCCCTCCACCACCGGCCAGGAGGCCTGCGAGGTCGCCGCCGCGCTGGTGCTGGAGGAACGCGACTGGCTCTTCCCGAGCTACCGCGACACGCTCGCCGTGGTCGCCCGGGGCGTGGACCCGGTCGAGGCGCTCACGCTGCTGCGCGGCGACTGGCACACCGGCTACGACCCCTACGAGCACCGGGTCGCCCCCCTGTGCACCCCCCTCGCCACCCAGCTGCCGCACGCCGTGGGCCTCGCGCACGCCGCCCGCCTCAAGGGCGACGACGTCGTCGCGCTGGCCATGGTCGGCGACGGCGGCACCAGCGAGGGCGACTTCCACGAGGCGCTGAACTTCGCCGCCGTCTGGCAGGCCCCGGTCGTCTTCCTCGTGCAGAACAACGGCTTCGCGATCTCCGTCCCGCTCGCCAAGCAGACCGCGGCCCCGTCACTGGCCCACAAGGCCGTCGGCTACGGCATGCCCGGCCGCCTGGTCGACGGCAACGACGCGGCAGCCGTCCACGAGGTGCTCTCCGACGCCGTACGCCACGCGCGCGCGGGCGGCGGACCCACCCTCGTCGAGGCGATCACCTACCGCGTCGACGCCCACACCAACGCCGACGACGCGACCCGCTACCGCGGCGACGCCGAGGTCGAGACCTGGCGGGAGCACGACCCGATCCAGCTGCTGGAGCGCGAGCTGACCGCGCGCGGCCTGCTCGACGAGGCCGGCATCGAGGCCGCCCGCCAGGACGCAGAGACCATGGCGGCGGCCCTGCGCGAGCAGATGAACCAGGACGCGGCTCTCGACCCGATGGACCTGTTCAGCCACGTCTACGCCGAGCCCACCGGCCAACTGCGCGAGCAGCGGGACCAGCTGCGGGCCGAGCTGGAGGCCGAGGCCGAGGCGGAAGGGGGCACGCACCGATGACCACCGTCGCCGTCAGGCCGGCCACCATGGCGCAGGCCCTCACGCGCGCGCTCCGCGACGCCATGGCCGCCGACCCCGCCGTGCACGTCATGGGCGAGGACGTCGGCACTCTCGGCGGCGTCTTCCGCGTCACCGACGGACTCGCCGAGGAGTTCGGCGAGGACCGCTGCACGGACACGCCGCTCGCCGAGGCGGGCATTCTCGGCACCGCGGTCGGCATGGCCATGTACGGCCTCAGGCCGGTCGTGGAGATGCAGTTCGACGCGTTCGCCTACCCGGCGTTCGAGCAGCTCATCTCGCACGTGGCCCGGATGCGCAACCGCACCCGCGGCAGGGTGCCCCTGCCGATCACCATCCGCGTCCCCTACGGCGGCGGCATCGGTGGCGTCGAGCACCACAGCGACTCCTCCGAGGCGTACTACATGGCGACTCCGGGGCTCCATGTCGTCACGCCCGCCACCGTCGCCGACGCCTACGGGCTGCTGCGCGCCGCCATCGCCTCCGACGACCCGGTCGTCTTCCTGGAGCCGAAGCGGCTCTACTGGTCGAAGGACTCCTGGAACCCCGAGGAGCCCGCGCCCGTCGAGCCGATCGGCCGCGCGGCGGTGCGGCGCCCGGGCCGGAGCGCCACGCTCCTCACGTACGGGCCGTCCGTGCCCGTCTGCATGGAGGCGGCCGAGGCGGCCCGCGCCGAGGGCTGGGACCTCGAGGTCGTCGACCTGCGCTCCCTGGTGCCGTTCGACGACGAGACGGTGTGCGCCTCGGTGCGGCGCACGGGACGCGCGGTCGTCGTCCACGAGTCGGGCTCCTTCGGGGGCCCGGGCGGGGAGATCGCCGCCCGGGTCACGGAGCGCTGCTTCCACCACCTGGAGGCGCCGGTGCTGCGCGTGGCCGGGTTCGACGTCCCGTATCCGCCGCCGATGCTGGAGCGCCACCACCTGCCCGGTGTGGACCGGATCCTGGACGCCGTGGGGCGTCTGCAGTGGGAGGCCGAGAGCTGATGGCACAGGTCCTGGAGTTCAAGCTGCCCGACCTCGGTGAGGGGCTCACCGAGGCGGAGATCGTGCGCTGGCTGGTCGAGGTCGGTGACGTCGTCGCGATCGACCAGCCGGTCGTCGAGGTCGAGACGGCCAAGGCGATGGTCGAGGTGCCCTGCCCCTACGGCGGTGTGGTCACGGCCCGTTTCGGCGAGGAAGGCACGGAACTGCCCGTGGGGGCCCCGCTGATCACGGTGGCGGTGGGGGAGCGCCCGGCGTCCGGGAGCGATGGCGCCGGGAGCGCCGGTGCCGAGGGCTCCGGGAACGTCCTGGTCGGGTACGGCACGTCCGAGGCGCCGGCGCGGCGACGCAGGGTGCGGCAGGAACGGCCGGTGTCCGGAACGCCTGCGGCAGGCTCCCGGGCGGTGAATGGACAGGCCGACGGCGGCGCGGCGGTGACCGGGCGGGCGGACGGCGGCGCGGCGGTGACCGGGCAGGCGGCTGGCGGAGCGGTGGTGACCGGGCAGGCGGATGCCGGTGCGACGGGGGCCGGAAATGCCGGTGGTCGCGAGAGCGAGGACCGCCCCGTGCCCGTGATCTCGCCCCTGGTCCGCCGACTGGCCCGGCAGAACGGCCTCGACCTGCGGGAGCTGACCGGCTCCGGCCCCGACGGGCTGATCCTGCGCGCGGACGTCGAGTACGCGCTGCGCGCCGCGGGCCGGGCCACCACGGCGGCCCCTGCGGCGGAACCGCACGCACGCGCGCCGCTGGCGGCGAGCACGGCCGCCGGGGGGCAGACCGCCGGAGCGCCGACCGCCGGGATGGCCGCCGGGGCACAGGCCGCCGGAACGGCCGCCCCCGCGCCCCGGGCCTCCTCGACCGCGGCCCCCGGGGAGATCCGAACGCCTCTCAAGGGCGTCCGCGGCGCCGTCGCCGACAAGCTGGCCCGCAGCCGCCGTGAGATCCCGGACGCGACCTGCTGGGTGGACGCCGACGCCACGGAGCTGATGCGGGCACGCACGGCCATGAACGCGGCCGGCGGGCCGAAGATCTCCCTCCTGGCCCTGCTGGCCCGGATCTGCACCGCGGCCCTGGCGCGCTTCCCCGAGCTCAACTCCACCGTGGACACGGAGGCCAGGGAGGTCGTCCGGTTCGACCACGTCCACCTGGGCTTCGCGGCGCAGACCGACCGGGGACTGGTCGTCCCGGTCGTGCGGGACGCGCACGCGCGCGACGCCGAGTCGCTGACCGCGGAGTTCGCCCGGCTGACCGAGGCGGGCCGGGCCGGGACGCTGACGCCCGCGGAACTGACCGGCGGGACCTTCACGCTGAACAACTACGGCGTCTTCGGCGTCGACGGCTCCACCCCGATCATCAACCACCCCGAGGCCGCCATGCTCGGCGTCGGCCGCATCGTCCCCAAGCCGTGGGTGCACGAGGGCGAGCTGGCCGTGCGCCAGGTCGTCCAGCTCTCGCTCACCTTCGACCACCGGGTGTGCGACGGCGGCGTGGCGGGCGGCTTCCTGCGGTTCGTGGCGGACTGCGTGGAACAGCCGGCGGTGCTGCTGCGGACGCTGTGATCCCGTCCGGCCGCCTCGCGGAGGCGGGGATTCCTGGCCCCGCACGAGCAGGCGCCCGTGATCGCGTCGCTTCCCCCGCGTTCCCTGTGATCGTGAGGGCGGTGATACTCGGGGGGTGACCGCCTACGAGCTCCCCGGTGAACCCGGCGCCGGCACCGCCCCCGCGCAGGGGGCGGACCCGGCCGTGTACGACGCCGTCGTGCTCGCCGGCGGTGCCGCCCGGCGCCTCGGCGGCGCGGACAAACCAGGGGTGCGCGTGGGCGGGCGGGCCCTGCTCGACCGGGTGCTCGCCGCCTGCGCGGACGCCCGTACCACCGTCGTCGTCGCCGCGCCGAGGCCGACCGCACGGCCCGTGAGCTGGGCCCGCGAGGACCCGCCCGGCGGCGGCCCGCTCGCCGCGCTCGACGCCGGGCTCCGGCACACCACGGCCGAGTACGTCGTGGTGCTCTCCGCCGACCTGCCGTTCCTCCAGGAGCCGACCGTCGGCCGGCTCCTGGACACACTCCGGGCAGGCGCCGCCGACGGCGTGCTGCTCACCGACCCCGGGGGCCGCGACCAGCCGCTCGTGGCCGCGTACCGCGCCCCGCGGCTGCGCGAACTGCTCGCGCTTCTCGACCAACGTCACGGCGGTCTCGCCGGTCTCCCCCTGCGGCGCCTCGTCGCCGAGCTGAACCTCACCCGCGTCCTGGACCCCGTCGCGTCGTTCGACTGCGACACCTGGGACGACATCGCCACAGCCAGGGCACGTATCAGGGAGCATGGGCACGTGTTGGATGAATGGATTTCCGCCGTCAAGGACGAACTGGGGATCGACCTGGACGTCGACACCGGCGTCCTGCTCGACCTCGCCCGCGACGCCGCCCACGGCGTGGCCAGGCCCGCGGCGCCGCTGACCACCTTCCTCGTCGGCTACGCGGCAGCACGGGCCGGAGGGGGACCCGAGGCGGTAGCCGAAGCCGCCCGCAGGGCCGCCGCCCTCGCCGCGCGCTGGGCGGAGGAGAGCACCTCCGAGGACCGGCCCTCCGGCGTCCTGCCGCAGCCTTCCCGCCCCCAGGGGGACGCCGCCCCCGACGCGACGCCCGACACCCGCCCGGACGCCGGATGACCCCCCACGGCACCCGGGCCGGTGAGGACGCTGAGGAGCTTGATGTCGAGGATGTGCTCGCCCTCGTGAACAACCGCAGCAGCGACCACCCCACCGGCTCCGCCGCGCGAGGTGAGCCTGACAGCACCGGCACATCCGCCCGGCCGGACACCCGCCACCACGCCACCCCCTGGCCGGAGGCCCGTTCCGTCGCCGGGCGCGCCGCCCGGGCCACCGTCCGGGCCGCCCGCCGCGCCCCCGTGTCCGTGCCCCTCGAAGCCGCCCTCGGCCTCACCCTGGCCGTCCCGCTCGACGCCCTCACCGACCTCCCCTCCTTCGACACCTCCGCGATGGACGGCTGGGCGGTGGCCGGTCCCGCCCCCTGGGGCGTCCGGGACGAGGGCGTCCTCGCCGGGCACGCCGCCCCCGCGCCGCTCACCGACGGCGAGGCCGTCCGGATCGCCACCGGCGCCCGGATCCCCCCGGACACCACCGCCGTCCTGCGCAGCGAGCACGGCCGCACCGACGACAAGGGCCGGCTGTACGCGACCAGGGAGGCCGCCCCGGGTCAGGACATCCGCCCGCGCGGCCAGGAGTGCCGCAGCGGCGACCAGCTCCTCCCGGCCGGCACCCTCGTCACCCCGGCCGTCCTGGGTCTCGCCGCCGCAGCCGGATACGACACCGTCACCGCCGTCCCCCGCCCCCGCGTGGACGTCCTGGTCCTCGGCGACGAGTTGCTCACCGGGGGACTGCCGCACGACGGGCTGATCCGGGACGCGCTCGGTCCGATGCTGCCGCCCTGGCTGCGGGCACTCGGCGCCGAGGTCACCGCCGTACAGCGCGTCCGGGACGATGCCGACGCCTTGCACGAGGCGATCACCACCTCCGACGCCGAGGTGGTCGTCACCACCGGCGGCACCGCCGCGGGCCCCGTCGACCACGTACACCCCACCCTGCGCAGGATCGGCGCCGAGCTCCTCGTGGACGGCGTCAAGGTCCGCCCGGGCCATCCCATGCTGCTGGCCCGCATCAGCGAGACCCAGCACCTGGTCGGCCTGCCGGGCAACCCGCTCGCCGCCGTCTCGGGCCTGCTGACGCTCGCCGAGCCGCTGTTGCGGACCCTCGCGGCCCGTCCGGCCCTGGAGCCGTACACGCTGCCCCTCAGGGACGCCGTGCACGGACACCCGCACGACACCCGGCTCGTCCCGGTCGTCCTGCGCGGCGACCAGGCGGCGCCGCTGCACTACAACGGCCCCGCCATGCTGCGTGGCATCGCGGCGGCCGACGCTCTCGCCGTCGTCCCACCGGGCGGCGCACGTCCGGGGCAGGAGGCGGAACTGCTCGACCTGCCCTGGGCGTCCGGTGGAATCGGGGTGTGTTTCACGTGAAACTTCCGGGCCAGGACGCGATCGCCCGCCAGGCCGACGAGCATCTGGTGACCCACCGGGTGAAGCTCCCGAGGAAAATGGTGGAGCACCCGGTCCGCCAGGTCGCCAGACGGTTGTCGATGGCACTGGTGGTGCTCGTCTCGACCGCGCTGATCGTCTACGCCGACCGCGACGGCTACAGCGACAACGCGGGCGGCGGCGTCGATCTTCTCGACGCCTTCTACTACGCGACCGTCACTCTCTCCACCACCGGCTACGGTGACATCATTCCCGCCAGTGACGGCGCCCGGCTGACGAATATCCTCGTCATCACGCCCCTGCGCGTGCTGTTCCTGATCATCCTGGTCGGCACCACGCTCGAAGCCCTCACCGAACGCACTCGGGAGGAGTGGCGACTGACCCGCTGGAGGTCCACGTTGCGCGATCACACCGTCGTCATCGGCTTTGGCACGAAGGGCAGGTCGGCGATCCGGACCGTCTGCGCGACGGGGCTGAAGAAGGAGCAGGTCGTCGTGGTCGATCCCAGTTCCAAGGTGATCGACGCCGCGACCGCCGAGGGGTACGCGGGCATCGTCGGGGACGCGACGCGCAGCGAGGTGCTCAAGCAGGCAGAGGTGCACAAGGCGCGGCAGATCATCATCGCCACCCAGCGGGACGACACGGCGGTCCTGGTGGCGCTGACGGCCCGGCAGCTCAACCGCGGGGCGAACATCGTGGCCGCCGTGCGCGAGGAGGAGAACGCGCCGCTGCTGAAGCAGTCCGGTGCCGACGCCGTCATCACCAGCGCCAGCGCCGCCGGCCGTCTGCTCGGCCTCTCCGTGCTCAGCCCCTCGGCCGGCATGGTGCTGGAGGACCTCATCCAGCAGGGCAGCGGGCTCGACATCGTGGAACGGCCGGTCGTCAAGGCGGAGGTGGGCAGGACGCCGCGGGAGGTCGCCGAGCTGGTCGTGAGCGTCATACGTGGTCATCGGGTGCTCGGCTACGACGACGCGGCCGTCGGGAAACTGGAGTTGACCGACCGGCTCATCACCATCGTGCGGAAGACACCGGCCACCCAGGTCGCGCCGGACATCCGTCCGATGCCACCCATGCCGCGCAACAACTGACCGGCCCGGTAGACAGAGGCCGGCCGTCCGCACCCACCCGGTGCGGACGGCCGGCCATGGCCCCGGCGGCTACTTCCGGTTGTACAGCCGCATCGTGATCGGCCCGAAGACCAGCACGAACAGCCCGGCCCAGCCCAGCGACCAGGCGACCTCGGCGGCCGGCCAGTCGCCGCCCATCAGGCCGCGCACCGCCGACGCCAGATGAGTGATGGGGCTGTTGTTGACGAACGCCTGCAGCCAGCCCGGCATCGTCTTCGGGTCGACGAAGACGTTGGACAGGAAGGTGAGCGGGAAGATCACCATCATGCTGACGCCCATCACCGACTTCTCGGTGCGCAGCAGCAGCCCGAACATCGTCCATATCCACGAGAACGCGAACGAGAACAGCACCAGCAGGGCGATTCCGGCGAGCACACCGGCGACTCCGCCGTCCGGCCGGAAGCCGAGGACGATGCCGACCGTGAGCATCACGACCGACGCGATCGTGTAGCGCAGGGCGTCGCCGAGCAGATAGCCGACCATCGTCGACGGCCGCCAGATCGGCAGGGTGCGGAACCGGTCGAAGACGCCCTTCTCGATGTCGGTGTTGACCGAGACGCCCGTGTACATCGTGATCATCACGACCGACATCACGAGGATGCCCGGCAGCAGGAACTGGATGTACTCCTTCGGCGAGCCGGCCAGCGCCCCGCCGAACAGGTACGTGTACATCAGCACCATCATGATCGGGAACGCCGTGACGTCGAAGAGCTGCTCCGGCACGTGCTTGATCTTGAGCATCGCCCGCCAGCCGAAGGTCATCGAGGCCGACCACGCGCTGGGCCGCGGCGGCCGGTCCTTGGCGATGAGCAGCGCGGCGAGGGACTCGGTGCTGACCGGGGCGAGTTCCTTGCTCTCGGTGGTCGTCGCGGTGCTCATGCCGCCACCTCGTCCTTCGGGTCGTGGGACTGGCCGGAGTCGTCGGAGCGGCCGGAGGAGTCGTGCGTGTCATGGCCGGTGAGGGCGAGGAAGACCTCGTCCAGGCTGGGCTGGCCCAGGGAGAAGTTGTCGACCGTGATCCCGGACCGGGCCAGCTCGCCCAGCGCGCGGGAGGCCTGCTCGGCGGCGGAGTCGTCGCTCGCCGCCGCACCCAGCCGGGCGGTCAGGGCCACCGGGTCGGGCTCCAGCTGCACCTGGGCGGCCAGGGCCCGGCGCAGCAGGCCGGCCGCGAGATCGCGTTGGTCGGGATCTCGTAGCCGCAGATGGACGGATCCGGCGCCGACGGACGACTTGAGTTCGCCCTTGGTGCCCTCGGCGATCACCCGGCCGCGGTCGATCACGGCGATCCGGGAGGCCAGCTGGTCGGCCTCGTCCAGGTACTGCGTGGTCAGCAGCACGGTGGTGCCCTGGGCGACGACGGCACGCACGATGTCCCACACCTGGTTGCGGCTGCGCGGGTCCAGGCCGGTCGTCGGCTCGTCGAGGAACAGCAGGTCCGGGGTGTTGAGGATGGACGCGGCGATGTCGATGCGGCGTCGCATGCCGCCCGAGTACTGCTTGACCTGCTTGCCGGCCGCCTCCGTCAGCCCGAAGGCCTCCAGCAGCTGGGCGGCGCGGTCCCGGGCGGCCTTCTTGTGGTGGCCGAGGAGGCGGCCCAGCAGGACCAGGTTCTCGGTGCCGGTGAGGTCCTCGTCCACCGACGCGTACTGGCCGGTGAGGCTCACCCTGCTGCGCACCTCGTCGGCCTCGCGGACGATGTCGTGGCCGAAGACATGAGCCTCGCCGCCGTCCGGCCGCAGGAGGGTGGCGAGCATCTTCACGGTGGTGGTCTTGCCGGCGCCGTTCGGGCCGAGGACGCCGTAGACCGTGCCCGCGGGCACGGACAGGTCGACTCCGTCCACGGCCCGGGTCTCGCCGAACGTTTTCACCAGGCCCGCGGTCTCGATCGCCAGGCCGGACGTCTGCGTGCTCATGCTTCGGGTCCTTCCGAGTACGTGGGCTACGCATGGGGAGACCTACACCGTCGCCCAAACTCATCGGTCCCGCACATGGATTTTCGCCAGGACCGGACCAACGAGTAGGCAAGGCGGTCCCGGGGACGGACCGGACTCGGCCCGGTGGCCGACGGGTACGGTCCCTTGCATGTATGCGATCACGATTCCCGAACCTGGTGGGCCCGAGGCGCTGGTCTGGGACGAGGTCCCGGATCCCGTGCCCGGCGAGGGCGAGGTACTGGTCGAGGTGACGGCCGGGGCCGTCAACCGGGCCGACATCCTGCAGCGGCAGGGCTTCTACGATCCGCCGCCCGGTACGTCCCCGTACCCCGGCCTGGAGTGCTCCGGGCGGATCGCCGGGACCGGCACGGGCGTCTCCGGCTGGAACGTCGGCGACGAGGTGTGCGCGCTGCTGTCCGGCGGCGGTTACGCCGAGAAGGTGGTCGCCCCGGCGGGGCAGCTGCTGCCGGTGCCCGACGGCGTGGACCTGAAGCAGGCCGCGGCGCTGCCCGAGGTGGCCTGCACGGTCTGGTCGAACGTCTTCATGATCGCCCACCTGCGTCCCGGCGAGACGCTGCTCGTGCACGGCGGCTCCAGCGGCATCGGCACGATGGCCATCCAGCTGGCCAAGGCCGTCGGCGCACGGGTGGCCGTCACGGCCGGCACCACGGAGAAGCTGGACCGGTGTGCCGAGCTGGGCGCGGACATCCTGGTGAACTACCGCGAGCAGGACTTCGTCGAGGAGGTCAGGAAGGCGACGGACGGCGCGGGGGCCGACGTCATCCTCGACAACATGGGCGCGAAGTACCTGGAGCGCAACGTCAGGGCCCTCGCGGTCAACGGCCGCCTCGCGATCATCGGCATGCAGGGCGGGGTCAAGGGCGAGCTGAACATCGGTGCCCTGCTCGCCAAGCGCGCCGCCCTCAGCGCGACGTCCCTGCGCGCCCGCCCGCTGGAGGAGAAGGCGGCCATCGTCGCGGCCGTACGCGAACACGTCTGGCCCCTGTTCGGCGGCGGCCACCTGCGCCCGGTCGTCGACCGCGAGATCCCGATGCCGGACGCCGCAGCCGCACACCGGGTGGTGGAGGAGAGCGGCCACGTCGGCAAGGTGCTGCTGATCGCACCGCGGGGCGCCTGACCCCGGGAACGAGCCCGTCGCGGCCCTGCGGCCGGCCCTGCCGCGGCCTGCGGAAACCGGTCCTACGCCCGCCGCAGCCGCAGCCCCACGAACGCCAGGCCCAGCCCCAGGCCGATCAGCACCAGCCCGCTGCCCAGGGGCAGGATGCGCAGGACCGGGCCGGCGGGGCGTTCCGTGGTCGCGGCCTGGCGTACCGGCTGGTCCGTCGGCGCGGGGGGCTCCGGGACGGGCTCCAGGAGTGCCTCGGGGGCCGACGTGGCGTCGGTGACCCCCGGCCACTCCCCGGCGTCCACCGGGCGGCCCGGCCGTGCCCGCCCCTCCCCGGCCCTGCTCCCGGCCCGCGACGGCTCCCCGGCCCTGCTTCCGGCCGGCGACGGCTTCCCGGCCCTGCTTCCGGCCGGCGACGGCTCACCGGCCGTGGACGGGGCGGCCAGGGCCGAGGGCACGGCCCAGGCCGAAGGGGCGGCCAGGGGCGACCGGACGGCCAGGGCTGAGGGAGCAGCCAGGGCCGAGGGGACGGCCGGGGGCGTAGGAGCGGCCAGGGGCGAGGGGACCGACAGGGGCGACGGGGCGGCGATGGCGCCGGACCCCGTCTCCTCGTCGGACGCGTGGACGGCACCGTAGGACGCACCGTAGGACGGAGCAGCCCCGTACGGTGCGACGACCGCACCCGCCCCCAGGGCGGCCACCAGTCCCGTCGCCCGCAGTGCGCGTTGCCATGGAGTCACGTGGGTGACCCCCTCCCGCCGTGCCCGGTAGGGCAGAAACGGCACGTTCGGTCATATCGAGGCCCTCAGCCTCACACCGCCTCACGCGTCCGGCACTCCGGGTTCGGCCGACGGGCGGAAATCGCCGGCTGGATCACCGCGAGGGCCGGCTGCTCCGTCTCACCCGCGAGGGGGAACCGCCCGCGCCGGAGCAACCAGGAGCCTGAGCGACACGTCTCCTCCAGCACGGTGGATCAGCGTCCCGCGGGGGCACCACGGAAGTGAGACGCAGGCGTGCGAGAGAATGGCGGCATGGAGATGCCGAGGAACGAAAGGTCGCCGGAGAACCCGCAGATCCTGGTCGTTGGCCAGGACGGCATGGCGCTCAGCGGCGGCGGCGGAGACGAGGACTCCCGCGAGACCCCGATCACCGAACAGGTGGAGCAGCCCGCGAAGGTCATGCGCATCGGCAGCATGATCAAGCAGCTTCTCGAAGAGGTGCGCGTGGCTCCCCTGGACGAGGCCAGCCGGGTCCGGCTCAAGGAGATCCACGCCAGCTCGGTGAAGGAGCTGGAGGACGGTCTGGCGCCCGAGCTGGTCGAGGAGCTGGAGCGGCTCTCCCTGCCGTTCACGGACGAGACGACCCCGAGCGACGCGGAGCTGCGCATCGCGCAGGCCCAGCTGGTCGGCTGGCTGGAAGGGCTGTTCCACGGGATCCAGACGACGCTGTTCGCCCAGCAGATGGCGGCCCGCGCCCAGCTGGAGCAGATGCGCCGGGCCCTGCCGCCGGGCGTCGGCCAGGACGGCCTCGACGAGCAGCACCCGGGCGGCCGGTCGGGCGGTCCGTACCTGTAACGCCTCCGCTTCCCCGGCATACGAGGGGCCCGGCAGCTTCGGCCGCCGGGCCTCTCGTCCGAGCAGGTCAGCCCGGCGGGTTGCCCGTCGAGACGTTGAGCTCGATCGTCGGCATGTCCTTCGGGTCGACGTCGGTGCCCTTGGACGGGAACTGGTTCATGACCGTGCCCTCGCCGTAGGTGTTCTCGTCCACGTTCTTGGCGTTGATCTGCCAGCCGGCCGCCTGGGCGCAGGCCTTGACCGACTGGATGTTCTTGAACTTGAAGTTCGGGATCTCGATCTTGTCGGGGTCGTTGTACGACTCCTGAGGCTCGGTGCACTCCTCGGTGTCGATCGTCCTCGTCGTGTCCGGCCCGCGGTACCCGGGCTTCTTCTCCGCCGAGGCCGACGCGCTCGCGCTGCTGCCGCCGCCGCCCTTGTCGTCCTCGCCGCCGCCGTTCACCAGCAGCGCCGCGACCAGTCCGCCGACGGCGACGACCGACACGACGACCGAGCCGATGATCACCGGCTTGTTGCTCTTGCCGCCGCCCGGGGAGGAGGGCGCGGTCTGCGGGGTGAGGTGGTACGGCGGCGGCGTCGACGGGCCGGGCTGCTGCGCGTACGCGGCCGGCGACGGCGTCTGGTAGCCGCCCTGCTGCGGATAGCCGTAGGACGAGGGCGGCGCCGGAGTGCCGTACGGGTTCGGGGGCGGGGCCGGCTGGTACGGCGTCTGGACCTGGCCCGAGGACGCCGGAGCCGCCTGGCCGACCGGCGGGAACACGGCGGAGCCGACGCCCGCGCCGCTCGGCGCCTGGGTGCCCGGGACGATGTTCGGCGCCGCGGCCTGGAAGGAGGCCGCCACCCGCAGGCACTCGTCGCGCATGGCCTCGGCGCTCGGAAAGCGCTCGTTCGGGTTCTTCTTCAGCGCGCGGGCGATCAGCGCGTCCACGGCCGGGGGCAGCGCGCGGTTGACCGAGGACGGAACCGGCGGCTCCTCCTGCACATGCGCGTACGCGATGGCCAGCGGCGAGTCCGCGTCGAACGGCAGGCGCCCGGTGACCAGTTGGAACAGCATGATGCCGACCGAGTACAGGTCGGAGCGGGCGTCCACCCCGCGGCCGAGGGCCTGTTCCGGCGAGAGGTACTGCGGGGTGCCGACCACCATGCCGGTCTGCGTCATCGACGTCACACCGGACTGCATGGCGCGGGCGATGCCGAAGTCCATGACCTTGACCACGCCGCGCTTGGTCATCATCACGTTGCCCGGCTTGATGTCGCGGTGGACCAGGCCCATCTCGTGGCTGATCTCCAGCGCGGCCAGCACGTCCCCGGTGATCTTCAGCGCCTTGTCGGCGGGCATCGCGCCCTGCTGCCGCACGTCCTCGTCGAGCACCGAGCCGAGCGGGCGGCCCTCGACGTACTCCATGACGATGTACGGCGTCGTCATGCCGTCGAGGGTGTCCTCGCCGGTGTCGAAGACCGAGACGATGTTGGTGTGCGTGAGCTTGGCCACGGCCTGGGCCTCGCGGCGGAACCTCTCGCGGAAGGCCTGTTCGCGCCCGAGTTCGGTGTGGAGTGTCTTGATCGCGACCTGCCGGTCGAGCACGCTGTCGTAGGCGAGGTGCACCGAGGCCATGCCGCCCTGGCCGAGCAGGTCCCGCAGCTGATAGCGGCCACTGGCGAGCGCCCGCCCCGTGTACTGGCCCTGTGCGCCGTCCTGGCTCATGTTCCCCGTCCCCCGTAGCCCCTGCAGGCGCCGCCGACTGCCGCTGATCCGCCGGTGATCCGTCGTTGATCCAACCGCTATTCCCGGCCAAGTCTGCCCCAGGGCACTGACACGTCAAGCTCGGTGCCCGTTCCGTGACCGTACGCGAAAGAAGCGTCGCGGAAGCGTTACAGCGGGCGTACGGCCGGCACACAGAATTTGCACGACGGTACGGCGTGAAGGTTTCATGGCCGGTCCGTCTCGTGCCGGTCCTGGCAACCGTCTCGGACCGGAGGCTTGCGCGGAGGCTGTAGCGTGGCCGACGGAGACCGTAACAACACCGCGCGCACCGCGGGCAGAAACGACGGCGAGGACTGATGGCACAGCAGCAGCGCGCTCAGGGCCCGTCCGACCCCGAGGCGACTGGCGGCGGCATGTCGGACGCGCCGGACAACTGGGGTAACGGCGGGTTGGTCGGGGACGGCCGGTACCGGCTGACCCACAGACTCGGCCGGGGCGGCATGGCCGAGGTGTTCGCAGCCGAGGACGTCCGCCTCGGGCGCACCGTAGCCGTCAAGCTGCTCCGCTCCGACCTCGCCGAGGACCCGGTGTCCAAGGCGCGTTTCACTCGCGAGGCCCAGTCGGTCGCGGGCCTCAACCACCACGCGATCGTCGCCGTGTACGACTCCGGCGAGGACTTCGTCGGCGGCCAGTCCGTGCCGTACATCGTGATGGAGCTGGTCGAGGGCCGCACCATCCGCGACCTGCTGCTGAACGCCGAGGCGCCCGGCCCCGAGCAGGCGCTGATCATCGTCTCCGGTGTCCTGGAGGCGCTCGCCTACTCGCACCAGCACGGCATCGTGCACCGCGACATCAAGCCCGCCAACGTCATCATCACGCACAACGGCGCCGTGAAGGTGATGGACTTCGGCATCGCCCGCGCCCTGCACGGCGCGTCCACGACGATGACGCAGACCGGCATGGTCATGGGCACCCCGCAGTACCTCTCGCCCGAGCAGGCGCTCGGCAAGGCCGTCGACCACCGCTCCGACCTGTACGCGACGGGCTGCCTGCTGTACGAACTCCTCGCGCTGCGCCCGCCGTTCACCGGCGAGACCCCGCTGTCGGTGGTCTACCAGCACGTCCAGGACATCCCGACCCCGCCGTCCGAGGCCTCCGACGCCTGCCCGCCGGAGCTGGACGGCCTGGTCATGCGCTCCCTCGCCAAGGAGCCCGACGACCGCTTCCAGACGGCCGAGGAGATGCGCGGGCTGGTCCAGTACGGGCTCCAGATGCTCTACGACCAGGGCGGCCACACCGGCACCTGGAACACCGGTCCGGTCGGCATGCACGAGGGCCGGCACACCCCGTCGGGCGGCTTCGCCCAGACCGCCGTGATGGGTCACCCCGGGGACGTCTCCGGCACCACGCAGATCCCCTCGCCGATCCTGCCCGCCGGTTACGGCAACGGGGACGACGGGGGCTTCGAGGGTCAGGGCAACCGGGGCAGCGGCCGCGGCAAGCTGTGGATCCTCGCCGTGCTCGCGGTGATCGCGATCGCCGCGGGCGTCGCCCTGGCGCTGCAGAACGGCGGCGGTGACACGGACGACCCGAGCAAGAAGCAGTCGCCGACCTCCTCGCAGACGGCCGAGGAGAAGACGCCCAGCGAGACGCCGAGCGACGAGCCGAGCGACGAGCCGACCGACACGTCCACGGACGACGGGACCGGCACGGGCAACGGCAACGGCAACTGGGTGCCGTCGTCCACGCCGTCCTACACGCCGTCGCAGAGCGCTCCCCAGTCGCCCACCGGCGAGCCGTCGGACCAGCCGACCTCCGCGGAACCGAGCGGCGAGCCGACCGACGAGGCGCCCAGTGACCCGGAGACGCCGCCGGACGACACGGGCGGCGCCGACGCGGGCGGCGCGACCGGTGTCGTCGGCGGCGCGGGTGGCGAAGGCGGCAGCTGAGAAAGCCCGGCCCCCGGGCCGGACGGCCGGCACGAGAAACCGATGATCCACGCGCGCGTGGGACCCGGAAACGGGACCCACGCGCGCGTGGCGTTTCGCCGCGCCGGAAAGTGGACTCTTCCCGTGACCTGGGTCACCGGGTTAACGTGCGGTAGCTCCGGCCTCCTGCAAGGCTGTGACCAGGGCCCCTTCCGCGCCTTCCCGATTTACTTGGATATCCAAGCAAAATCGCAGGTCAGGTGGGGTTTCACAGAAATGTGGAGCACTGGGTAACGTGCCTGTTGCAGGGCGCTCGCCGGGGCACCTGTCACACCTGTTCCCGGCCGAGTGGCACCCACCCCGTGCCCCGGTGGTCGAGAACAGGTGAGCCGCTCCCCCAAGCTCAAAAGAGCAGGGGGGACCCCCAGGCCTACCGGCAACCCCGTGGCCCGGACCGACGGAGGAGCACACGTGACCGTGGAGAGCACTGCCGCGCGCACACCGCGACGCAGCGCCGGAAGCAAGGCCGGCACCACCGGCACCAAGCGCACCACCCGCACCACCGCCAAGAAGGACGCCGGCGCGAAGGGCACCGAGCCCCAGCTCGTGCAGCTGCTGACGCCCGAGGGCAAGCGCGTCAAGAACGCCGAGTTCGACAAGTACGTCGCCGGTGTCACCCCGGACGAGCTCCGCGGCCTGTACCGCGACATGGTGCTCACCCGCCGCTTCGACGCCGAGGCCACCGCCCTGCAGCGTCAGGGCGAGCTGGGCCTGTGGGCCTCGCTGCTCGGCCAGGAGGCCGCGCAGATCGGCTCCGGACGGGCCCTGCGCGACGACGACTACGTCTTCCCCACCTATCGCGAGCACGGCGTCGCGTGGTGCCGCGGGGTGGACCCGACCAACCTGCTCGGCATGTTCCGCGGCGTGAACAACGGAGGCTGGGACCCCAACGGCAACAACTTCCACCTCTACACGATCGTCATCGGCTCCCAGACGCTGCACGCCACCGGCTACGCCATGGGCGTCGCCAAGGACGGCACGGACGGCGCGGTGATCGCCTACTTCGGCGACGGCGCCTCCAGCCAGGGCGACGTGGCCGAATCGTTCACCTTCTCCGCGGTCTACAACGCCCCGGTCGTGTTCTTCTGCCAGAACAACCAGTGGGCCATCTCCGAGCCGACCGAGAAGCAGTCCCGCGTCCCGATCTACCAGCGCGCGCAGGGCTTCGGCTTCCCGGGCGTCCGGGTCGACGGCAACGACGTGCTCGGCTGCCTCGCGGTCACCCGGTGGGCCCTGGAGCGGGCCCGCGGCGGCGAGGGCCCGACCCTCGTCGAGGCGTTCACGTACCGCATGGGCGCCCACACCACCTCCGACGACCCCAGCCGCTACCGGGGTGACGAGGAGCGCCAGGCCTGGGAGGCCAAGGACCCGATCCTGCGCCTGCGCCGCTACCTGGAGGCCTCGAACCACGCGGACGAGGGATTCTTCGCGGAACTGGAGACCGAGTCCGAGGCGTTGGGCAGGCGAGTGCGCGAGGCGGTCCGAGCCATGCCGGACCCGGACCACTTCGCCATCTTCGAGAACGTCTACGCGGACGGCCACGCGCTCGTCGACGAGGAGCGCGCCCAGTTCGCCGCGTACCAGGCGTCGTTCGCCGACGAGGGGGGTAACTGAGATGGCCGACAAGATGGCTCTGGCCAAGGCGATCAACGAGTCGCTGCGCCGCGCCCTGGAGTCCGACCCCAAGGTCCTGATCATGGGCGAGGACGTCGGCAAGCTCGGCGGCGTGTTCCGGGTGACGGACGGCCTGCAGAAGGACTTCGGCGAGAGCCGCGTCATCGACACCCCGCTCGCCGAATCGGGCATCGTGGGCACCGCGATCGGCCTGGCCCTGCGCGGCTACCGCCCGGTCGTGGAGATCCAGTTCGACGGCTTCGTCTTCCCGGCGTACGACCAGATCGTCACGCAGCTCGCGAAGATGCACGCCCGCTCGCTGGGCAAGGTCAAGATGCCGGTCGTCGTGCGCATCCCCTACGGCGGCGGCATCGGCGCGGTGGAGCACCACTCGGAGTCCCCGGAGGCGCTCTTCGCGCACGTGGCGGGCCTGAAGGTGGTCAGCCCGTCGAACGCGTCGGACGCGTACTGGATGATGCAGCAGGCCATCCAGAGCGACGACCCGGTGATCTTCTTCGAGCCCAAGCGCCGCTACTGGGACAAGGGCGAGGTCAACACGGAGGCGATCCCGGGCCCGCTGCACAAGGCCCAGGTGGTCCGCGCGGGCACCGACCTGACCCTCGCCGCCTACGGCCCGATGGTGAAGCTCTGCCAGGAGGCCGCCGACGCGGCCGCCGAGGAGGGCAGGAACCTGGAGGTCCTGGACCTGCGCTCGGTCTCCCCGGTCGACTTCGACTCGATCCAGGCGTCGGTGGAGAAGACGCGCCACCTGGTCGTCGTCCACGAGGCGCCGGTGTTCTTCGGCTCGGGCGCGGAGATCGCCGCGCGGATCACGGAGCGCTGCTTCTACCACCTGGAGGCCCCGGTGCTCCGGGTCGGCGGCTACCACGCGCCGTACCCGCCGGCCCGTCTGGAGGAGGAGTACCTGCCGAACCTGGACCGGGTGCTGGATGCCGTCGACCGCTCGCTGGCGTACTGAGGAGAGGGTCGTGACGACGATGACGGAAGCGTCCGTACGCGAGTTCAAGATGCCCGACGTGGGCGAGGGACTCACCGAGGCCGAGATCCTCAAGTGGTACGTCCAGCCCGGTGACACGGTCACCGACGGCCAGGTGGTGTGCGAGGTCGAGACGGCGAAGGCGGCCGTCGAGCTGCCCATCCCGTACGACGGCGTGGTCCGGGACCTGCACTTCCCCGAGGGCACCACGGTCGACGTGGGCACGGCGATCATCGCGGTGGACGTGAGCGGCGGCGCCCCCGCGCCCGCCGCCGAACAGCCCGCCGCCGAGCAGACCGCGACCGCTCAGTCCGCGACCGCTCAGCCCACCGCGGCGAAGCCCGCCGAGGAGCCCAAGGCCGCGGGCTCGGGCCGCCAGCCGGTCCTGGTGGGCTACGGGGTGGCGACGTCGTCCACCCGCCGTCGCCCCCGCAAGGGCCCGGAGGTCCCGGTCCAGCAGGCCTCGCCGGCGATCCAGGCGGAGCTGAACGGCCACACGCCGGCGGCCCCGGCGCCCGCCGCGACCGTCCCGGCCCCGGCGGGCGCGGACCGTCCGCTGGCCAAGCCCCCGGTCCGCAAGCTCGCCAAGGACCTGGGAGTCGACCTGACGACGGTCACTCCGACCGGCCCGGACGGCATCATCACGCGCGAGGACGTGCACGCGGCGGTGGCCGCCGCCACGTCCCCGGCGGCCGAGCCGGCGGCACCCGCCTCGGTCTCCGCCTCGGCCCCGGCCTCCTACGACACCGCCCGTGAGACCCGCGTCCCGGTCAAGGGGGTCCGCAAGGCGACGGCGGCGGCGATGGTCGGCTCGGCGTTCACGGCGCCGCACGTCACGGAGTTCGTGACGGTCGACGTGACGCGCACGATGAAGCTGGTCGAGGAGCTGAAGGAGGACAAGGAGTTCGCGGGCCTGCGCGTGAATCCCCTCCTGCTGATCGCCAAGGCCCTGCTCGTCGCGATCCGGCGCCACCCGGAGATCAACGCCTCCTGGGACGAGGCCGCCCAGGAGATCGTGATCAAGCACTACGTGAACCTGGGCATCGCGGCCGCCACCCCGCGCGGCCTGCTCGTGCCGAACATCAAGGACGCGCACGCCAAGACCCTGCCGCAGCTGGCCGAGTCGCTGGGTGAGCTGGTGTCGACGGCCAGGGACGGCAAGACGTCCCCGGCGGCCATGCAGGGCGGCACGGTGACGATCACCAACGTCGGCGTCTTCGGCGTCGACACGGGCACGCCGCTCCTCAACCCGGGCGAGTCGGCGATCCTCGCGGTCGGCGCGATCAAGCTCCAGCCGTGGGTCCACAAGGGCAAGGTCAAGCCCCGCCAGGTCACCACCCTGGCCCTCTCCTTCGACCACCGCCTGGTCGACGGCGAGCTGGGCTCGAAGGTCCTGGCCGACGTGGCCGCGATCCTGGAGCAGCCGAAGCGCCTGATCACCTGGGCGTGAGCCCGCCGGTGCGGCCCCCTGCCCCAGCCGGGCGGGGGGCCGCAGGCGTGTGTCCGCGAGGTTGACGGGAGGGGGCCGATGCACACAGGAAGCTCCTCGGATCCGCCCAAGTACCCCACCAGTAAGCGGTTTGGCCGGACATACGATCACTCTCACCAGAAGATGGACCTGGCCCGGTGTCCAGGGGGGAAACCCGGTCCTTGACAGAGAGTCAAACCCCCCATGCGCGACCCTATGGTGCTCAAGGCCCAGAGATTCGTGAACTCCGTCTACGGCAGCCGTATCGGCACGACCGTCGAGGAGACCGGCGAAGCCGACTGGCCCACCCTGTACGCCCTGACCCGTGCTCTGCAGTACGAGCTGGGCATCACGGCGCTCTCCGACAACTTCGGCCCCACCACGCTCTCCACGCTGACCGCGAAGTATCCCGAGCTGAACGCGGACACCGTCCCCTCACCCGACTTCTGCCGCATCATCCAGTCCGGCCTGTACTGCAAGGGCTACGACGGCGGCGACCTCGACGGCACCTACGGCGCCCGGACCCGGGCGGCCGTCACGCGGCTCAAGACGGACATGGGTGTCGAACGGGCCTTCCCGGGCGCCGGCTTGACGCCCAAGGTGTTCAAGGCGCTGCTCACGATGGACGCGTACGTCCTCGCCCCCTCGGGCAGCGAGCAGGTGCGGGACGTCCAGCGGTGGCTCAACGGCCGTTGCCTGGGCCGGCAGGACTTCCTGGCGATCGCCTGCGACGGGCGCGTGTCCCGGGACACGGTCCGGGCGCTGGTGTTCGGCGTGCAGTACGAGGCCGGCATGGCGGACGGCACCGCCAACGGCAACTTCGGGCCCGGCACCCAGTCGGCCCTGAAGTCGCACCCGGTCAAGCAGGGCGACAAGGGCGCCTACGTGCAGCTGTTCTCCGCCGGGATGGTGCTCAACCGGCGGCCCGCCGCCCTCACCGACACCTTCGACTCCGCCCTCGCCTCGGCCGTCCGGGCCTTCCAGACCTTCGCGGCGCTCCCGGTCACCGGTGACGGCGACTTCGCCACCTTCGCCTCCCTCCTGGCGTCCCACGGCGACCAGTCCCGCCCCGCCCGGGCCTGCGACACCATCACGAAGATCACCCCGGCCCGTGCGGCGACCCTCAAGGCGGCCGGCATCGCCTACGTCGGCCGCTACCTCACCAACCCGAGCGCCAAGTCCCTGCCAGAGAAGGCCGTCCAACCGGGCGAGTTGCAGACCATCGCCCAGCACGGCCTGCGCTGCTTCCCGATCTACCAGACCGTCAACAACGAGGCAGCCGACTTCGACTACGTCGCCGGCCGCACCGCCGGGTACGCGGCGGTCAACGCCGCCCTCGACCACGGCTTCAAGAAGGGCACCCGGATCTTCTTCGCCGTCGACTTCGACGCGATAGACGCCGAGATCACCGCGCACGTCCTGCCCCACTTCAAGGGGATCAAGGAAGCGATGGCGGACTCCGGCCACCCGTACGAGATCGGGGTGTACGGCTCCCGGAACGTGTGCGCGCGGGTCGGGGCGGCCGGTTACTCGACGGCGAGTTTCGTGGCCGACATGTCCTCGGGCTTCGAGGGCAACGCCGGGCACCCGCTGCCGCAGGACTGGGCCTACGACCAGTTCGTCATCCGCACCCTCGGCTCCGGGGACGGGCAGCTGGAGATCGACGCGAACATCACCTCCGGGCGGGACACCGGGCAGGGCTCCTTCGACCGGCCGCGGCCGCCCGTCCCGGACGTCGCCTTCGACGCCCGCCAGGTACCGGCGCTGCGGGCCGACCTCGCCCGGTACATGCGGTCGATCGGGCGCCCGGACCTGGGCGGCATCGGCGACGACGCGCGGCTCTACACCAACGCCCAGGCCGTCGGGGCGATCCAGGGCCAGGACGAGCTGATCACCGAGCTGTCACGCACGTACTCCATGCGCAAGGCGCTGATCCAGACGGCCGTCTACTGGGCCATGCGCGACTACAGCCTCGCCGACCAGGCCACCGACCAGCGGGTCGCCGACCACCACCTCACGGGCTCCGGCTCCGTGCGGGACTCCCACACCGGCATCGGCGAGATCAGCGCGGCCGACGCCATCCAGGCCTGGAACCACTGCGTCGGCTGGGGTTTCGCCACCGGCGACCACCGCGACCCGGCCAAGGACGCCGACCTCTGGGCCGTGTGGCGGCAGCTGAACAAGGACAACGCCTTCAGCGTGCGCACCGCGGCCCTGATGCACCTGTGGGGCACCCGGGGCAGGCCCGGCGGCCAACTGCCGCCCGGCGACCGTGTCACCACCCCGCGGTCCATGCGCCTCGGCCTCGCCGAGTTCGAGATCACCGAGCTCCTGCGCCGCTACCGGGCCTGGGACCCCGACGTGGAGTCCCAGACGCACCAGAGCCTGGCCGTCTACCAGATCTTCGAGAAGTACAACAGCATCCTCCGCAACGCCTGAGCGCGTGTGCGCGGAGAACTCCAGGAAGAGACTCCGTTGAAGCTCAACCTCCTTCCCCGCAGAACCTCCGTGTCCGGTGCCGCGCACCGCCGCGGTCTGTCCCGCCGGGCCCTGCTCGGCCGTGTCGCCGCCGTCGGCGGCGCCGTGGGAGTCGCCGCCCTGCCCCTCTCCCACTTCCTGTCCCAGGCCTACGCCGACGCGAACAACCCCATACCGGCCCGCGTACGGGACGCGCTGCGCAGCGCGCAGGACCGCGCCCGGCGCGTGCTGGCCGGTACGCGCTCCCACAACGGCTGGGAGATGGAGAACGTCGCCGACGACGGCGGCACCGTCTACACCCGCCCCGTGCCCGGCACCCCGCTCAAGGGGGTCGCCGTGCGCATGGGCGACGTGGAGACCGTCCTCGTCCATCTGCTGCGCCGGTTCCACTACGAGGTCGACACCCTGCGCCGGGGCGACGTCGTCGGCTGGCACGACCCGTCCGGCCTCGGCCGGGGCAGGCCCGAGTCCAACCTGGCGTCCGGCACCGCGGTGCGGATCCGGCCGGGCTTCTACCCGCGCGGCGCCCGGGGCGGCTTCTTCCCGCAGCAGGAGGTCGTGATCCGCGACATCCTCGCCGAGCTCGACGGCGTCGTCCGCTGGGGCGGCGACGACCGTACGCCGGACGAGTCCCTGTTCTCCATCGACGTACGGCCCGGTGACCGGCGCCTCGCCCAGGCCGCGGCGCGGATCCGCGGGTGGCGGCTGGAGCCGGGAGCCGGGGCGGGCGCCCCGGTGAACGTGCTGTCCGGCGGCCGCCGCAAGGCGGCCAGGGCGCTGGAGCGCCGCCAGCGCACCGCTGCCTGACCAGCGGAAGGGGGGCTCACCGCCATCGGCGGTGAGCCCCCCTCTTCGCGCGCTGTCCTACTTGGTGAAGCCGTAGTTGAGCAGCTTCGTCGCGTCCGACTTGCGCGTGGTCGCGTTGGTCGAGGCGAGGATCGTGCCGATGACCGTCTTGCCGTTCCGCGTCGCGGCGAAGACCAGGCAGTACTTGGCCTCCGGGCCCGAACCGGTCTTCACACCGATCGCGCCGGTGTAGCTCGCGAGCAGCGGGTTGGTGTTCTGCCAGGGTGCCATCGTCCGCGTGCCGCCGGACTTGGTGGTCGTCTTCGCCGTGTACTTCTTCGTCTTGACGACCGTGCGGAACGTGGAGTTCTTCATCGCCGCGCGGGCGAGCTTCGTCAGGTCGCGCGGCGTGGAGTAGTTGGCGCCCTTGCCGATGCCGTCGAACGAGTCGAAGTGGGTGTTCTTCAGACCCAGGTCCTTGGCGGTGGTGTTCATCTTGCCGATGAACGACTTCACGCGTTTCGCCCGCGTCGAGCCCGAGCCGAACTTGTCGGCGAGGGCGTACGCCGCGTCGCAGCCGGACGGCAGCATCAGCCCGTACAGCAGCTGGCGGACGGTGACCTTGTCGCCGACGATCAGCTTGGCGTTCGACGCCCAGTTGTTGTCGACGATGTAGTCGCTGTACGCCTTCTGGACCGTGACCTTGCTGTTCAGATTGAGGTTCGACTGCTTCAGTACCACCAGGGCGGTCATGATCTTGGTGGTCGAGCCGGTCGAACGGCGCGTGTCGGCAGCCTTGGTGTAGAGCGACTTGCCGGTCGCGCTGTTCATCACGTAGCCGCCCTTGGCGGCGATCGTGGGCGCCGAGGCGGCCTGCGCCGGCGCGACGGTGAGGGCACCGGTCGCGAGCATGGCGCCGGTGGTGACGGCGACGGCCGCGGCTCTGCGGAGACGGGTGCCCTGAATGCCGGTTATCAAGTGAAGTACCCCGATTATGTCGAGTGCCCCAAGGGTGCGACCGAGTTGAGGACGAGGGGAAGGAGGCCGCACGTGTCTGACTCGTAACTAGCACAGAAGGATGCGCCGTTGACGAGGGGGTCCCCTCCTTTGCCACAGACGTGTGACATTCGCTTCCGCATACTGGACAGATGCATCCATGCACACCTGTTGTATCTATGCTGTGGGCATGACCTTGGCCGTGAAGCAACCGCCCGCCGCCGACCGCGTCTACACCCACGTCAAACAGGGTGTCCTGGAGCGCCGCTACGAGGGCGGCACCCTCCTCACCGAGGGCGAGCTCGCGGAGGCCGTCGGGGTCTCGCGCACACCGGTACGCGAGGCGCTGCTCCGGCTGGAGGCCGAGGGGCTCATCCGGCTCTACCCCAAGAAGGGCGCCCTGGTACTGCCCGTCTCCGCGCAGGAGATCGCCGACGTGGTGGAGACCCGGCTGCTCGTCGAGGAGCACGCGGCGCGCAAGGCCGTCCCCGCGCCCCCCGGGCTCATCGAGCGACTGGAGGAGCTGCTGGCCCGGCAGAAGAAGCAGGCCGCCGCCGGGGACCTCGCGGGCGCCGCCGTCACCGACCGCTGCTTCCACGCCGAGATCGTCCGCAGCGGCGGCAACGAGATCCTCTCCCGCCTCTACGACCAGCTGCGCGACCGCCAGCTGCGCATGGGCGTCGCGGTCATGCACTCCCACCCCGACCGGATCGCCAAGACCCTCGCCGAACACGGGGAGATCCTCGACGCGCTGCGCGCCGGGGACGCCGAGGCGGCCGTCGGGCTCGTCCACCGGCACGTCGGCTGGTTCTCGCACCTGGCCCGGGGGGAGGTCCGATGAGCTCCACCACGCTGCCTGACGATCCTCCGGGCGGCCGGCGGGCCCTGGCCGTCTGGGGCGTCGGCGTCTCGGTCTACTTCGTCGCCGTCATCTTCCGCACGTCCCTGGGCGTCGCCGGCCTCGACGCCGCCGACCGCTTCCACGTCAACGCCTCCGCGCTCGCCACGTTCTCGATCCTCCAGCTGCTGGTCTACGCGGGCATGCAGATACCCGTCGGGCTGCTGGTCGACCGGCTCGGCACCAAGAAGGTGCTGGCGCTCGGCGCGGTGCTGTTCACGGCTGGGCAGCTGGGCTTCGCGTTCTCCCCCTCGTACGGCATGGCGCTCGCCTCCCGGGCGCTGCTCGGCTGCGGTGACGCGCTGACGTTCATCAGCGTGCTGCGCCTGGGCAGTCGGTGGTTCCCGGCCCGGCGCGGGCCGCTCGTCGCCCAGTTCGCGGGGCTGGTCGGCATGGCGGGCAACCTGGTCTCCACGCTCGTCCTCGCCCGGCTGCTGCACGGGATCGGCTGGACGGCGGCGTTCGCGGGCAGCGCGATCGCCGGGGCCGTGGTGTTCGTGCTGGTGCTGCTGTTCCTGAAGGACCACCCGGAGGGCCACGAGCCGGAGCCGCTCCCGCACCAGGGCGCCGCCTACGTACGGCGGCAGATCGCCGCGGCCTGGCGGGAGCCGGGGACCCGGCTCGGCCTGTGGGTGCACTTCACCACCCAGTTCCCGGCGATGGTGTTCCTGCTGCTCTGGGGCCTGCCCTTCCTGGTCGAGGCGCAGGGGCTCTCCCGCGCCGCGGCCGGCGAACTCCTCACGCTCGTCGTGCTCTCGAACATGGTCGTCGGCCTGGTCTACGGGCAGGTCGTCGCCCGGCACCACGGGGCGCGGCTGCCGCTCGCGCTGGGCACGGTCGGGACGACGGCGGCCCTGTGGGCGGCGACGCTGGCCTACCCCGGCGCGCACGCCCCGATGTGGCTGCTGATCGTGCTGTGCACGGTGCTCGGGGCGTGCGGGCCCGCGTCGATGATCGGCTTCGACTTCGCCCGCCCGGCGAACCCGCCCGAGCGGCAGGGCACCGCCTCCGGCATCACCAACATGGGCGGCTTCGTGGCCTCCATGACCACGCTGTTCGCGATCGGGATGCTGCTGGACGCCACCGGCGACGACTACACCGTGGCCTTCTCGGCGGTGTTCGTGCTCCAGGCCTTCGGGGCCGCGCAGATCCTGCGACTGCGCCGGCAGGCGGCCCGGCGGGAGCGGGAGCGGCTGGTGGCGAGCCGGGTGGAGACGGTGCACGTCCCGGCGTAGGTCAGCGGGCCGCCACGGGTACGAGGGTGAGGTAGGCGAGGCCGAGGACGCCGCGGTAGGTGAGCCAGGCGGCTCGGTGGCGGTCGGCGCGCTCCCGGGTCTCGGCCGCGAGCTGGTGCCCCGGGTGTTCGGCGAGCCACACCTCGACGTCCGCGAGGTACGCCGACTCGAACTCCTCCCATTCGTCGAGGCTCGCGGTCTCCGTCCACTCCGGCCGGAACCCGGCGTCGATCGCCAGGTCCACCACGGTCGCGAGGTCGTGGTGGTCGGTGGGGGCGGCGCCCGGCCACATGCGGGACAGTTCGGCCGGGGTCGGAGGGCGTTGCCAGAAGCCCTCGCCGAGCAGGACACGGCCGTGGTCGGAGACGAGCCCGCGTAGTTCGCCGAGGGCTTGGGGCAGGTGGCTGCCGAGGGCCTGGCTCGCGCCCACGCACAGGACGAGGTCGGCGGGGCCGTGGGAGGTCTCGGTGGCGGATTCCTCGAGGAAACGGACCCGGTCGGTCAGCCCCCGTTCCTCGGCGGCCCGGCGGGCGCGGGCCAGGTCCTCGGGGTTGATGTCGATGCCGGTGCCGGTTGCCTTCGCAGCGGTGGCCAGGATGCGGAGCATCAGCTCGCCCCAGCCGCAGCCGATGTCGAGGACGGTTGTGGGGGCGTTGCCCGTCAGGCGGGTCACGAGTTGCTCGGCCCGTGCCTCGGACAGGGGGCCGTGGAAGGTGAGACGGGTGTGGCGGGGTGGGGTTGTCATGCTCAGGGACGCTACGGGGACCGGCGAGTGGCCGGCACGGGGTTTTGCCGCACTGTCCGCCGGTGCTGGGGGCGGGTGGATGCGCCGCCCGGCAAAGCGGGGGGGCCTCCCCCCAAGCTCTTCCAGCAGGGGGGACCCCGACGCCCCAGTGGCACGACTGCCCGCAGCGGGATTACTGCGTCACCGTGAAGTTGCGCAGGATCGCCGCCGTCAGTTCCGGGTCGCCCTCCGTCTTCACCCGGTCGGTCACCGACTCCGGCGTGACGCGGCCGCAGGCCAGGCGTACGTACGTCTCCCAGTCGAGGGTGAGGGTCGCGGCGGGGCCGAGTGCGGGGGCCGTCTCCAGGGTGCCCCGGCCCTGGATGTCGACGCGGATCGTGCGCAGGAACTCGAGGGGACCGTGGACGTCGAAGACGACCGCCGAACTGCGCGGTGCCTGCGCGTCCTCGGCCACCACGCGCGGAAGTTCGCCGAGGAGCACGTCACGGGCGACGTGCGCGCCGGGGGAGTCGAGGCTGCCGGGCCGGCCGAGGGCCGTGCGCAGGTCCTGCTCGTGCACCCACACGTCGAACGCGTGGCGCCGCATCGACTCCTCGAGCGTGAGCTCGCTGCCGAGTGGCCCCCGCACCTTCGTGCCCGGGTCACGCGACTCGTTGCGCAGCTGCCGGTTGCGGCGGATGATCACGTACTCCAGCTCGGAGGTCATCTCCGGCGCCGTGTGGTGGCGGCGGACGTCGACCTGCATCTCCATGTAACGCTGGTGCTCGTTGGTGACGTGGAAGAGGTCGCGCGGGAGGCTGTGGATGGGGCGCGGGTCGCCGAGCATCTCGCAGTCCAGGCCGATGACATGGGAGACCACGTCCCGCACCGACCACCCCGGGCAGGGCGTGCGCCGGTTCCACTCTGCCTCCGCGAGCGGCCCCACCAGCTCGGATATCGCTTCGATGGAGTGGGTCCAGGCGTCGGCGTAGGGCTGGAGGGTGGGATGCAGACTCACGGAACGGGACCCCTCGGCGGTCGGTGCACGGGCAGGTGGTGGCGGCGTTGCCAGTGGGAGGTGGCGGCTGTCGGCGGGCGTCTTGCGAGCTAAGTTACGCTGCTGTGAGGCACCCCGGCAGTGCTTTCGTGTGACGATCGTAGGCCCGTGTGGACGGCTCGAATGCCAGGACGGTGGTAGTGTGCGCGCCTCTGTGATCCAGATCGCCGTGAACGAGGACGAATCGGTCGAAGCGCGCCGCCGGCGCGTGGTCGCGTCGGTCCGGGAGCAGGCCGGAGCCGATCTCGTCGTCCTGCCGGAGCTGTGGACCACGGGCGCCTTCGCCTACGAGGACTTCGGGCGCGAGGCCGAGCCGCTCGAAGGGCCGACGTACGAGGCGATGGCGAAGGCCGCGAGCGACGCGGGCGTGTGGCTGCACGCGGGGTCGATTCCCGAGCGCGATCCGGACGGTCCCCTGTACAACACCTCCCTCGTCTTCTCGCCCTCCGGCGATCTGGCCGCCGCCTACCGCAAGATCCACCGCTTCGGCTTCGACAAGGGCGAAGCCGTGCTCATGGGCGCGGGCACCGAACCGGTGACGGTTCGTCTGCCGTCGACCACCCTGGGGCTGGCCACCTGCTACGACCTCCGCTTCCCCGAACTCTTCCGCTCTCTCGTCGACGCCGGTGCCGAGACGCTGGTGGTGCCGGCGGGCTGGCCGGAACGCCGCCGGTCCCACTGGACGCTGCTGGCCCAGGCCCGCGCGGTCGAGAACCAGTCGTTCGTCGTCGCCTGCGGAACGGCCGGGACGCACGCCGGAGTTCCCCAGGCCGGTCACTCGATCGTGGTCGACCCGTGGGGCGAGGTGCTGGCCGAGGCCGGCGCCGGCGAGGAGGTCCTCACGGTGGAGTTCGACCCGGGGAAGGTCGCGACGACCCGGGAGCAGTTCCCGGCGCTGAAGGACCGGGTGCTGGGACTCCAGCCCCCGCGCCGGCCCTGACCGGCGTTCATGGTGAGAGGACCCCTCAGTCCTCCCGCTCCTTCTCCGCCAGGTGGATCACGCACACCGCCACCGCGATCAGCAGCGCCGGGTCCGCGTCGTCGCGGACGACGTCCACGCCGTAGGTGTCCCGCAGGGTGAGCCACCGCCGGGAGATCACCGCCAGCAGCTCCCCGTCGTACTCGACGGCGAACTCCCGGTCGAGGACCTTGCCGCTGACGTCGAGTTCGTTGCCGTCGGCCAGGGAGACCCGGTAGTGGTTGCGCAGCAGGGACAGGCGTTTCCTGCGGATCGTCGCCAGCGGCTCCCCGGCGCGCTGGAGCACCATCGTGTCGCGCAGGGCGAGCATCTTCTGGTGGATGTCGACGAGGACGTGCCCCTGGGTGTCCTTCAGCTCCCAGGTGTCCCGCAGCCGCAGGGCCTTGCCGTCGACGAGGAACACCTTGCTGCCGTGCTCGTCCTCGATCCAGTAGTCGTCACCGAAGCCGAGGAGCCGGTCGTACACGAGGAATCTCATGAGACCAGGGCTTCCCCGCCACCGGTTCCGAAACGCCGTCTGTAGGCCGACGGGCTGAGCCCGGTCGCCCGCCGCAGTCGCGCCCGCAGGTTGGCGCCCGTACCGAGCCCGCTCCGGGCCGCCACCACGTCCAGCCGCTCCTCGCCCCGCTCGATCAGCCGGCAGGCCAGCGCCACGCGCTCCCCGGTGAGCCACGCCAGCGGCGTCGTTCCGAGCTGGGCGCGGAAACGGCGGTGCAGCGTGGCCGGGCTGACCCGTGCGCGTGCGGCCAGCTCCGCCACCGTCAGCGGCTCGCCCAGCCGCTCCTGCGCCCACGCCAGCAGGGGCGCCAGGGACTCGTCCCGCACCTCCGGCACCGGCCGCTCCAAGAACTGCCGCTGCCCGCCGTCCCGGTGTGCGGCGAACACCAGCCGGCGGGAGACGTGGTTGGCGACCTCCGCGCCGTGATCACGCCGTACGAGGTGCAGTCCCAGGTCCAGCGCCGAGGCGCTGCCGGACGCGGTCAGGATGTCGCCGTCGTCCACGAACAGCACGTCCGGCTCCAGCCGGACCTCCGGGAACCGCGCCCGGAACGACTGCGCCCACATCCAGTGACAGGCCGCCCGCCGCCCGTCCAGCAGTCCGGCCTCCGCGAGCGTGAACGCGCCCGAGCAGAATCCGACGAGCCGCGCACCACGCGCGTGTGCCCGGCGTACGACGTCCAGGACGCGCGGCGCACGGGGCGTGCCGGTGTCGGGCCGGTTCGGCACGATCAGGGTGTCCGCGTCCTCGGCGGCCTCCGGCCCGGCCACGCCGGTCAGCGTGAAGAAACCGTCCCGCATCCGGGTGTGCGGCGCGGCGGCACACAGCCGGAAGTCGTACAGCTCCCGCCCCAGCTCCGGTCTGCGCAGCCCGAACACCTCGATGGCGCAGCTCATCTCGAACGGGTTGGAGTTCTCGTCGACCAGCAGCACGACCCGGTGGAGACGCTGGAGGCGCTGCGAGGATTCTTGCGGCATGTGCGATTCCTAGCACTCGCGCCCCGCGTACGGCACCCCGCAGGATCGCCTCATGACCCAGGAACCCGTCTCCCTCGCCGCTGCCCTGGACTCCTTCTCGGAGCAGTGGAGCCCCCGCATCGCCACCGCTGTCAACGACTACGACGTCCGGATCGCCAAGGTCGAGGGCGAGCACGTCTGGCACGTCCACGACCACACCGATGAGTTCTTCCTCGTCCTCGACGGCGAGCTGCACATCGGCCTGCGCGAGCCGGCCGGAGAGCGCACGGTCGTCCTCCCCAAGGGCAGCGTCTTCACGGTCCCCCGCGGCACCGAACACAAGCCGTACGCCCCCGTCCCGACCGCGATCCTCATGTTCGAACCGACCGGCACCCTGACGGTGGGCGACCGTCACGACGAGGTACCCGGCCACGTGGACGCCACGACGGGGCACGCGCTCGGCTGACCGCAGGTGCCGGAAGGTCAGTCGCCGGCCTGGGGCGACCCCGCCGGAGCCGCCGGGCAGCGGCGAGGGCGCGGGGACGGATGTGTCCCCGCGCCCTCGAACCCGAACCCTGGAGCGTGCCCGTCCGCCTCACCGGGGCGGGGGCGGACCGGCTTTCCCTCGTGCAGGCCGGGACGGATGCCTGACCGCCTCGGGCGTCACACGCCGTATCCGTCGCTGTATCCGTCGCGGCGGTGGTGTGCCGCCGGGTCTTCGACGACCTGCGTCGTGGGGGGCACCACCACGCGCCGACGCCTGGCGATGCTGCTGAACGTGGTGACGCCGATCAGTCCGACGATCATCAGGATGATGCCGACCAGGTCGAGGTTGACCCCCTGCATGTCCCAGTCGGTCGCGAACGTGAGGATGGCTCCCACGGCGATGAGGATGATGCATCCGCCGAGGCCCATGAGTGTCGCCTCCCTGTACGGTCCGGTCGTTCCGGTCCCGCACACCGGGTACCCCGGCGGGGAACACCCATGCGGTGGTGGCCTGTTCTACTTCTCCAGGAACGCGGTCAGCGCGCCCGCGAGGAGGAACGGGTCGTCGGCGCCGCACAGTTCGCGTGCGCTGTGCATCGACAGGATGGCCACGCCGATGTCGACGGTCCTGATGCCGTGCCGGGCGGCGGTGATCGGGCCGATCGTGGTGCCGCAGGGCATGGAGTTGTTGGAGACGAAGGACTGGAAGGGCACGTCGGCCGCCTCGCAGGCCGCCGTGAACTCCGCGCGGCCCGAACCGTCCGTGGCGTAGCGGTTGTTGACGTTGACCTTGAGGATCGGGCCGCCGTTGACGCGCGGGTGGTGCGTCGGGTCGTGCCGCTCCGCGTAGTTGGGGTGGACGGCGTGGCCGGTGTCGGAGGACAGGCAGACCGTGCCGGCGAAGGCGCGGGCCCGGTCCTCGTAGGAGCCGCCGCGGGCGAACACCGAGCGCTCCAGCACGTTGCCGAGCAGCGGCCCGTCCGCGCCTGTGTCGGACTGGGAGCCGTTCTCCTCGTGGTCGAAGGCGGCCAGGACCGGGATGGAGGCCGGTTGGGACGACGACGAGGCGACGGCCGCGAGGGCCGCGGTGCCGGCGTGCACCGACAGCAGGTTGTCCATGCGCGGGCCGGCCAGCAGGTCGCGGTCGCGGCCCAGGTAGGCGGGCGGTTCCACGGAGTGCGTCATGAGGTCCCAGCCGGTGACCTCGCCCGCGGGAATGCCGGCCGTCTCCTCCAGGAAGGCGATCAGGTCGCCGTCGCGGACGTCGTGGCCCAGGCCCCAGACGGGCTGCATGTGCCGCTGCTTGTCGAGCTTGAGGCCGTCGGCCGTCACCGAGCGGTCCAGGTGGATGGCGAGCTGGGGCACGCGCAGCAGCGGCCGGTCGACGTTGACCAGGCGCGTCGAGCCGTCGCGCAGGGTCAGCCGGCCGGCGAGGCCCAGGTCGCGGTCCAGCCAGGAGTTGAGCAGCGGTCCGCCGTAGATCTCCACGGCGACCTGGCGCCAGCCGTGCGCCCCGCTGTCGGGGAGCGGCTTGACGCGCAGGTTGGGGGAGTCGGTGTGGGCGCCGACGATCCGGAAGGGCGTGTGGGGCGCGGCGCCCTCGGGCACGTACCAGGCGACGATCGCGCCGCCGCGCAGCACGTACTTGCCGCCGGTGGTCCCGTCCCAGGCGTCCGTCTCGGCGACCTGCCGGAAGCCGGCCTTCTCCAGCCGTTCGGCAGCCGTGGCCACGGCGTGGTACGGCGAGGGGCTCGCCGCCAGGAAGGTCATGAGGTCGTCGGTGTGGCCGCGGTCGAAGCGGGCTGGTTCGGTCATGGGTTCACCTTAACGACGGACGAGGGCCCGTTCCCCCGGGAAGGGAACAGGCCCTCGAACAGCGGACGTGAGGGGTCCTAGAACGCGGCCTCGTCCAGCTCCATCAGGTCCAGCTCGACGCCCTCGGCGACCTTGCGGGCCAGGGTGACGCCCGGCAGCACGTTCGCGGCGAAGAACTTGGCCGCGGCGATCTTGCCTGTGTAGAAGGCCTTGTCCTTGGCGGAGGCGGTCTCCAGCTTCTCGGCGGCGATCGCGGCGCCCTTGAGCAGCAGGTAGCCGACGACCACGTCACCGGAGGCCATCAGCAGGCGGGTGGTGTTGAGCCCGACCTTGTAGATGTTCTTGACGTCCTGCTCGGTGGCCGCGAGGTCGGTGAGCATCACGCCGACGATGGCCTCCAGCTCGACCGCGGCCTTGGCGAGGTGCTCGCGGGCACCGGCCAGCTCCTCGCCGCCCGTGCCGAGGGCCAGGAACTTCTTGATGTCCTCGGCGAGGGAGTTCAGCGCGGCGCCCTGGTTGCGGACGATCTTCCGGAAGAAGAAGTCCTGGCCCTGGATCGCCGTGGTGCCCTCGTAGAGGGTGTCGATCTTGGAGTCCCGGATGTACTGCTCGATCGGGTACTCCTGCAGGAAGCCGGAGCCGCCGAAGGTCTGCAGCGACTGGGCGAGCTGCTCGTAGCCCTTCTCGGAGCCGTAGCCCTTGACGATGGGCAGGAGCAGGTCGTTCAGCGCGTGCTCGGTGGCGGCGTCCTCGCCCGCGGCCTCCTTGATCTGGATCGCGTCCTGGATCGAGGCCGTGTACATCACCAGGGCGCGCATGCCCTCCGCGTACGCCTTCTGCGTGATCAGCGCGCGGCGCACGTCCGGGTGGTGGGTGATGGTGACCTTCGGCGCGGTCTTGTCCATGAAGTTCGCCAGGTCGGGACCCTGGACGCGCTCCTTGGCGTACTCCAGCGCGTTCAGGTAGCCCGTGGACAGCGTGGAGATCGCCTTCGTGCCGACCATCATGCGGGCGAACTCGATGATGCGGAACATCTGGCGGATGCCGTCGTGCTTGTCGCCGATCAGCCAGCCCTTGGCGGGGTGCCGGTCGCCGAAGGTCATCTCGCAGGTGTTGGAGGCCTTCAGGCCCATCTTGTGCTCGACGTTGGTGGCGTAGACGCCGTTGCGCTCGCCCAGCTCGCCGGTCTCGAAGTCGAAGAGGTACTTCGGGACGAGGAAGAGGGACAGGCCCTTGGTGCCGGGGCCGGCGCCCTCGGGGCGGGCCAGCACGTAGTGGAGGATGTTCTCGGACATGTCGTGCTCACCGGAGGTGATGAAGCGCTTCACGCCCTCGATGTGCCAGGAGCCGTCCTCCTGCTGCACGGCCTTGGTGCGGCCGGCGCCCACGTCGGAGCCCGCGTCGGGCTCGGTGAGCACCATCGTGGAGCCCCACTGCTTCTCGGTGGCGAACTTGGCTATGTGCTTCTGGACCTCGTTGCCCTCCTCGAAGAGGATGCCGGCGAAGGCCGGGCCCGAGGAGTACATCCACACGGCCGGGTTGGCGCCCAGGATCAGTTCGGCGTACGCCCAGATCAGGGAGCGGGGCGAGGTGGTGCCGCCGATCTCCTCGGGCAGGCCGAGGCGCCAGTACTCGGAGTCCATGAAGGCCTGGTAGCTCTTCTTGAAGGAGGCCGGGACCGGCGCGGTGCTGGTCTCGGGGTCGAAGACCGGCGGGTTGCGGTCGGCGTCGATGAAGGACTCGGCCAGCTCGTTCTCCGAGAGGCGGGTCATCTCCTCGAGGATGCTCTTCGCGGTCTCGACGTCCGTCTCCTCGAACGGGCCGGTGCCGTACACCTTGTCGCGCCCGAGTACTTCGAAGAGGTTGAACTCGATGTCGCGGAGATTCGACTTGTAGTGCCCCATGGCGACGGCTCCCGGCTCCCTAGAGAGATCGGCGAGGCACTGGATCCTCGCGCTAGTCATATACCAACAAGTAGCTACGATGATGCTACCCGTCAGTAATAAGACGCAACCCCGATCCGGTCATCTGTGACAGGTCACACCGGAACCGTCAGTGTCGCCGTGTAACCCTCCGTCGCGCTGCCCTTCACCGTCGCCAGCTGCCGGCCGTAGCCGTCGCTGAAGATGTTGTCCGTCTCCAGGGAGACCCGGTCGAGGTTCGTCACGCTCTGGCCGTAGCCCTCCGCCGCGTACGCCTCCTCGCAGGTGTCCTTCGGGAAGGCGAGCTGCGAGGTGTTCGTGATGGAGGTGGCCGCCGTGGCGTCGGCCAGGCTGCCGTAGACCTCGAAGTGGATGTGCGGCCAGCGGCCGTCGTAGCAGCCGGGGAAGACGCTCTTGAACGTGACCTGGCCCTTGTCGTCCGTCTCCTGCACGCCCCGCAGGTAGTTCTCGTCCGTGACGCCGTCCGAGTACAGGGAGTACTTGCCGTCCCGGTCGGCGTGCCACAGGTAGACGGCGGCGCCCTTCTTCGGTGTGCCGCAGCCGGAGGCGGCGTCCACGACCGTCAGGGTGACCGTCAGAGGCACGCCCTCGGCGGTGCCGCCCGCGGAGTCGCCGAAGCTCTTGGTGATGTCGCTGCGGACGACACCGCTCTCCTTCAGGACGTTCACGCCGTTCGAGCCGTCGCCGGGGTAGGGGCCGGCGGTCTCGCTCGGGATGGTCGCGCACTCGGCGGACGAGGCGGACGAGGAAGAGGAGGACGCCGAGGTGCCCTCGTCCGAGGCGCAGCCCACCAGCGGGACCAGGCTCGCGCCGGCCAGCAGCCGGATCATGCGGCGGCGGGCGAGAACGGGAAGGTCGTAGGAGAGCCCTCTGTCGTGCTCGTGGACCTCGTCGTCGTGGTGTCGGTGCATGGCTGTCTCCTCGCTGTGTGCTGCCGTCTCAGGTGCTGGCCCGTGCACGGCAGACGCTATGAGCGGCAACTGTGGGAAGCCAGGGCGGCCGCTGTCGGTTCGCTGTCAAGCCGCTGTCGGTTCTGCCAGGGAGCCCGTACCGGCCCGGCGCCCGGTCGCTCTCGGTACGCTTGCGCCCATGTACGGCTACGACCAGACAGCGGGCCCGCAAGGGCAGTACGCCCCTCCGCAGCAGCCGATGTCCGGCGGGTACGGGCAGCAGCCGCCGCTGTACCCCGAGCCGTCCCCGCCCTCGCTCACGGACGCGGTGCGCGCGTTCACCACCGGGCAGATGGCCGCCGAGGACTTCCAGCAGGTCTTCGCGACGTCGAAGGTCTACTGCCCGCGCGGCGACAACCCCGGCTTCCTCGCGCTGCACAACACCCAGCAGCCGGTGATCCCGATGTTCAGCACGCTCAAGGAGCTGCGCCGGTACGCCGGCAAGGAGTCCAAGTACTTCGTGATCACCGGCGCCGAGGTGCTGGACCTGCTGCCGACCGGCTACGGCTTCGTCATCGACATGGAGGGCGAGCACCGCATGGTGTTCGACGCGAAGGCCGTGGAGCAGATGGTCGAGTTCGCGATGCGCCGGATGTACGGCTGACGCCATCGCCGCGCAGAGAGCGGCTGACCTCCTTCGGCTTCGGCAGGCGTAGCGCCAGGCCCTCCAGGCCGAGCTCCAGGCCGGTCCCGGCCGTGGCGCTGGGCATCCTGGGCACGGGATGTACGAAGGCCGTCACCCCGCAGCGGGGCGGCGGCCTTTCGTCATGCCGGTGCCCCGTGGTTCGCTGCGCCGTCGCCCGGGAATGCCGGCCCGGTTTTCTCTGTTGGGGTGGCAGGAAGTTCAACGCTCAACTAAACTGGGTGTACCCGAGGAGGAACCGACATGCCTGCTGTGACCGTCGAGAACCCGTTGACGCTGCCCCGTGTGACCGCGCCTGCCGATGCCGCGGCACGTCCCGTGCTCGCCGTCACGACCGCTCCGAGCGGTTTCGAGGGCGAGGGCTTCCCGGTGCGCCGGGCGTTCGCGGGAATCAACTACCGCCATCTCGACCCGTTCATCATGATGGACCAGATGGGTGAGGTGGACTACGCGCCGGGCGAGCCCAAAGGCACGCCCTGGCACCCGCACCGCGGCTTCGAGACCGTCACCTACATCATCGACGGGATCTTCGACCACCAGGACTCCCAGGGCGGTGGCGGCACCATCACCAACGGGGACACCCAGTGGATGACGGCCGGCTCGGGCCTGCTGCACATCGAGGCCCCGCCGGAGCACCTGGTCATGTCCGGCGGTCTCTTCCACGGCCTCCAGCTGTGGGTGAACCTCCCGGCCAGGGACAAGATGATGCCTCCGCGCTACCAGGACATCCGCGGCGGCAACGTCCAGCTGCTGACCACGCCCGACGGCGGCGCGCTGCTGCGAGTGATCGCCGGTGAGCTGGACGGGCACGCCGGCCCCGGCATCACGCACACGCCGATCGCGATGATCCACGCGACGGTGGCGCCGGGTGCGGAGGTCACGCTGCCCTGGCGGGAGGACTTCAACGGCCTGGCGTACGTGCTGGCGGGCAAGGGCTCGGTCGGTGCCGAGCGCCGCCCGATCCACCTCGGCCAGACGGCGGTCTTCGGCGCGGGCGGCTCCCTGACCGTCCGCGCGGACGAGAAGCAGGACTCCCACACGCCGGACCTCGAGGTAGTCCTGCTCGGCGGGCAGCCGATCCGGGAGCCGATGGCCCACTACGGCCCGTTCGTGATGAACACCAAGGACGAACTCATGCAGGCCTTCGAGGACTTCCAGAAGGGCCGCCTGGGCACGGTCCCGGCGGTGCACGGGATGACGGAGAGCGGTCCGCAGGACTGAGCCGGCACCCGGGGCCGCTGACGCCCTGTCACCCTTGCGGGCCCTCCTGACGGGACGGCCCGCCAGGCGGGTGCTCGGGTGGGCCGGTGCGGGGCTTCACCCCCTGCTGCCCGAAGCCGCCCCGGCGCCACGCCGCCCGGGGAGCCGTGCCCCACTACGGCGGCCACGACCCGTCGCCCGAACCGTTCACGGACTCGTAGAGCTCGAACCAGATGCTCTTGCCCTGGCCGCGCGGGTCCACCCCCCAGGTGTGCGCGAGCAGTTCGATCAGCACCAGGCCGCGGCCGGAGGACGCCAGCTCCCCGGGCCTGCGCTTGTGCGGCAGCTCGTCGCCGGTGTCCGCTACCTCGATCCGCAGCCGCCGTTCCCCCACCTCCCCGGTGATCTCGGCGACGAGCAGCGCGTCGGAGTCGGTGTGCACGAGGACGTTCGTCAGCAGCTCGGACAGCAGCAGCACCGCCGAGTCGACCTGGTCCGGCGTGGTCCAGTCGTGCAGCAGTTCCCGCAGCTGCTGCCGGGACACCGCGACCCGCTCGGGCTCGGCCTGCGCGACCGTCAGCACCGAGCGCCGGACCGGAGGCCGTACGGACGTGGACCCACCGCAGCCGCAGCCCTCGCCGTCCCGGCTCAGCAGCAGCATCGCGATGTCGTCCTCGCGACGGTCGGCCAGCGGGCCGGTGGTGTGGTGCGAGGACGGCCCGTGCACGGCCTGCACCAGGGTGTCGGCGAGTTCCTCCAGATCCCCCTTGTGCTCCTCGAGGATCACGCGCAGCCGCCGCCAGCCGGTGTCCAGGTCGTGGCCGCCGGTCTCGATCAGGCCGTCGGTGCAGATCAGCATGGTCTCGCCGGGTTCCAGCGCGAGCCGGGTCGTCGGGTAGTCGGCGTCCGGGTCGATGCCCAGCGGCAGACCGCCCGACGTCGGCCGCGTCAGTACCGTGCCGTCGGCCATCCGGATCGCCGGGTCCGGGTGCCCGGCACGGGCGATGTCCAGCAGGCCCGTCGCCGGGTCGACCTCGACGTAGACGCAGGTCGCGAAGCGTGCGTCGGCCGGGTCCTCGTCGCTGATGCCGTGCAGGAAACGGGAGGCTCGGGACAGCACCGCGTCCGGGCGGTGGCCCTCCGAGGCGTAGGCCCGCAGGGCGATCCGCAGCTGGCCCATCAGACCCGCCGCCCGGACGTCATGGCCCTGGACGTCACCGATGACCAGCGCGAACCGTCCACTCGGCAGCGGGATCACGTCGTACCAGTCACCGCCGACCTGGAGTCCGCCGCCGGTGGGGACGTAGCGGGCGGCGACACTCATGCCCGGGATGCGCTGCGGGCCGAGCCTCGGCAGCATCGTCCGCTGGAGTCCGTCGGTCAGCGCCCGCTCGCTCTCGGCCACGCCCGCCCGGGTCAGGGCCTGCGCCAGCATCCGCGCCACGGTCGCCAGCACGGACCGCTCGTCCGGGGTGAACGCGACCGGATAGGTGAACGCCGCCATCCAGGCGCCCATCGTGCGGCCGGCCACGGTCAGCGGGAGGAACGCCCAGGACCGGCGGCCGAAGCGCTCGGCCAGCGGCCAGGTCAGCGGATAGCGGGCCTTGTACTGCTCGGCGGAGGACAGGTACACGGCCCGGCCGGTCCGCACCACCTCGGCGGCCGGGTAGTCCGTGTCCAGCGGCATGTCCGAGAAGGGGCTCTCGGTGCCCCGCTGCTGCCCGTGATGGCCGATGACCGTGAGCCGGTCGCCCTCCACGCCGAACACCGCCAGCCCGTCCGGCGAGAACCCGGGCATCGACAGATTGGCCGTGACCCGCAGGACCTCCTGGGTGGAACGCGCCTCGGCCAGCGCCCGGCCCGCGTCCAGCAGGAACGCCTCCCGCGAGCGCCGCCAGTCGCCGGTGACCGCGCTGCGCCCGGCCGGAGTGCCCGGCGTCGGCTCGGTGACCTCCTGGAGGGTGCCGATCAGGCGGTACGCCTTGCGGACCCGGTCGAAGGCCGGCTTGGAGCGGCTGCGGACGACCCGGACGACCCGGCCCTGCTCGTCCATGATCCGGATCCGCACCTCGGCGAGGGTGCCCTCGGCGACGGCGAGCTGGATCACTCCGGTGATCTCGTTCCAGTCGACCGGGTGCAGCCGGGCCCGGGCCTGGGCCTCCGTGAGGCTGACCTGCTCGGCGGGCAGCCCGAGCAACCGAGCCGCCTCGGCGTCGACCGTGACCAGCCCGGTGGCGGTGTCCCAGTGCCACAGGCCGGTCGCGAGGGCGGCGAGGGCCTCCCCCACGGCGGGCAGGGGCTCGCCAGTGCGCATTGACCTACTTTAAGAAGAGTCGATCGAACACTGCCACCGAAGGCCGGCACGCGCACGATCACTTCCGCGGCGTGCGCGAACGACAACTGTATCGATAACTGTGGAGAGCCGATCTTCGCCTGCCCGGTACGCTGGGGACCAGTTTCACGTGAAACACAGACCCCGATCAGCGAAGACTGGATGAACGACGATGCATCGGTACAGGTCCCACACCTGCGGCGAGCTCCGCTCCTCTGACGTCGGCACCGACGTCCGGCTGAGTGGCTGGCTGCACAATCGGCGCGACCTGGGCGGCATCCTCTTCATCGATCTGCGCGACCACTACGGCATCACGCAGCTCGTGGCCCGTCCCGGCACCCCCGCCTACGAGGCCCTCGACAAGCTCTCCAAGGAGTCGACCGTCCGCGTCGACGGCAAGGTCGTCTCCCGCGGCGCCGAGAACGTCAACCCCGACCTGCCCACCGGTGAGGTTGAGGTCGAGGTCGGCGAGGTCGAGCTGCTCGGCGCGGCCGCCCCGCTGCCCTTCACGATCAACGCCGAGGACGGGGTCAACGAGGAGCGGCGCCTGGAGTACCGCTTCCTGGACCTGCGCCGCGAGCGCATGCACCGCAACATCATGCTGCGCACGGCGGTCATCTCGGCCATCCGCCACAAGATGACGGCGCTGGGCTTCAACGAGATGGCGACGCCGATCCTGTCCGCGACCTCCCCCGAGGGGGCCCGCGACTTCGTCGTCCCGTCCCGCCTGCACCCGGGCAAGTTCTACGCCCTCCCCCAGGCGCCCCAGCAGTTCAAGCAGCTGCTGATGATCTCCGGCTTCGACCGCTACTTCCAGATCGCGCCCTGCTTCCGTGACGAGGACGCGCGCGCCGACCGCTCGCCGGGCGAGTTCTACCAGCTCGACGTCGAGATGAGCTTCGTCGAGCAGGAGGACGTCTTCCGGCCCGTCGAGAAGCTGATGACGGAGCTGTTCGAGGAGTTCGGCGGCGGCCGCCACGTCACCTCGCCGTTCCCGCGGATCCCGTTCCGCGAGGCGATGCTGAAGTACGGCTCCGACAAGCCCGACCTGCGCGCCCAGCTCGAACTCGTCGACATCACCGACATCTTCGAGGGCTCGGAGTTCAAGGCCTTCGCCGGCAAGCACGTGCGGGCCCTGCCGGTGCCGGACGTCTCGGGCCAGCCCCGCAAGTTCTTCGACCAGCTCGGCGACTACGCCGTCTCGCAGGGCGCCAAGGGCCTGGCCTGGGTCCGCGTCGCCGAGGACGGCTCGCTGTCCGGCCCGATCGCCAAGTTCCTCACCGAGGAGAACGTCGCCGAGCTGACCAAGCGCCTGTCGCTGGCGGCCGGCCACGCCGTCTTCTTCGGCGCGGGCGACTTCGACGAGGTCTCCAAGATCATGGGCGCGGTCCGCGTGGAAGCCGCCAAGCGCGCCGGGCACTTCGAGGAGGGCGTCTTCCGGTTCTGCTGGATCGTCGACTTCCCGATGTACGAGAAGGACGAGGAGACCGGCGCGATCGACTTCTCGCACAACCCCTTCTCGATGCCGCAGGGCGGCCTGGAGGCCCTGGAGACCCAGGACCCGCTGGACATCCTCGGCTGGCAGTACGACATCGTCTGCAACGGCGTCGAGCTGTCCTCGGGCGCGATCCGGAACCACGAGCCGGAGATCATGCTCAAGGCCTTCGAGATCGCCGGATACGACAGGGAGACCGTCGAGGAGAAGTTCGCCGGCATGCTGCGCGCCTTCCGCTTCGGCGCCCCGCCGCACGGCGGCATCGCCCCCGGCGTCGACCGCATCGTCATGCTGCTCGCCGACGAGCCCAACATCCGCGAGACCATCGCCTTCCCGCTCAACGGCAACGCCCAGGACCTGATGATGGGCGCGCCGACGGAGCTGGAGGAGGCGCGGCTGAAGGAGCTGCACCTGTCGGTGCGCAAGCCGCAGCCGAAGTAGGCGATCTGTGGGGAGTGGGGGGGGGGGGGGGGGGGGGGGGGGAGGGGAGAGGGGGGGGGGGGGGGGGGGAGGATGGGGGGCTCCACGGGGGTCCGGGTAACAGTGTAGTCG